>JBARGS010000291.1:0-22776 GCA_049798495.1 Candidatus Korobacteraceae bacterium | reverse complement strand
TCGCGACCATCGCGGCAGCCATTGGCGCAGGCGGTCTGGGCGAGTTCATTTTTCGCGGTATCGCCATGGTCGACAACGGCGTGATCCTCGCGGGCGCAATTCCTGCGGCATTGATGGCGCTGGCCGCGGATATGCTCCTGAGCGGCGTGGAAAAGCTGCTGGTTCGTCATCGCCAGTGAGCTTCGGAGCGTACTGTGCGACTGCATCATCCCTGAATCTGCGCCGTCGAGCTACGGCGTGTGCGCCGCCTCTTCCATATCAAATAAACAAGCGAAAGGAAGAGCAGCCAGGGAACGCCGGTTTGCAGCATCAAACGCATATCTTTCACCCACCATGTCGATATAGTGATCGCCAGGACTGCTGCGCCCCCGAGTATCGTCGTGATCGGAAAGAAAGGTATTTGTACGGGTAATTTCCGGCCTTGCTGCGCGCGCCAGTGTTTGCGGAAGCTCAGGTGAGTGATGAAGATCATCAGCCAGACAAACAGCGCGCCGAATAGCGCGATGCCGAACAGATAGACGTAGGCGGAGGCGGGAAATCGAATCGCCAGCAACGTCGCCGTTGCCAGCCCGACGGCCGAGACGATGAGCGCGGGAACCGGTGTGCCCTTCTTCGAGACGCGCCCCAGGATTTTCGGCGCGTACCCCCCGCGCGATAGCGAAAACACCATTCGCGTCGCCAGGTACAGGTTGCAGTTCATGCTGGAGAGCGCCGCGGTGAGCACCACGAAATTGACGATGGTAGCCGCCGCCGGCACATGCATCACGTCGAAGACGCGCACGAAGGGGCTGACGGTGATGTTCTGTCCCGGCTGAATCTGCGTCCACGGAATCACGCCGACCAGCATGAAGATGGCGCCCACATAGAAGATGACAAGCCGCACCAGCATGGTCCGCATAGCGCGCGGAACGGACCGTTCAGGGTCTTTCGCCTCTCCCGCTGTCACCGCGACGATCTCAGTTCCAATGAAGCTGTAGATCACGAACGACAACGAAAGCCAGACACCCAGCCATCCCTTGGGCAGGAAGCCGCCGTTTGCATGAAAGTTGTCCATCCCGATCGGCCGCTGCTGATGGATGCCCAGCAGAATTGCTGCGCCAAGAATGATGAACACCAGGATGGCGCTCACTTTGATCATGGAGAACCAATACTCGAATGTGCCGAAAGCGCCGACACTGCGTGCGTTCACAATGATCAGCGCTGCCGCATAGAAGACAACCCACATCCACGCCGGCGTGTTGGGAAACCACCATTGGGTATAGATTGCGGCAGCCACAGCTTCTCCGCCGATGGCGATGGATTGCGCCGCCCAATAGGTATAGCGGACCACGAACCCCGCCCAGGGGGAGAGATAGAGCTCGGCGTAAACGCCAAACGAGCCTGCCGTGGGATGAGCGACAGCCATTTCCGAGAGGCAGTACATCAGCAGCAGCGCAATGCCCGATGCGAACAGGTAGCTGAGGATGACGCCCGGCCCCGCGGTGCGGACGGCGAGCGCGCTGCCCAGAAACAATCCCGTACCGATTGCGCCGCCGATGGCGATCATGCTCATCTGCCGTTCGCTGAGCTCGCGCGCCAGGCCGTGTTCGTTGGCGATGAGATCGGCGCCACGATCGGGAAGGACGATGGGATCGGCTGCCATTATGCCGTCACCTTCGCATGCTGGCGAAGGAATGTGCCAGTCAATTCGATAAGCCGGTCGAGATCGCCGGTTGTGTTGAAAAGGTGGCAGGAGACGCGCACGCCGCCGACGCCGGAGGTGTAGCGCACCGATACCAGGACTTTGTTGACCTGAAGAAAATTGGTTAGTGCGAGGTTGTCTTCCGCCGTGCCGATGGAAAAGGCCACAATGCCGGAGCGGTAACGGCGATCTTCCGGCGTAACCACTGCAATGTCTTGCTGATGCAGAGCGGCGATGAGGTGATCGGTGAGCGACAGAACGTGTTCGCCCACGTTTTCAACGCCGATCTCGTTGATCAAGCCAACCGATTCGGCTAGCCCGATCGCGCCCGGATAGTTCGCCGTGCCTCCCGTCTCCCAGCGGCGCGCGTCGTCGACGAAGTCGTAAGGACGCACCGGTGTGATGGAAGGCGTACGGAAGTACGTTCCCCAGCCGCCGTCGGGCTCGGTGACGGAGAGATATCCGGCGAGTGGGGCCTTTACCGTCGCGCGAAAATCCTTACTCAGGTACAGGAAGCCGCAACCAAACGGCGCCATCAGCCATTTATGGCCGCCGCAGGCAAGCGCGTCCACCGGAATCTTTCGCACGTCGAGCGGAATCGCACCGAGCTGCTGAACAGCGTCGACGATCAGGAAGACGCCGCGGTCGCGGCAGAGACGCGACAGAGCGTCCAGATCGCAACGAAATCCGTTGCTCCACTGAACGGAACTGATAGCCACCACGCGTGTGCGCGCGGTGATTGCTGCGTCGATGTCGGCGATCAGAATTTGCCCATCGCGATTAGGAACGGTATCGACCTCGATACCAATCTCGTCGCACTTCTGCATCCACGGCACTGCGACCTCGAGAAACTCCAGATCGCAGATCACGACGCGGTCGTCGCGCTCGAGCGGAATAGCATTAGTCACCAGGTTCAAGCCATGCGTGGTGCTTTCGACCAGCGCGATATCGCTCTCCTCGGCGTTGATGAGCTTGGCGAGTTGCGGACGTGCGGCGCTGCGCATTGCGTCCATGTCGAGATGATGCTGAGTGGAGGAACCAGAGGGACAGTAGGCCGCCATGTCGAGAAAGGCGCGGAGTTTCTTCACCGCCCGCTGTGGGGCGAGGCTAACGCACGCAGAGTCGAGAAAGACCTGCTGCGCAAGCGCGGGAAATTCCTGGCGGACATCTGCAATTTTCATGAGCGAATCGATTCGTCGGGTTCGCTCATTGTACTTCGTAGGCGCAAGAAGTCACTACGGCGCTACGATCTCATACGGCCGCATCATCTCGTTATCTTCATGCTCCAGGATGTGGCAGTGCCAGACATAGCGCCCGGCGTAGCCTTCAAACGGCACGATGATGCGCGTCACCATCTTCGAGTCGGCGCGAACCGTGTCCTTCCATCCCGCTTCGCCCGGCTCCGGCGGCACGCGCGGGCCGAGAAAGCGGAACTCCTTCTTCGTCATGTAGGTCCAAGGCTCGTAATGCTGGCGGTCGAGGATCTGAAAGCGCACAGCGTGCAGATGGATCGGGTGGGTGTCGTCGGTGGGATTGATGAAGCTCCAGATCTCGGTACTGTTGAGCGCCGGCTTCTCGGTAATGGGATCGTGCCAGTAGCTCGCATTCAGCAGCATGAGAACCGGCTCGCCGACATTGTTCTCGTATTCATCGAGCGTGAGCAGCCGAGTCTTGGCGGCGTCGGACTCCGCCAGCCGAGGGACCGGTCGCAGTGTGGCCGGTAGCGAACTGGAATCCGTCACCTTGTTCGAGGCGACCCGGAATTGCATGATGGTGAACGAGTCGCTCTTCAGAACGATCGGCTCGCCGCGGCTGTCGGAAAAATCGACGATGAGGTCGGCGCGCTCGCCAGGCGCGATCATCACCGCCTTAAGCGGTACCGGCGCGGGCAACAGTCCCTGGTCGGTCCCGATCTGATGAAAGGGAAGCGCGTTGTCGAACTTCAGGTGATAGAAGCGGGCATTCGACGCATTGAGCACACGCAGACGATATTTGCGCGGCTCGGCTTCGAGATAGGGAAAGAGTTTTCCGTTAACCAGGATTGCGTCGCCGAAAAGCTCTAACACCCAGGGCGCTCCGGGTTTCTCGGAGATCGGATAGTAGAGCTGGCCTTCGGGCGTGATAAGGCGGTCGAAAATCGCGAGCGGCACTTCGTACTTGCTGCTGGGAAGATTGAGTCCGTCCTCCACCTTGTCGCGCAAAAATGTTAAGCCAAACAAGCCTGCATAAATATTCAGACGATTGATGCCCATGGCGTGGTCGTGATACCAGAGCATCGCGGCATCCTGCTGATTGGGATAGTGGTAGAGCGCCGACTTGCCGGGCACAATCCAATCGTCGGGAAAGCCGTCGCTGTCAGGCGGCACGCGCGCTCCATGCAGATGCGCGACGGTGCGGACCTCGGGCTGCTTGGGGCCCGCGCCCATCAGGCGATGATCGATGGGCAGGAAATGTTGTTGCGGCAACTCGTTGGCCCACTCGACCAGAGCGCCTTCACCGCTACGCACCTCGAGAGTCGGACCTGGCACCGATCCTCCAAACGACCAGAAGCGCGTCGGCTTCAGGTCGCGGTGAATCTTCATCTCCACGGGACGGGCCGCAATCCGGTAATACGGCAAGCTGGTCTTGGACGACGGCAGAGCGCGCATTCCATCAGGCTTCGCCACCGGAGGAACAGGTAGAGCGTCGACAAAGGTCGGAAGCGTACTGACGTTGAGCGTACTTGCCGGAGTGGTTGCGGCGTGATTCATCGCGGAAAGCGCGTCTGAGCGGCTCAGCAGCATACTTCCAGCCAGCCATGAGGATTGACGCAAGAACGAACGGCGTGAGGTCACTAGCGCACCTTTCAGGTCACGTACGATACAGCATAAAACAGCAATGGATGCAGGCGGTGCTGCACCCATTGCCGAAGATGAAAAACAGGTTACAAACAACCGGCTCCGCAGCCGTTATAACGAGGCGCAACCCTTCCCGGTGACCAAGCCTGTATTGTCGTCGAGCAGCAAAAAACGGATACAGGCGTTGGGCTGGAAAGCCAACATGGACGCAATCGAATTGGCGACGGTGTCGAACGATCCATTGCCGATTCGCTGACCGTTGAGCCAGTTGTCCTCGATAAAGCGAAGGATCGAGGTCTGATCGGTCATGGTGTGATCCACGTAGTTCTGCCGGGCGTAAGGTGAGACGACCATCATGGGTATGCGCGGGCCGTACCCGCAGCGTCCCTGGGCATGGTTGCCGTCAATGCCGGCCAGCAGAGGAGCCTGGGTGCCGCAGTGTCCTGCACCGTTCAGACCGTCGGCGCTGGTTTGCGAGGTGTTGACGATCTGGCCCAGCTGATGGTCATACCAGCCGTCCGAATCGTCGTAGTTGATCACGACAGCGGTCGTGGCCCAGTAGCGCGTCTGCGCCAGGAAGTTGATGGTGTCGACGATGAACTTCTGCTCGTCGATGGGATCGGAGTAGCCGGCGTGGCCGTCCTGGTAGCCGGGAGCTTTCAGGAACACAACCGACGGGAAGTTGCCGGCGTTCACTGCATCGAAGAAGTCGTGGGTGTCGTACTGGTGATTACCGGCGTCGCCCTGCTGTCCAATGGTGAGCACGGAAGTCGGGCGGGTGTGCTGCAGGTTCGCGGTGGACGCATAGTACTGGAACGGCTGATGGTGGGGAATGTAGTCTTTCTTGTTCTGTCCGGTGATCTGCGAGGTGGTGGAGCGGTTGCAGCCCGTGGTGCCGTTCGGGTTGGTGGCCGTCAAATCGAATCCGCCTTCAAAGAAGCCCCAGCTCACGCCCGCGGTATTTAGCAGGTCGCCGATCGTCTGACCGCCCATCTGAAGGACTTCGCCGCTGGTCGTCGAACAGCTATCGCCGATAGGATCGGCATCGCTGATCAGCGTGAAGCCCCCGTTGCCATCGCCAATAATCGATCCCGTACCGTTTTCGTTCTGGATCACGCCGTTGGTCTGACCCGAGATCAGATTCAGCGCGCCGTCGGTGGAGGGACCGAAGTTAGTGCCATACGAGTTGTCGCTCATGGCGAAATACTGAGCGTAGTTCCACAGCGCGGTAACGGTGTTGCCATCGTAATAGCCCATGACCAGGCCAGTAGTATCGACGATGCCGCCGCCCCCCGGAGGCGGACCCGCGACGCCGGTGTTGGCCGGGAACAAGTCCATCAGGCCGCCGTCGAACGCCATCTGCTCCGGCGTGTAATCGTGGTCCTGGTCATTCGTAGACGCCTGCGAGCGATCTAAACGGAAGGGGTTGGTGGCACCTTGGCCATTCGCCGGATTCAAGTTCGGGTTGGCGCTGCTCAGCGTGCCGGCGATGCCGTTGACGCCGGGCGTGTTCGGAAGGGGAGTGAAAGGCGGCTCGCCTTGAGGATTGGTAGCGTTGGGATAGGTCCCAAAATAGTGATCAAAAGAGACATTCTCCTGGAAGATGACCACAAGGTGTTGAATGGGAGTCGCCGGGACACCCGCTGTAGCCTTGACCGGAGCTGGTACCGGAGCGGCGTTTGCGTTTACGAGCGGTCCGAAGGTAATGACCGCCATTAACGTAGTTGCCAGAAACTGACGCATAGTTCTCCTCACCCTTTCGTCCTCAGGCATGGATTCTGAGGCTCTGCTACTTCATATCCGTGGAAGGTGAAGCGACGGTGAAGTGGCGATTAAAAGAGAATGAACACGGCGAGAATTTTGCTGAATTGAACACGCCGGCGAGGTAATCGAACAAGCCCCACTCGAGCCTGCCTGCCGGAGACGAGTGGGTCACGATTAACATACAAAGCATGCACACCGCGCCTCCTCGGCTGAAAGCGACGACCGTTTTTGCGCTGGCCTTCGCCGCTCTGGCCGTAGTTGCGCCCTACAGCGTTCGCGGAGTCGCTTGCGGCCACGATCTCACCTTCCACATGAACAGCTGGCTGGAAGTTGCCCAGCAATGGCGCGAGGGCACCCTGTATCCACGCTGGGCCGTCTGGGCCAACTACGGCAGCGGCGAGCCGCGTTTCCTGTTCTATCCACCGCTGTCGTGGATGCTGGGCGGCGCGCTGGGCAGCGTGATCCCGTGGCTGTTTGTGCCGGTCGCGTTCGATGTCTGTGCTGTGCTGTTCGCCGGCGTGGCAATGCACGCGTTGGCGCGCGAGTGGTTCGAAGAGCCGGACGCGACGCTGATTGCTATTGCGTACGCCGTAAATCCTTACATGCTGCTGAATATTTATGTGCGCAGCGCCTTCGCTGAAATGCTCGCGGTGTCCTTCCTGCCGCTGATCGTGTTGTGGATCGTGCGCGATCGCCCGGCGCGGCAGATGGTTGTGCCGTTGGCGCTCACCATAGCCGGCGCGTGGCTGACCAATGTTCCGGCCGCGATCATCCTGAGCTACGCGACAGTGGTGCTGCTGGCGGTGGCGACAATCGTCCGCCGCAACTCGCGTGTCTTTCTCTATGGAGCGGGAGCGATGGCGCTAGGACTCGCTCTGGCATCCTTCTATATTGTGCCGGTGCTGTTCGAAAAGAACTGGATTACGGTAGGCCAACTGCTGTCGGCGGGTGTGCGGCCGGCGGAAAATTTTCTCTTCGCACGAAGCGGAGAGATGGAACACGACTCTTTCTTGCGTCAATTGTCATGGCTTGCAGTTGGGGAGCTTGGCATTACGGCGCTCGCAACCATCGCGGCGCGCGGCTGGCGCAAGTCCAATCCGAGGCTGTGGTGGTCGCTTGTGGCGCTTTCGCTAACGGCGCTTCTGCTGATGCTGCCCATCACCGCGCTGGCCTATCGGCTGATGCCCGATCTGCGCTTTGTGCAATTTCCCTGGCGCTGGCTGATGGTTGTCGGTGTAGCTTACGCAGTACTTGTCGTCGCCGCCATCCCGCGATTTCGCGGCAAGCCGTGGGTATATGCGCTGTTGTTTGCGGGACTAATCGCCGGCTGCAACCTGGCGTTGCAACCTCGCTGCGATCCGGCAGACACTCCGCTCGTTATTTACGAGACCTATCGTACCGGCTACGGTTACATGGGAACCGACGAATATGTTCCCGCCGGTGGCGACAACTATGAGATCAAGCCGGACTTCCCCGAATTTCGACTACGCGGCGAAGCTGGAAGTGCAGCTCCGGCTGGAGCGCGGGTGACGCTTTCGCTCTGGTCGCCATATCGTAAGCAGATGACGGTCGAGTTGCCACGCCCGGCATCGATTGTGCTTCGGCTGATGAACTATCCGGCGTGGCGCGCGACCGTGAATGGCTCGCAAGTCCTCACCCAATCCGACGATCCCACCGGACGCATGGTAATCGCCCTTCCCGCCGGGCATAGCGACGTGGATGTCGGCTTCGGGCGCACTTCGGACCGATGGCTCGGGGACGGAATTAGTCTGGCTGCGGTCGGCGTTCTTCTCGGATTCTGGTACGTTGGGAGAGAACGGCACAGGCAAAAACGGTATGTTTAACCACGGAGGGCACGGAGTTGCTTTTCATTCAGTGCCCGGTGATCTTTCCGAGGGGAATTTCGGAGACGCTTTGCGAACGTGCTTATACTGAGCATAGTCGACATCGACTCTCAAAGTGATACAGCGTTCTAGAATCCAATTTGATTTTTCCTCCGTGCTCTCCGTGTCCTCCGTGGTGAAATGGCGCCTTACATGAAGCGCGTTCTAGTTGCCACCTCAAACCCGGGCAAGATTCGCGATCTGGTTGGAGCAGCCCTCGCTCATAATGTGCAGATCGAGACCCTCCCTGCATTCGCATCTCTGCCGCCGGTTGTCGAGGATGGCGCTACGTTTGAAGCCAACGCCCGCAAGAAGGCCGAGCACTACAGCAAGTACGCGGACGGCGAGTTGGTGATCGCCGACGACTCCGGGCTCGAGGTCGATGCCTTGGGCGGCGCACCCGGAGTTCACTCGGCGCGCTATGCCGCCGCGGAAGTCGGTGCTCCTGAAAATTCGGGCAACTCCGATGACGTCGCGAACAATGCCCGGCTGGTACGCGAGCTTCACGAAGTTCCGGACGAATATCGGACGGCCCGCTTTGTGTGCGTGATCGCAGCTGCGCGCAACGGCCACACACTGGCCACGTTTCATGGCAAAGCGGAAGGCATCATCTTGCGGGCGGCCCGAGGTGCGAATGGCTTCGGATACGATCCACTCTTCTACTTTCCGGAGACCGGCAAGACCTTTGCCGAACTTACCGCCGAAGAGAAAGCCCGGTACAGCCATCGCGGCGCGGCCTTTCGCGCCTTTCTCGCGTGGGAAGATGAGAGCCGCGACCGGCATCCGCACCAGGATGCCTGAACGGGCAGCTGCCCGCTCGCAGAGCATCGTGTTACGCCGAGTTCTACAATAGATAATTCATCCTCATGCCCTCTGATCCTTCAAGGCGGAGCTTTTCGAAGGTCTTCGTCGCTTTGTTTTCGCTGACCACGTTTGCTGTGGCGCAGTCGGTCTATCAGGCGATCGTCGGCAATGCAGAATTCGTCGTCCTCGACCAGATCACCCACGCCGACCTGTTCCTCATCATCCTGTGCTTCAACCTGGTACCCGCCGTGGTGCTGGCGCTGTTATGGCTCGGAGCGCAGCAAGTCTCCGCAGCCGTAGCCGATAAATTCCTGAGCGCCGCATTTCTGCTGTTGTTGACTCCATTCCTGATGGAGCTGCACAAGCGATACCTGTCGCCCGTGCTGCGCTTCCCGCACAACAGCGTGCTGCTGGTGTTTCCGCTGGCGATTGCGGCGGCTCTCGTCTTTCTTTACCGGGCTGAGTTCGAGCGCATCCTGCTCGTGCTGTCTCCGGTCATGGTGATCTTCCCAGCGCTGTTTCTGTGGCATGCCTGGCACGAGGTATCGCTCACGGAACCGGCGCCCATCAGCGCGACTGCCAACTTCGCCGCCGCCGATGCAGGCAAGCAGCATCCACCCATCTTCATCCTGATACTGGATGAGTTCACCCGGCTGGCGCTGCTGGATTCAGACGGCAATATCGATGCGGCACGCTTTCCCCATTTTGCCGAGCTGGCAAAACAAGGCACCTGGTTCTCCAACGCCACCGCCAACGCCGAGTACACCACGCGCTCGATTCCGGTGATCGTGACTGGAAACTTCCCCAGCGGTAACGATCCGTCGGACGCGGCCTATCCGAACAATCTGTTTCGGCTGCTGGCGCCGGAATACGACGTGACGATTCATGAGGTGGTGACGCGCTTTTGCGTCGGTCCGGAGTACCGCTGTCCCGACGCGGAGCGGGTGCAGCAGCGAGGCCATTTGCTGGAGGCCGTAGCCAAGCTGTACTTGCTGCGAATTGCGCCGAAGTCGGTGGTGGTGGCATTGCAGGCCGCTGACCTGCGCCAGGAACAGCGCCGTTTCCGCGAATTTCTCGGCGAGATCAACGCTCAGTCGGGTGCGAAGCCTGTCTTGCAGTTCATGCACCTCGAGTTGCCGCACGCGCCATATATGCTCACCGCGGATGGCGCCATTCACGAAGAATCGCCCAGTGGCTTCGACCCGCAATTTGCCGGCGACACGGCGCTGCTGCGGCGGTTGCGCAACGATTACGAGATGCAGATCAAGTTCGTCGACCGCGAATTGGGTGAGTTCATCGATAAGCTGAAGCAGGCGGGACTCTACGACCGCGCACTGATCGTCGTAACTTCCGACCACGGAGTGAGCTGGAAAACCGACGCGCCGGGCCGAACTTTGACGAGTACGAACGCCGATATGATCTTCCCCGTGCCACTGTTTATCAAATTGCCCGGGCAAACCGAGGGACGCGCCTCCAACCAGGATGCGCAGTCGATCGATCTGCTCCCGACCATCTCCGCGATTGCTGGAGTGAATGTTCCCTGGCAAACCGCCGGACACGATCTGTTTGTAACAGGCGCCGCGCCGAGGGAGAAGATCATGATCGACGCGAACGGCAAAAAGTTTGCCTATCCGCCAACATTCGCGGAGACTGGTACCGGTTACAACAATCAATAGGCCTCTATGGATATGCTAAAAGCGCTTATGAAGCAACCGTACTGGATAGTCGCCTTGATTGGCGGCATCGCCTTCATAGGTTTACCCTGCGTGACAATCGACAAAGACAATCTGTGGATAACACATCCGCCGAGCTCCATCTTACTAGTGTCCGTAGGCATGATCTTGCTATTGTTTTCCGTATTGGCATTTGGATCTACTCTTTTACCCAAAAAGGAAGCGGGCGCTACCGGTGGACTGGATCTGACACGAGTAAAAGAAGTTGATGGCACCCTTTCGACTTGCGTTGGGAACTGTGAGATCAATGTCGTCGAGGGCCGGATAGAGGATTACACGGTCAAAACAGGAACTGCGATTGTTCTTCCATGCAACGAATATTTCGACGATCGTTGTGCGGCAGACACGCGGAGCGCGCTCGGCGCATATGTGAATCGGGTGTTCGAAGGACAAGCTAAAGAACTAATCGCACTGATAAAGGACGAATGCAAAAGGAAACTAGGGAATGGAATCCAGCAACAAAAGACTGATGACGAGCTGGCGGAGAGCTATGGCGCCGGCGAGTGTGTACTCCTTATGCAGCCCCTGGGCCGCTCGATTCCAATCGCCCTGGTTTCTACTACGACACAACGGGCAGGCCAAGGGCTTGCGGGCCGAATATCGTACTTGTTCGATGGCATGCACGAATTAATTGTGCGTCTTGCTGATGCGCGTATCAACGAGGCGGCGATGCCCGTCCTAGGTTCGGGCCACGGCGGCATCGATCCTCCGTTGGCTTTCATAGGTCTACTCTTGGCGATTGCGGAGGCTGCACGCTACGGACAAGGCGGTCAGCGCCTGAAAAAAGTAACAATCGTTGTATTCAAATCGGATAAAGAAGGTTCTCCAGAGGTAGATCGGGTTGTTGTGCGCAGAGGTTTGGCGCTGATTGGGTCTCGAGAATGATGAACATATAAGATTACTTCGGGATAAAGAACCGATAATGTCGCGTACTGATGTAAACGATCCGTATAACCTGCGTCGCTTTGTAGATGCCCAGAAGCCGGAATTTGAAGAGGCCTGCTTAGAGCTGCGTGCCGGTTGTAAGCGAGGGCACTGGATGTGGTTCATCTTTCCGCAAGTTAGAGGTTTAGGTCACAGCCAGACAGCAAATATGTTCGCAATTTCCTCCCGAGCCGAGGCGGAGGCGTATCTCAACCACCCGTTGCTTGGTCCTAGACTGCGAGAGTGTGCACGCCTGGTGACTCTTGTGCAAGGACGGTCAATCGATGAAATTTTCGGGGGCTATCCCGACAATATGAAGTTTCGATCTTGCCTGACCTTATTTGCTCATGCCACGTCGGACAATAGAGTCTTCCTTGATGCGCTGAACAAGTACTTTGAGGGTAAGTTCGACCCGCTGACGATGGAACGCTTGTGACTCTCAAGGAATGGTTTGAGCCTCGATTGTTTGGGGCTGGCAGGCCATAATGTAAGACCGGAGTACGCCCTTTGACCGATCGTCTTTACTACACCGACTCGTTTCTCACCGAATTTGACGCACGCGTCCTGACGGTGGCGGACCACGACGGTCGCACCGTCGTTACGCTCGACCGCTCGGCGTTTTATCCCACCAGCGGCGGACAGATCTTCGATACCGGATGGTTGGACCTTGTGCCGGCTGGGAACGACGGCACTCGCTTGCAGGTGAGCGAAGTTGCCGAAGACGGGCAGAGCGGCGAGATCCTTCACATCGTTACCGGCGACGCTGCTGTCCTGCAGCCTGGTGCGCAGCTTCGGGGAATGATTGACGCTGAACGCCGCCGCGACCATATGCAGCAGCACTCGGGGCAACATGTTTTGTCGGCAGCATTCGAGAAGCTGTACGGCTTTGCCACGGTCTCGTTTCACATGAGCGACGGGAGCTGCACCATCGACCTTGCAACCGACGCCGTTAGCCCGCAGCAACAGCAAGCGGCTGAGAAGCTGGCCAACGAAGTGATTGCCGAAGATCGTCCGGTGGAGATTCGCTTTGCCAGTCCCGGCGATGCGCGCTCGATGGGCGTCCGCAAGATTCCTCCCGCCGAGCGCGAGAGGCTGCGCCTGATCGACATTCGCGACTTCGATTTGAATGCCTGCGGCGGAACGCATGTGCGCAGCACCGGCCAGATCGGCGCGATTTTGCTGCGGAAGATCGAAAAGGTGCGGCAGGGCGTGCGGGTTGATTTTGTTTGTGGATTGCGGGCGGTGGGAACGGCGCGCCGTGATTTCGAGACCCTCAGCGAAGCCGCGGCTCTGTTCTCCACTCACATCTGGGAGGTCCCGCAGCAGATTCGCAAGTCTCAGGATGAGAGCAAAGCCGCGCAGAAGGCGCAGCACCGGCTGCTCGAAGAAGTTGCCGCCTTGCAAGCGGAGCAGATGCTGCGGTCGGCGGAGCAGCGGGACACCGCAAAGCTGGTGGCGCAGTACTTCGCGGAGCGCGATCTGGGTTTCATCAAGATGCTGGCGCAGAAACTCGCGAAGAACGAAGGTGTTGTCGCGTTGATGGCGTGCGGAGGAGCGCAGCCGTCGCTGGTGTTCGCACAATCGCCTGGCCTGAGCAATGACATGGGCGCGCTGATGAAGCAGACAGTGCAGGCGCTGGGTACGCGCGGCGGCGGCAATCGCGACATGGCGCAGGGCGGCGCACCCGACGCCGAACGAGCGGAATCCGCGCTCAGCGAGGCTGCGACCGCGATACGATAGGGCAGTAGGCAGTGATCGGGTGTCAATTGTCAGTAGTGGGTTGACTGACAGCTGACAACTGACAACTGACAACTGATTTGGACCAACGGCTCATTCTCGTAACCTTGCTGATCCGGCTGGGCGTCGCCGCAGCCATCAGCAGTGTATTGGTGCGCGCGCGGCGCTTCCGTGTGTTGCTGTTTCGCGAGGAACGCACGCTTACCGAAAAGCTGGAAATTGTTCTCATTGTCGGTACGCCGATTGCGTTGGGCGTATTGGTGCGGGGTTGGGTGCACAACTTTCTGGCGGCCGACATTGCTTTCGTTGGCGCGATCCTGATCGGCGTCATCGCGGGTCCACTCGCCGGCACGTTGGGCGGTGTTCTGGTAGCGTTGCCCGCGCTATTTCTGGGCGAGTGGCTCACGATGCCGATGTACGTTCTGGCCGGATTTGCCGCCGGCATGCTGCGGCACATCGCACCGGAGCGTGAAGCGATCTGGTCGTTCTCGCCGCTCTTCGATCTCAGCATCTATCACTGGATCCGGCGCAGCATTCGCAAGTCGTTCATTGACTGGCAGACGTCGTTCTTCTTTCTCATCATCGTTCTGGAGTTCATCCACATCCAGCTGCATCGCGCATTTCCGCGGCGCATCTTCGCGCTGGATTCGCCGGATTGGTGGGTGAAGCTCGCCATCTACGCCGGCACGGTGATGGCCGTCGCAATTGCGCTCAAGGTGCTGAACAATGTCCGCATTGAGATGAAGCTGGAGCAGCAGGAGCGTCTGCTGCTGCAGGCGCGCATGGAGGCCCTGCAGAGCCAGATCAACCCGCACTTCCTGTTCAACACGTTGAATTCGATTTCGTCGCTGGTGCGCGGTGATCCCGATTCGGCGCGCCAGATGATCGTGAAGCTCGGAAATATTCTGCGGCGCTTGCTGCGCAAGGGCGATTCGTTCGTACCGCTGCGCGAGGAGTTCGAGTTTCTCGACGACTATCTCGACATCGAGGTGGCGCGCTTCGGCCGCGACAAGCTGAAGGTAGTCAAAGAGCTGGAGCCCGCTTCGCTGGAGCATCTTGTGCCCAGCATGATCTTGCAGCCGCTGGTGGAGAATGCCGTCAAGCACGGGTTCGCAGCCAAAATGGACTGTGGCAGCATCTACCTGCGCAGCCGCACTGCCGATCAGCGGCTGGTGATCGAGGTGGAAGACGATGGCATAGGCATGCCGGTGACTGGTACGAGCGCGTCGTCGGGAACCGGCATCGGCATGGTGAACGTTACCGAGCGATTGCAAGTCGTGTATGGCGACGCGGCGGAGATCACGGTGGAGAGCCAGCCCAACCGCGGGACGCTGGTGCGGCTGGTGCTGCCGGTGCTGCAGGCGGAAGAGATGGGTGGTTCGGTCGTGGGAGCGATCTACGAGGAACGCTCCAGCACCTCGCGATAGTGCTTCTCGTACATGGGAATGATCTTGCTGGCGCAAAACTTCGCTTGCGCGCTGGCGCGAGCCTGTACGCCCATCTGCTTTAGTTTCGCATCGTCGGAAAGAATCTCGATGGCGTGATTCGACATAGCCTCAACATCGCCGACCGGCGCCAGAAATCCAGTCTTGCCGTGATCGATGACTTCGGGAACGCCGCCGACGTCGGTGGCGATGGGAACCACCTCGCACGCCATGGCTTCCAACGCCGCCAGTCCAAACGATTCAAGCTGGCTGGGTAGAAGCATCACATCGGCGACGCCGAGCTTTTCGTGAATGCGGTCCTGCTTGCCCAGAAAATCAACTTTGTTGTGGATGCCCTTATTCACCGCGAGCCACTCGGCGCGCGAGCGCTCCGGGCCGTCGCCGATCATCAACAGCCGCGCGGGAATTTTCTTCTGCACGCGATCGAAGATTTCAATGACGTCGGGGATGCGCTTCACCGGACGGAAGTTCGACAGGTGCACCAGGATCTTCTCGTCTGCGTTTGCGTATTGAGAACGACGCTGTATTACCTCAGGCGTGCGTTCGTACAAGTCGCAGTTCACGAAGTTGGGAATGACTTCGATGGGAGTCTTGACGTCGAAGACCTCGACGGTTTGCTTCTTCAGATAGTGTGAAATGGAGGTGACGCCGTCGCTCTGGTCGATGGAGAAGCGGGTGATCGGCAGGTAGGACGGATCGGCTCCCACCAGCGTGATGTCGGTACCGTGGAGGGTGGTGACGTAAGGCAGCCGGCGACTCGGGCGTGCGTGATCGCAGCTCAGCATCTGCCGCGCCAGCATTGCACTTACCGAGTGCGGAATGGCGTAGTGGACGTGCAGCAGATCGAGCTCGTAGATCTCGGCAACCTCAGCCATGCGGGTGGCAAGCGCCAGATCGTAGGGCGGATATTCGAACAAGGGATAACGCGAGACTTCGACTTCGTGATAGTGAATGTTGGGCTGCGGCTCGGTGAGGCGGATGGGCTGCGAGTAGGAGATGAAGTGCACCTGATGGCCGCGCTGGGCCAGCTCCAGGCCGAGCTCGGTGGCAACCACGCCACTGCCGCCGTAAGTGGGATAACAGGTGATACCGATCTTCATGCGAACGGATGCCTTCAGTGCAGGTTACGTGCTTCAGGGGATTGGATGGGATTGCGGGAACGGGGATTCAGCGGGCGTTACCGGGGACGAAGAACAGTACCCATCCGGCGGACAGCAGGTCCCTCGACTCCGCTTCGCTCCGCTCGGGATGACACATTTTGATTGCTCGGGTGATGAGCAGCCTTGCGCAGGTTGACAGCGTGACGAGCAGTGCTACCGCACGTCGGCGCGGGTGTCGTCGTTGCTTCCTGGCTGTTGGGTGGAATCCATCGGGCGCAGGATCAGTATTCTCGACTTGCCTTCGCGGCCGCCGGGGAGCAGCACCAGATGCTTTGCCGCGTCGTAAGCGACCGTGTGCCCCTTCACCTGGGTGGTGATTTCGTCGACCGGAGTAAGGCGTCCGTTGGCGTGGATCGTCAGCAGCGAACCTTCACTGGCTGCGTACAAAACGCGAGAGCCGGGATCGAGCCACAGCGCGTCCACGCCGGCTGGAGCGGAGACGCGATTCACTTCGACTCCGCTGCTGGCATTGATTGCCAGCACCGCGTAACGCACGGCGACATACAGCTCACCGGAATGCGAATCGAAAACCAAACCTGTCGGCTGCGAAGCGTTCAGGGTGAAGCGGTTGACGATCTTCGTCTGTGGATCGATGGCGATCACCTGATGCAGGTCCTGGACGGTAACGAAGATCAGGTTGCGACCTGGATCGAAGGCCAGGTCGCGCGGCGTGCCGCCGGTGTTAACGGAACTCACCGTCTGCTTGGTTCCAACATCGACGAGCGCGACGGTACCACTTTCCGCGTCCGTCCAGTACAGCTTGCCGCTATTCAACAGCAACGTATCGGGCGAACCTTGCAGCGGAATGCTATCGCTGACCTTCCATCCATCCATGTTTATGACCGCGATGGAATTGGCGCCATGATCGGCGACGTACACCTTGCCGGCGTTCTCGTCGACCGCAATTCCGCGCGGGGACTGTAGTCCGGTAATCTGTGCCACGACACGGCGCCGCGCCGGGTCGAAGACGTCGACGGCCGAGGCTCCGGTTTGCGTCATCACCAGCAGGCCATTGGCGAATGCCATCTGGCCGAAGCCGGGCGCGCCGGGTAGGTTCACCATTCCGATTTGCCGCAGGTCCGAGGCAGCCCAGAGCGATGAGCCGAGGAGCAGGAATGCAACAACGCGGAAGGCGTGCATGAAAGAGTGCATCGCCAAATAGGATGCGAGGGAGAGCTGGTTGGGCTGCCCAGGGAGGCTTCAGAGTTTGTGCGAGAAACCTGTCGTCCCTACGGGACTCACCAATTGTTTCCACCGTACCCAGCGCTGAAGCGCTGGGCTAAGCTCTTCCGTCCCGTCGGGGCTCGATCTGCGGAAATGACTTCATCCATGAGCGAGTGCCGAAGTGCCGGCAGGAGAAGCTGGCGACGCGTGCGGCAAACATCAGCGCTTGGCGGAAGCTGTGCCCCGGCTGACAGGCGTCATAACAGAAGGCTCCGTGAAAGATGTCGCCGGCGCCGAGGGTGTCGACCGGATGCAGTTGTTCGACGGGGATCTCATCTCGGCGATCGTGATCCATGAACAGGATTGGATGCGAACCGCGAGTGATCGCGATTTGGCGAATACCTTGAGCAGCAAGAAAGTGGATTACATCCTGCTCGGCGCGACAGCCGGGCGGGCGGTAGTCGTCGGAGCAGATGGCGATGTCGACGAACGGCAGAAGTTCGGCCATCCCGTCCTTCCAGCTTCCGCTATCGAGTACGACCGGGATGCCGCGGCCATGCGCACGGCGTGCGCCTTCGATACAGAGCGGCATGTAATGGCCATCGACCTCGACGATGGAGACGCCTTGAAACCAACGCGAGTGAAGTTGGGCACGAAGGGCCGGGAAAGCGGCGGCATTGGCGGAGACGACGGAACGTTCTCCGGTGCCGTTAATCACCATGATCGATGAGACTGGCGGAGGTTGTGGTTGATCGCGGGCGACATCGTGCAGGGAAACAGAAAACCGGCTCAAGTCCTGCCGGATAACCGAGCCCAGGGGATGAGCACCGACGGCGGTGACCAGCGAGCTGTGGCCGCCCAGAAAGGCGAAGGTGACAGCGGCGTTTGTGGCCGGGCCTCCGGCGGTGATGCGTTGCGAGGGGACGGAGAGCTTTTCGTTGGGGCCAGGGATGGTGTCGACGGGGTAAGCGGCATCGACGGCCGCGATGCCGATGAAGAGGGCGCGGGGATGGGTCGAGGAGACGCGGGTCAAGGCCTTCGGATGATACATGAGGGCAAGCATTGGCCGGAGTGTCGCCGGCTAAAGCCGGCTCAGGGTCAGAGTTTGGAGCTTGATGCACCGCTGAAGCGGTGCTCCACCCTGGGTTCGGGTGTCGCCCCTGAAGGGGCTCGGACTTCTAGATACGATTCACCCAGCGCTGAAGCGCTGGGCTAAGCTCGTTCGCGCCTACGGCGCTCGGTCCTGACTCGCGCAACTCCGATAGCAAGCTCCGAGGTTTCCTGAACGATTAGCAGGCAAAGCAATCCCACACATCGCCGGCTTAGTTGGCTTTACCGATCCCGTACCAGCTCAGGAAGTCGCACTGAGCCTTCACTTCGCACTGCAGCATGTCCTGCGCCAGCAGGTTCCAGCCGACAAATCCAGTGAAGATGTGGTTGGGCGACTGCTCGGGGGTAGGTGCGAGGCCGAGGCCGGTTTCGGCGTCGTAGCATTCGTGCATCGATCCCCACTTCTGGATGTCGGCGAGGACCATGCGACCGAGAATGCCTGAAAGCTGCGCGGCCTCTTTGTCGAAGCCATAGCGCTTGAGCGCAATGTAGTTCAGATAATTCGCATTGATCCAGATCGGCCCCTGCCAGTTGGAATAAGGAACAATTTCGCTGACGTTGTTGTAGTCGGGGTCCTGCCGGGAGAGGCTGCGCAAGCCGTAGGCCGCGAGCATGTAATCCTTGTTCCAGAGATAGCGACGGATCATCTCTTTTGCGCCCTTCTCCGGCGCGATGTCGTCAATCAGCGGAACGAAGTTGGAGTAGCTGATGCGCTTCACCGGCTTCCCGGTATCGCGGCGGATGTTGTAGAACATCGCCTCGTCGGCGAACCACATGTGCTGGAGCAGCGCTGCTTTCAGGGCGTCGGCTTTCTTGCGATACTCGGCGGCCTGCTCGGGATGACCGAGTTTATCGGCCAACTGAGCCATCGCCTTGTACTCGCGGAACTGGAAGGTCGAGATATCGGTCGCGAGTATGGCGCTCTTGTCTTTGGGATCGTTGGTGAGGGCGACATTGTTGTCGGCGCCGGAGGAGATCGCGTTCTCCCAGAAGAAGAGTCCGTACTTGGGGTCGAACTGCGTCTGCTCGCGATAGACGATGACCTTGCGCAGGCTCTCCCATACCGGCTTGACCCAGGTGTAGTCGCCCATGCGCTCGGAGGCGATGACCGCGCCCTGCGCCAGAAATGGCTTCATGGCGAACTTGCCCATCAGTGGCCGCGGGCCCTTGGTCGTGATGCATCCGGCGACGTAGCCGTCCTGATCGATCGCGCCCGCAAAGTCGAGAACCCACCACTTGAGGTATTTCGCCTGCTCGGGACTCTGCTGCGCCAGGTGCGAGCCGATGAAGAAGCCGTCCCAATCCCACATCTGCTTGTAGTAGCCGGCGGGGATCAGGTAGTCGTACTTGATGAAGCCTTCGGCGGGACGGACGGATTGCGGCTGAAGTTTGGCGTAGGCAGCGGAGACGTTGGTCAGGGTTTGGGCAAGATTGGCTGAGTGATCGGCCGCGTGAGTGAAGGCACAGAATGAGAGAAGGATCGCGAGAGAAGAGAGCAATCGCATGGGAAGAATTCTACTCGGCGTGGCGGGATGGGTTCACAGGCTCTCTCGCTTCGGAGAGAAAAGCAGATCCCTCGTCGGACTGAAGTCCTCCTCGTGATGACAAACTTGGAGGGTTCGTGACGGCACGGCTGAAGCCGTGCCCTTTCAAAACCGCCAGTGCCAACTGCCAAGTGCCAAGTGCCAACTGCCAACTGCCAAGTGCTAACTGCCAAATACTAACCGACAACTGACAACTGGCCACTGACAACTGCTTCTCAATCCTGCGGCGAGAAGCTGTACAGGTTGGTCTCCAACTCTTCTTCCGGCAGAGCGTGCAGATCGATCCAGCCTTCCAGCGGCAGCGAGTCGACCGGCAGGTGCTCGCGCCAGATGGCGAAGCGCAGGCGGATGCGGCTGCCCTCTTGCGCCTTGATCAAAGCAAAAGGCACGCGCATTTCGAAGATCTGTTCGAGAGCGACCTCAACGCCGTTGGTGTTCGCATCATCGCCATCGTTCACATCGAAGCTCGCCAGCTGGTGACGCTCCTCGCCATTGCTGAGAACCCACTTGTTTAGCTTCGGGCCTTGCGCGTCGACCACCAGACGGTAGGAGTCAGACGCTGCCTTGCGGACCGCTTTCTCGCGCCAGACTTCGAGATTGACCACGAGCCGGTAGGCTCCTTCCGGAATGCCATGATGAAAATCGAGACGGCCAGAAACCGAGCTGGCGTCAAGACCAGCGTAAACGGCATCGAGCAGAAACTGTTTGCCATGCATCGCGCTGGTGCGTTGATCGGAGGTGTAACTGGCGGCGCCCATCCACTCGAAGTACCCGCTGACCAAGCCGTCGACGCGCGCGTTGACATAGGCGGTTTGCGGAATGTACTCGGGGCGGACAATGCCGCTCGCAATCGGTGTGCTCAATTCCTCGGGAGGAATGCCTTCAAGCGCGTGATAGACGTTGGAAAGATGCTTGCGGTAAAGCTCGTCGAAGTCGCGATCGTTGGCCGAGTGATGTTCGGGGCCGTACCACCAATTCCAGTCGCTGCCTTCGGCGATGAGCAATTCTTCCCACGCAATGCGGCGCTGCTCCTCGGAGACGCGATGCGAGTGGCGATCGTAATAGTCGCGCGCTTCGGCCAGCAGGTCCCAGGCGCGATTGTCCTCGGGAGCGCCGATCCAGATGTTGAAGTTGGCGTCGATCCACGAACCGGGAACCAGCCGATTCAACTGGCCGAAGCTGGCCTGGTCATGTCTGGCAATCGCTTCGCTGATCGTTACCGGCTCGATTTCCTGATCCCGCTGCAGCGCGTCATAGAAGCGGCGCAGAAACTCGCGGCCGGATTGCGGATAGTATTCCCAGGCATTTTCGCCGTCGAGGATGATGGAGACGACGGCATCCTTGCCGCGATCGAGGACCGGACGCGCGGAATCCTTGATGTTCTTGACGAGGTGATTAGCGGCGTCTTGCGGCGGCATACCTGAGTAGACGAAGCCGATCAGGTCGGACAGGCGATGGTTGCGGAAGACCATATGCATCCGCGTGCCATCCTTCTCGTAGCGATAGATGTTGTACAGCCGCTCGGCTGCGTCGGCTTGCAGATGATCGCTGTCGTAGCGCGCGAAGTTGTAATCGAGCGAGCGGCCAAGAACGCCTTCGTCGGCCGCCATCCACTCGACGCCTTGCTGGCCGGCCAGCTTCACAGCCTCCTCCGATACGCTGCCTTCGGACGGCCACAATCCTTTGGGGCGGACTCCGAACAGCGACTCGTGCGAATCGAGCGCGCGTTGGATTTGCAACGTCGCGTCCTCCGGACGGCGAAAGCGTCGTGTGGGAAGACTGAGCCCGGGAGAAGATTCGGCGCCGGCGTTGGTGTCACAGAGCAGCGGAAGAATCGGGTGATAGTAAGGAGTAGCCGACAACTCGATTGAGCCACGCTGTGCCGCATTGGCGTAAGCCGGCAAGACTTTCGCCAGGATCTCGCGCTGCCGGGTCACGACCAGTTGCTGATCGTCGGCGTTGAAGTCTTCGCCCTTCAGCACCAGTTCGGCGATGTCAGGCTCGACGAGAGAGAATTCGTCAAACCATGCGAGCTGCGACAACACCTGCAGATCGGCGTAGTCACGAGCAACGAAATACGATTCCGCGCCTTCCGGCCGATCAGCCGTGGTGCGATAGCGCTCCCACAGCTCGCGGTAGCGAGGGTAACGGCCAATCATGTTCACCGGATTTGCCTGAAACAGGTACTGCAGCGCGAAGCGCCGATCGCCAAGGCTGAGTTCCGCCGCCGGCTTGGCTACGACGTCGAAGAATGGATCGTGCGCGTGCCCGGAGACGTAATCTTGAATTTGCGCCACCAGCGAAGGAACAAGGTTGAAGTTCTGATGGACCTCGGGGAATTCGTCGAGCAGCTTGACCATTCCGTAGTAGTCCTTCAGAGCGTGCAGCCGCACCCATGGAAGGCGATATTCGCCGGTGACCATGTCTTTGTAAAACGGCTGGTGCATGTGCCAAAGCAGGACGAGACGAATTTTTGGGGAACCAGGACGACTCATGGGAAAGGATTTTTTCGAGGAGCAAGTGTATCAGTCTCGAATCGATTGTGGGAACTGACCCAAGTCGTCGGTAGTGGGAAGTCGCCCACTACCAAGTCGTCGCTGCTCCAACGGGGATTGGCGTTCCCATCGCTCCCGCTGGTAGCACCGCATCGCCAATATCCAGAAAATACGGCTCAAGCACGTATGAGCGAACAGGCTCCCACATTTGTGCTGGGAAAAGTTTTCCGGTTACTCGGAAAGTTCTACAAATTACCGTCGGAACGAGTGTCGGTAAGCCCCTTGTTTTCTGCATTGCCGATTTGGAACGGTGGATGCAACTACCAATCACAGACGAAGTGGCGCATAGGGTCACTCGGAAGGGAATTTCGGCCAGAGTTCACTTCTACGAGTGACCCTTTTATTTTGTGAAAGCGGCAGCGTCGCTATTTTGATGATCTCCACGATGCCGGTCGTGATCCTCCGTGGCTTAGTTGTACCGTGAGATGAGAAGGG
>JBARGS010000290.1:0-4542 GCA_049798495.1 Candidatus Korobacteraceae bacterium | reverse complement strand
GGTTTGTTTCTTGTCGGCAACGGATGCTTGCTGCTGTTTTCGCCGAAGTATTTTCTGCGCTTCTATGACATTTGGGCTCGCGGCGATTACGTCGGCAGAACTGCTTCATGGCGCAATAGAGTCGCCGGGTGGGAGGGCCAAGTTCTTGGATTAGTCTTTGTGATTGCCGGCCTTTACGTGCTCTGGAGCATTGTCCGCATAACACATTGATATCGCTAAAAGACGAGCCGCGGAGTAGAGAAACGGCTCGGCAATTTGGCCAGTTGAGGCGAAAAGCAGGTCCCTCCGCTCGGGCTGAAGCCCTCGGTCGGGATGACACATTTTTGAAGGGTGCTGGACGCGGGCCTGCAAGGCCCGCTCTACCCGCATTAAGGCGAATATGGGAACCTCTCCTAACATCGGTAAGCAGAAGGACACGGAAAAGCGCGACCGCATTGTGCGGCGCGTGGCGCGCGAGCTGCGCGACGGCTATTACGTCAACCTTGGTATTGGCATGCCGACGCTGGTGGCGAACTGCGTACCACCGGGCGTGGAGGTCGTGCTGCAAAGCGAGAACGGGATGATGGGTGTAGGCCCCTATCCTCTACCCGGCGAAGAGGACGGCGACCTTATCAACGCCGGCAAAGAGACGATCACCCAGCTTCCCGGCACCGCATATTTTTCGAGCGCGGAGTCGTTCGCCATGATTCGCGGCGGCCACATCGACCTGAGCGTGTTGGGTGCGATGGAAGTGGACGAAGACGGCAATCTGGCCAACTGGATGATCCCCGGCAAAATGGTCAAGGGCATGGGCGGAGCGATGGACCTGGTGGCCAGCGCCAAGCACGTGATCGTCGCCATGGAACATACCACGCGCGACGGTGCGCCCAAGATCCTGAAGCATTGCACTCTGCCCATCACAGGTTTGCGGGTCGTGCACAACATCGTCACCGAGATGGCCTACATACGCGTGACGCAAAGCGGGCTGGTGCTGGATGAGATCGCACCTGGCCTGAGCGTCGAAGACGTGCAGCGCGCGACCGAGGCGCCGCTGATTGTCAGCCCGGAGCTGAAGACGATGGAGTTCTGAGGCCCGCGAGCTTCTCCCAAAACGGGAACTGGCCGCGATGGCAACCTGCCCGTTGTGATGGCAGTCGCTGACCGCAACTGCGGCCAAGGTCATAGTGAGCATAGCAATACATTAAAGAGGCTGCTATGCGTTCACGTCTTGGGTGGCTTGTAGTCACTCTTCTTCTGATATCAGCAATCGAAGTCCTGGCACAGACCACGGCAAAGCCTCCGGCGGGATCCTCCGCACAGCAGGCCGCCAAACCCGCGATCAAGAACGTTCCAGCAATTTACACCAATCCGTCATCCGGACGGCAGATGTATGACGCCTATTGCGCTTCGTGTCACGGGCAGGGCGGCAAAGGAAATGGGCCGGCGGCGCCCGCGTTGAAGATTCCGCCCACCGATTTGACGCAGCTTGCGGCGAAAAACGGTGGCACGTTTCCCGAGGCGCAGGTGGCGCAGCTGATCAAGGGCGATTCCATGATGGCCGCCCATGGCAGCAAGGAGATGCCAGTCTGGGGACCGATATTCCTCAACATGGGAAAGCACGATCCAGCGCTGGCACAATTGCGGATTCGCAACCTGACGAAGTACGTGGCCAGCATGCAGCAGAAGTAGAGTCTGTCTGGTCGGGAGCCTTACGACCTCATTCCATAAGAAAAGGGCGCAATGTCTGCGCCCTTCTGGTTTCAGCAGAGAATTGTCTTATACCGTCACCGGCTGCTTCACGGGAACAGGGGTAAGCCAGCCGAAGCGGTCGTCGGCCACGCCGTTCACGATGCCGTAGAACTCCTTGCGGATCGACTTTGTAATCGGACCTGCGATGCCGTGGCCGACCGTGATCTTGTCGACCGAGCGGATGGGCGTGATCTCAGCAGCGGTACCGCTGAAGAACAATTCGTCAGCGATGTAGAGCATCTCGCGAGGAATAATCTGTTCGTGTACCGGAATGCCCAACTCCTGTGCAAGGTGCAGGACGGAATTGCGCGTGATGCCTGGCAGAACGCTGTTGCCCAGCGGCGGCGTGTAGATGCGGTCCTTGTGTACGACGAAGATATTCTCGCCCGAGCCTTCGCTTACGTAGCCATTGACGTCGAGCGCGATGCCCTCGCTGTAGCCGTTCAGGATGGCTTCCATCTTGATAAGCTGCGAGTTCATGTAATTGGCGCCGGCTTTGGCCATGGTCGGCATGGTATTCGGGGCCAGACGCGACCAGGACGAGACGCAAACATCGACGCCATCGTCGCAATCGGGGGTGCCCAGGTACTTGCCCCACTCGTAATTGGCAATGTAGACCTCGGTGGGTGAATTGAAGGGATTCACGCCGACCTGTCCATAGCCGC
Source organism: Candidatus Korobacteraceae bacterium (assembly GCA_049798495.1). GTDB lineage: Bacteria > Acidobacteriota > Terriglobia > Terriglobales > Acidobacteriaceae > Bog-257. The sequence continues at coordinate 2,149 of JBARGS010000290.1, read as the reverse complement.
GCAACACGATGGGGCGGATGTAGCATGGAGTCACCTTATTGGCAGCCACCACCTCCACCGCTGCATGACACAACTCGTCCAACGAATAGTCCATGTCGATGCGGTAGATCTTGCATGACTGGAGCAGGCGAAGGGAATGATCCCGCAGACGGAAAATAGCGGGCCCCTTTGCCGTCTGATAGCAGCGAATCCCCTCGAACACGGACGAGCCGTAGTTGACCACGTGCGCCATCACGTGGATCTTGGCTTCATCCCAGGGAATCAGGTGACCATTGTGCCAAACGAACTCACTTGCCTGAATGGCCATTCCAAGCTCCTTCAACAACGGAGTAGTACAGCTTTGTTAGGCTGCCGGCCCGAAGAAGTGCTCGCCGAAGATCGTTTACAGTCTGCGGCGATCGGCGGAGTTTCACCATGGGAGCTTCAGCTTAACTGGAGATTATATCTGACGGGCGCAACCCTAAATTCGCGAAATTTCTGGCTTGCGAAAACCGGTGACTAACCCCCGAGGAATGGATGCATGACGCAGTGGAATGGGTACGAAAATCGTGCGGAAATCGCGCGAGAGGCCCAGGGTGCCGCCGGGCCTCGGCAAGCCGGACTAGAATGATGCCTGTCGCTGCGTGGCCTTGGAGACCATCTTATTCATCCTTATAACCTTTGCGTCGTCGGCTGGGGCAATGTTGGCCGCGCCTTCGTCACCCTGCTGCGGAGGAAAGAGCAGGAACTTCGCCAGCGCTATGGGATGGCCTGGCGCCTGACGGGCGTGGCTTCGCGCCGGCTGGGGTGGCTGGTGGCAGCGGATGGCTTCACTCCGGACAAGGTCCTGGCTGGGGACTTCTCCGAGGCCCAGCGAACTGCCGATGTACGAGATTGGCTGCGCGGGGGCAATGCCGATGCGCTGTTCGAGACAACTTCCCTGAATGCCGCTACCGGACAGCCGGCGATTGAACATATTCGCGCCGCACTGGAATCCGGAGCTCACGCGATCAGCGCTAACAAGGGTCCGGTGGTGCATGCCTATCGCGAACTGACGGAGCTGGCTACTGCCCGCGGCAAGCGGTTTCTCTTCGAATCGTCGGTGATGGATGGAGTGCCGATCTTCTCGCTTTTTCGTGAGGCCATGCCGGCGGTTGAGATCCGCGGATTTCGCGGCGTACTCAATTCCACGACCAACGTGATTCTGGAGGGGATGGAATCGGGGCTGGGTTTCGAGGACTCGCTGCGGCGAGCGCAGGATTTGGGAGTGGCAGAGTCCGATCCCGCTGACGACATTGAAGGTGTGGATGCGGCGGTGAAGGTGGTAGCGCTGGCGAACGTGCTGATGGGCGCTGACCTGAAACTGGAAGACGTGGCGCGGCGCGGAATTCGCGAGCTCAATGCCGAACAATTGCGTGACGCGCGATTCCAAGGCGAAGCCTGGAAGCTGGTATGCAGCGCCCGCCGGACCTTGGAGGGAACGGTCATCGCCTCAGTCCAGCCGGAGCGGCTAAAGGCCTCCGATCCGATGGCCCTGGTACACGGAACGTCGTCGGCAATCAGCTTCGAAACCGATATTCTTCCGGAGTTGATCATCACGGAACAGAATCCTGGATTGGAGACCACCGCGTACGGATTGTTGGCGGATTTCCTCACGGCGATCGGCGCCAAGGACCAACGGCTCGGCTCCGAGTGCTGAGTTTTGGGTAGTGTCCTAACTTGCGTTGATGCTAGACAGCAAGCGGTTCTGTCGGATACACAAATCATTGCGCGTGACGCCAGCGATGGAAGCGGGGATCACAGATCATGTATGGAGTTTGGCGGAATTGATGGCTAAATAAAATCTGAGGCGAAGGCAGCATGAAATCCGTAATCGTTTTGCTGCTGTGTTCGGCAGCAGGGTTCGCAGTGTGTGTCAATGGTAATCCAACCGTGCGGAAGGAATACACCACCTCTTACATCGTTTTCATTGGAAAAGTGATCGGGGACAGCCAAACCCCTGACAGCGCCGATGGCTACTTCCTGGATGGAGACACTTACACAGTGCTTCCAAGTAAAATCTTCGCTGGTGGTGCCAAAGGCAACATCGAACTATTTAGCGAGAACAGCTCTGGAAAATTCACGATGCAGGTAGGCCAAGAATATTTGGTATTCGCGTATACAGATCATG
>JBARGS010000289.1:0-1981 GCA_049798495.1 Candidatus Korobacteraceae bacterium | reverse complement strand
AGCGCCGACTGGTATCAGCCGGCGAATTCTTGCGCTTTTCTGCGTTAGGCTGAGTGTCTTCGTCACTCCGGGACGTAGTATCTTCGCAACTTTCCTGCGGATCTTCCTTCATAGCGGCGCTCCTTCGATTTTGCCGAGGGTAAAAGGCTGGTTGGGAGAACTAGTCAGGACGAATGGGAAATTGCTCAGGGTTGCATTTTCCCACTACCAGTTTCCTGTGCAATCCTGCGAGGAAACACCTGGCGGTGTCAAGCTGAATTTCAACCCATATCGTTGTCATTCCGCCGATGGAACGCGAGCAAGTGCTTTCCGAAGACCCGGACCTGGAAGCTGCTTCTCCATCTGGCGGTCGCTTCGGCTCGCGTCTACACTCTGACTTGGCGAAAAACCGCCATTTCGCAAGCGATGCGGGTCGCGGGGATGTTTCCTTGGCGAAGCTCCTCACGCGGCTGCTTTAGAAAGCGACGGATTACCTTGCTGCCGGGTGTCCCGGGTCTCGCGATCTTCGAGACCCGGGCGATTGTGAGCGCCGTCCGTCGGAAAGCCGCCGTTCCCAAAGCGTCACCTTGACATGTCCTACTTGTTGAGGGACGACCCGCAAGGCTCCCAGGTCTTGAAACCCGCGAGACCCGGGGCACCCGGCGACTACTTCCTGCGCAAACTGCAAACCCTGCGCAGCCCTCATCTGCGCGAAGTCCGTGGCAAGGGCCTGTGGCTCGGCATCGAGCTGAACGTGCCCGCCCGTCCTTACTGCGAAGCGCTCATGGAGCAGGGAATTCTATGCAAGGAGACGCACGAATTCGTAATCCGCATCGCCCCGCCGTTGGTGATTACCTGCGAAGAAATCGACTGGGCCTTCGAGCGGATCAAGCGGGTGATCGAAGATACGCCGTGAAGTAAACGGGGATGTAGCGTGCGTCGTCAAGGTTCATCGCAGTCACAGCTGGGGGCACGACCTGCTTCAAATACTGGCTGAGTGTCCGGACGTGAATAGCCCACCCGCGCGGGTTTTCTCGGACTAGGTCTGCTTTAGGGCGTGCCCGAAAAGAGCCGCTGATTTATGATGACGGGGCTTTCCGGAGGTAACGAGATGGGGTGGGAACGCTTGGTACGGTTCGTATTGCTGGGTAGTCACGAGTTGGAGGTATATGCGATCTTGGCAGTACGCATTGCGCTGGGCCTCTTTTTCGCCATATCCGGGGCAAACAAGCTCTTTGTTGCCCAACAGACTCAAGTCATGTATGAAACGCTGGTGGCGGCCAACGTCCCTCTCCCACGACTGATGACTTACTTCGTGTCCAGCGTCGAATTCGTCGGTGGTTGCCTCTTGATTATGGGTTTGTTATCTACCGTGGCCTGCTGTGCTTTGCTGGGCGATATGCTGGTCGCCATCCTTACTACGAGGCTGTCGGCGTTGCCTAAAGGGGTTTCGCCTCTGAATTGGCTGGACAACTTTCTTTATCTTCCGGAGGCTCTGTACGTACTCTTCTTCATATGGTTGATCTGTTCGGGTCCCGGCCGCCTCAGCATAGATTACCGGATCGCTGCCAGACTGCGGCAGTGAGGGAGCGCCGGGCGAATCAATACCACCTTCAAAGTCTAAGCACCGGGCCCTACCGGCCAAGCTGCGACAGAGCCGCACGGAGGGGGACGCTGGAAATGCGAATTATTCCTGCGTACGGCATATACATCTCCTGGATCAAGAAAATTGCAGCCGAAACGGAAACTGCTGCAGTGAAAAACGTAGAGATGACCGTCCCATTGACAGGAGCGAAGAGACCCCAACTTAAGAAGATGAAAGTCAGCCAGAAAATTACCACCACCACTAACGGTTTAGAAACCATGGTGGTGCCCTGTTCAAACATCAACCAACGAGCTTGCCCGATCTCGGTTGCAAGACTTAACGCATCAGACCGAAGCAATCGTTGTCGGTCATCCTTCGGCGAGAGTCCTTCGATTGAGTCATAGAGTGCTCCTGATA
>JBARGS010000288.1:0-10464 GCA_049798495.1 Candidatus Korobacteraceae bacterium | reverse complement strand
AACAAATGTGGCAGCCGACGCCGGCTGCCGTGGCGCATGAGTTGGCCTCCTATCGCAGCGGGTGGTGGGGCGAGATGGGGCAGCGCTTCTCCGATTCAGCGGCGGTGGATTTGCAGGCGTTTCTGTTTCTCTCTTTCTGGAAGGTCGAAGGCCTGATGCTGATCGGCATGGCCCTGTTCAAGCTGGGCGTGCTGAGCGCGCAACGGTCGGCCCGGCTGTACTGGAGATGCATCAGCGCGGCCGTGATGGTTGGTGTCCCGGTGATTGTGTACGGTGTTTATCGCGACGTCGCATCGGGGTGGGATTTTCGCTACTCCTTTTTCCTGGGCAATCAATATAACTACTGGGCGAGCTTGTTGGTGAGTCTGGGGTGGATTGGCGTGACCATGCTGATCTGCCGGTCAGGACTGAAGCGCTTGACCAAGCCACTGGCCGCTGTGGGCAGAATGGCGTTCAGCAACTACATTCTCGACAGCGTTATCTGCACGACGATCTTCTACGGCTTCGGGATGGGATTGTTCGGCAAGGTTAGCCGCGTGCAGCAGATCGAAATTGTGCCGGCGATTTGGACGGCGCAGATCGCAGCTTCCGTTGTGTGGTTGCGGTATTTTCAGTTCGGCCCGCTGGAGTGGTTGTGGAGATCGCTGACGTATTGGAAGCGACAGCCGTTCAGGAAGGCAAGGCGGTATGGCCGAGGCGACATAGCCGAGAAATATTATGAGCGGATCGCGTGAAACTTCCAACCAAATGCTGCGGGGAGGATGGGATTCGCCGCGGCTGGAGCAGCGGAAGACGATTCGCTGCCTCTGGCGGGAGCAAGCTTGACCGTGAGCGGAACGGGCGAGCGGCGATGCAGCCAAGATATTTCGGAGCCCTGACGCCTCCTGAAGAGAAGTTTCTTTTCCCCCAGTTCAAGGTGACAATGTGGCACAATGTCGGCACTCTCAGAGGTTCTTGCTCACAAGCTGTCTGTGAGGATTTGCTGTCCGGAGACCGGCTTTGCCATCAGACGCGCCAACCGCCTTTTTCAGCTACAGCCGCGACGATTCCGAGTTTGTTCTCCGCCTCGCCGGGGACTTGAAGGCGGCAGGAGCCAATATCTGGCTGGACCAGTTGGACATCGCCCCCGGCCAGCGGCGGACGCGCGCGGTGGAAGATGCCTTGAACAGTTGCCCGCGTATGCTGGTGATCCTGTCTCCCTCGGCGGTCAGCTGCACTCAGGTTGAGGATGAGGTAACCTTCGCTCTCGAAGAACATAAGACCGTCATTCCGTTGCTCTATCAGGACTGTAAAGTTCCTTTTCAATTGCGGCCGTTTCAATACGTCGATTTTCGTGCGGACTATCAGCGCGGACTACAGGTGATGCTCAGGACCCTTGGCGCCTCCCACGGATTTGTGCCAAACGCGGGCGTGGTGGCGGACGAAAAATGGCCTGGGGTTCCGTCCGGCGGTAGGGAGGGCATGGAGCAGACGCTCCCGGACGTGCAGCGCGCTGGGAGTGACCCGGAGCATAAGAGAGCTTACGAAAAGACTTTGGTGGAGAACCACGCGCTCTACTGGCAAGCCGAGCGACAAGGCCAAGCGCCACAAGCTCGTCCGGCATATAAATCGCAAGTACGCCGAGAACAAGAGCACGCAAAGGCCGCCGGCAAACGGGATCGACTGGCAGAGGAGCAGGCGCGGGCTGCGAGGCGGGAGCAGGAGAGAATCGAACTGCAGTCCGCCAAAGCGGAGGCCGACCGCCGTTTCACCAAGAGAGTGTTGATTGCCGGCCTGACGTTCTTCGCGATCAGCTTTGTGCTCTACGCGGTGACACTGAAAACCGCGGGCAACAACGACTCCTGGTTCGGATTCTCTTGCGCGTATGTGTCCTTGCTCATGGGATGGAGAGGCGTGATCGAGGCCGTCTCCTTACGACCGTTCGATCCCGGAACGGCATCCTTCCAGCTTTCCATTCTGCTCTCCGGCTTGATTAATCCGGTTTTCTTGTCCACGATGCTATTTAAGATAAAAAACAAGCTGCAGAGAACATTTGCGGCGTTGAGAATAACTACCTTAGCGTTGTTTCCCTTCTGCTGGATCGTGTTCGTGCGAGGCCATATTATGCCGCGTGAAGGCTACCTGGTTTGGGTCGCTGGTATGTTGCTGGCGCTCTTTGCGAGCCAGATGGGACGGCTTATCGGCAGGAGAAGGAGCGCAGTGCGCTAGTTCAGGATCTGCGAGCTAAGCGGCGGTTCGAAAGGTAACCTCCCGACCCCTTCGTTATTCCGTCCACCTTCTAAACACCAGACATCCATTCGTTCCACCAAACCCAAACGAATTCGACATGGCGTATTCCATCTCAACTTTGCGGGCGGTGTGGGCTACGAAATTCAGGTCGCAGCCTTTGTCGGGGTTGTCGAGGTTGATGGTCGGTGGGACAATCTGGTCGCGCAGGGCGAGAACAGTGATGGCGGCTTCCAATCCTCCGGCGCCGCCGAGCAGGTGTCCGGTCATCGATTTGGTCGAGCTGACCAGCATCTTGTAGGCATGATCGCCGAAGGCGCGCTTGATCGCCGTAGCTTCCAGTTCGTCGCCCAGCGGCGTTGAAGTTCCGTGAGCGTTGACGTAGCCCACATGCTCGGGCGAGAGCTTGGCGTCACGCAGGGCGTTGCGCATGACGCGATAGCCGCCTTCGCCACCGGGCGCGGGCTGGGTGATGTGATTGGCGTCGGCGCTCATGCCGTAGCCGACGACTTCGGCGATGATGTTGGCGCCGCGCTTCCTAGCGAACTCAAGCTCTTCGAGAATCAGAATTCCCGAGCCTTCGCCGATGACAAAGCCGTCGCGGTCTTTGTCCCAGGGACGGCTGGCGCGATGGGGATCGTCGTTGCGGGTGGAGAGAGCGCGCATGGCGGCGAATCCGCCGACGCCCATGGGCGTGATAGCGGCTTCCGTGCCGCCCGCGATCATGACGTCGGCATCGCCGTAATGGATGACGCGCGCGGCGTCGCCGATAGAGTGCGCGCTGGTAGTGCAGGCGGTGCAGGTCGCCTCGTTCGGCCCTTTGGCGTTGTGCCGAATGCTGACTTGCCCGGCGGCGAGATTGACGATGGCCGCGGGAATAAAGAAGGGTGAGATCTTGCGCGGGCCGCCGTTGAGCAGGTTGTTGTGCTCGCGCTCGATGACGTCGAATCCACCAATGCCGGAGCCGATGTTCACGCCGGTGCGTTCGGCCATCTCTTCGCTATCAACTTTGTAGTTCGCCATGCGCAGCGCTTCGTCGCTGGCGGCGAGGGCGAGGTGAATGAAGCGCGCCATCTTGCGCGACTCTTTCTTTTCCAGGAAGCTGAGCGGGTCGAAGTTCTTCACTTCGGCGGCGATCTGGCAGGCAAAGGCGGAAGCGTCGAAACTGGTAATCCGTTCCGTACCGCTCTTGCCGGCCAGCAACGCCTGCCAAGTTTCCTCGGCGTTGTTGCCGACAGCGCAGATCATCCCGATGCCGGTGACGACGACGCGACGGTCCAAACTACTTTGATCCTTTCGCGTGGACGTTGATGTAGTCGATGGCGTCCTTGACGGTGCGGATCTTCTCCGCGTCCTCGTCGGGGATCTCGATCTCAAAAGCTTCTTCGAAGGCCATCACCAGTTCGACGGTGTCGAGCGAGTCGGCGCCCAGGTCGTCGACGAAAGAGGCGTTGGGCGTAACCTCGCCCTCGTCCACGCCCAGTTGCTCCACGATAATCTGCTTGACGCGTTCATCTACGGAAGCCATGAGGTCAGCAATCTCCTTTCGACCCGCGAGTGCGGGCGAAACAATTCTGTGCCGGTTAAGCGGAATCCCCAGAGCGCCGTCGCGCGCCCGGATGGAGGCTCCTGGCTGGACAGGCGCTACTTCTTCGCCTTGGCGTGCTGATCGATGTACGAGATTGCGTCCTGCACGGTGCGGATCTTCTCCGCGTCCTCGTCAGGAATCTCGATCTCGAAGGCCTCTTCGAAAGCCATCACCAGCTCGACCGTGTCCAGCGAGTCGGCGCCAAGATCGTCCACAAACGAAGCATTGGGCGTTACTTCCGCTTCATCCACGCCCAACTGCTCGACGATAATCTGCTTCACCCGTTCTTCAACCGAAGCCATCGATGCTTTCTCCTGTCGCGCAGCGGCGCAACCTACCGAAATCCCCTCGCGTGCGCGAGTCGGGGAGGAAACCCGTAAGTCTAATTGCAGGCGGGAAGCCCTGTAAAGGACGCCCCGAACCCTCCAGACAGACGATGCTGACGATAAGGCTGGGGGAGCGCTCAGGGATATGAGTCCCGATTCATCCTAACCGGAGGGGTTTGCAATGGTCAACGCGGGGGTTGACACCGAAAGCAGCCCGGTCGTGATACAACCCTCTCATGCGAGCGGTGGTACAGCGCGTGAGCCGGGCGTCGGTGAGGGTAGGAGAGGAAATTACGGGAGAGATCGGGACAGGTCTGCTGGTGCTGCTGGGAGTAGCGCAGGAGGATAGCGAGCGGGATGCGGATTATCTGGCGGAGAAGATTGCGGGGTTGCGGATTTTTGAAGATGATGCCGGGAAGATGAATCTCAGTGTGGCCGATGTAGGCGGGGCGGTGCTGGCGGTGTCGCAGTTCACGTTGTTCGGCGACGTGCGGCGGGGGAAAAGGCCGTCGTTCGATGCAGCGGCGCGGCCGGAGCGGGCGCGAGAGCTGTATGAGTATTTTGTTGGGCGCGTGCGGGAATTGGGATTGCGCTGCGAGACGGGACGGTTCCAGGAGATGATGGAGGTCGAACTGGTGAACACCGGGCCGGTGACGATTCTGCTGGATTCGAAGAAGGTGTTCTGAGGAGCGAGGGCCGTGAGGTCAGTACGAGAAGACAGAACCGGCGATCAGACAGATAAGCGCGACAAACAAGATCACCATCCGGAATGCATGCAGGCGATCCCAGCGTTGACCCTCGCTTTGCCAGGTTGGCGGCAAGGCTTGTAGCTGCCAGGCTGCGATCTTGCTGTTCAGTGGCGCTGGGAAGATCACCGTGTAGACGATCGCGACCAGCCAGAGGACGGAGGAGGCGAGGAAGAGTCTGCCGCTTGTCGAATCGAAGGGCGGGCCCATCCAAGTCACCGCGACAGTGAGCAGCAGAACCGCCGCGTACCAGAAGGGCATGACTCGTCCGAGGAGGGCCGCGAAGGCGCGGCGGGCGGGAGCATGGAGATCGTCAGAGAGCTTGGCGAGCGTAGGATGGAGAAACAGCGCTACGTTCAGCTCGTTGCCCACCATCAGTCCCGAGACCAAAATCGTGACGACTTGCAGAAGCCGATACAACACATCTTTTTGGATGCCCTGGCACGGGCAGAGACTTTGGAAAACTATTTCGGCTGGTCGGCGCTGGGAGCGTCGTAGGTGGTGGGCTTCTGCTGCTTATTCTTGCTGACGGGAGTGGTTTCGTTTGGAGATTTACAGCTGGGCGCCAGCACTTCGATGTCGGTGGCCTGGAAGCGGTGAGTCTCGCCGGATTTCTTGTCCTGCTCTGCCGGAGGAAGCGGCTGCCACTGGCCGGTCAGCTTCACCTTGCCGCCAGCGTCATTCTTCAGATCCTCGGGGCCGACAACCTGCACGCCGAAACGGTGGCCCATGTTGCGGAGCATGTACTTGCCATCTTTGTCGGGGCCAGCGAGACAGCCAATCAGCGTGGAACCCTTCGCGCCGGGTGGCGGGGTGATCTGATCGCCGCTCGTGGCGCTGTTGTCCTCGGTCGCGCTGGTGGCGTTTTTCTGCTGCTGGACGGGCGTGCTGGCGGGCGGCGGAGTGGTCGCCGCCTGTTGCGCGAGGGCGGTCACGCTGAGAACGGCGAGCAGAGCGGCAATGCGGATCGGGTTCATATTTCTCAAGGATACATAAGAGTTCGACGCATCGCGGAGGAGGGGAGTTGTCAGGAGGTTCGGTTCAGCGCCCTCTGCCTGCGCTCGTGGCAGGCTGGGCAGCGATCACCAAAAAAGATTTCAGTATCTCGACGCAGGGGTCGAAGTCCCTCAGCGGCTGAAGCCGTAACGATTCTGTGATGCTTATGGACGGCCTGAAGGCCGCCCCCTTCAAACAAGCTCGTCGGAGTTCCCTAGTGCTGGGTCGCCCAGACGGAGGCGTTCAGGCACTCCACAACGCCGTCGATAACCTTGCTGAGGCCGTTCTCGAACTTGTCGCGATCGACGATGCTCTTGCCTACGTCGTCGGTTACGGAAATGGCAGCCTGCAAAAACGATAAAGCGGCGGTCTTTTTGTCGGCGCCGGATTGGGGGCCGAAGATTGCTTCGAGCACGGGAAACACGATCTGGCGGACGTTAGCGCGCGAGGTGGTCAGCGCGCCCTTGCGCAACTCCTCCGGCAAGTTCTCCAGGAGGCGGTGCACGATGCGGAAGATTTCCTCGGCGGAGCGCTGGTCGTGCGCGACCTGCACGCTGAGGGTTCCTTCGCGAGTGATGCAATTGATGAAGAAGCGCGCAGCGACGTAGGTGGTGACGCCGAGCTGGCGAGCTTTGAGAACGATGTTGCGTTGGCCGCTGGTGGCTTCCAGGTCCTGCTGGGCGCGGTTGAGGGCGAGGTGGCTCAGACGGCCGTGTTTGTTGCGGATGCGCAGCAAGTGGTACATCAGGTACTCGCGCCAGGTAGTGGGCCGCAGCGAGTTGTTTTGGCCAATGCGGCGTCCATCGGGCGGTTGCAGGTCGAGTTGAGTGCCGCACCACTGCACGAATGCGAGGCTATCGGCGGGCGCGACTGGCGGTACAGCGGATTGCACGGGCGCGGTTGCCGGCTCGACCAGTTTCGGTCCGAGCTGTGATTGTTTCTTCGGATTGGTTTTGCGTTTGGGACGCACCGGGGACTCCTGGGTGTGTTTGGTGACGCTGAAAGGAACAGCAGGTCCCTCCACTCGGGCTGAAGCCCTCGGTCGGGATGACACAAGAGAGAGAGAAATGCATGTAACGGTGCGGCTGAAGCCGCACTTTTTCAAAGTGCTTGCCCGGGAGAGCAAGCTCCAAGAGCAAGCCGACACTAGGGGTCCTTCGACTCCGGTTCGCACAAAAGCAGTGCGAACCTGCGCTCAGGATGACAACACAAAGCAAAGCAAAAGCAGGTCCCTCCACTCCGCTGCGCTGCGGTCGGGATGACACTTCAAAGGGGCTCCGAAATTCCGGGGCGAAGCTTAGCCACGGCTAGGCCGATTATGGCGAGGTCTGACAGAGCAATCGCTACTGGATGGTCTGGCAGTAGAAGGTGGCGCCTTTGATCTGGTCGGAGGAGGCGGCGTTGAAGGTCAGTTTCAGAGTGTCGGAGTTGGCGAGATTCTCGCTGCCGGAGTTGCCGTAGCTGCCGCCTACGCCGATTACCGTACCGGCGAGGATGGGGCTGAGGTTGACCGTCTGCGAAGAGAGCGACGATATCGCGAGGATTTCGAGATCGGCCGAGAGGTTCTGGCTGGCCGAGGTGTATCCGCCATAGGCCCACGTTGTGGTACCTAGCGTCCACTTGTAAGTGATGGCCCCTGACGCTGTGGGATGTGTCCATTTGGCGTAGCAGTGGACGCCCGAGCCGACGGTGAAAGTCCCGGCCGGGAGGGTGGCTGAGTAGATCGTCTGATCGCTGCTGTTGCCGGTTAGCGTCGAAGTTGCGCCTTGCAGAGTTCCACTGACCAGGTGCGTGCCGGTGCCGCAGCCGTTGCAACTGGTGACGGTGAGTGCTCCGACTGTGGCGGTGTTGGTGTTGACATCGGTGGAGTAGATCTCGTCCCAACGATAGCTGGGATCGCCGATCCAGCGGGTGCTGGTGTCGCCGACGGCCTTGGTGGGAATGAACTCCCACTGTTGCGTGTTGGGGATGCCACCGGGGAAGGCGTACGTCATCTTGGCGAAGAGCTCCGGCGACTGGCCGTAGGTGGTGCGGTTGGGCATGCGGAAGCCGATGCCGCCGGTCGCGATGCTGGTGGAGGTGCCGCTGGCGGCGAGGATGGTCTCGTTCGAACTGGTGGTGCCGAAGATTTCCGTGAGGATGTTGTTGCCGCTGTGCGGTGACTGAACGAAGGTATTGAGGTCGAGCGTGTAGGCCTGGCCGGAGAGGAATGCGCCGGTGGGACCGTAGTAGAACGGGACCTTATTCATATTGGCGGCGGCGGTGGTGCGGTTGTTCACCGTGTCGTTGATGGCGTTGACGTAGTTCTGAACGTAGAAGTTGCTGACGCTGATGTAAGGCGTGGTGCCGGCGGTGCCGTTTACATACTTGATGACATCGTTGACGCCGGAGCGGCCGAAGGTGTAACCGCCGATGATGAACAAGCTCGGCTGAGCGCCGTTCTGGCCGGTTTCATCGATGGTGATCAGAGGATCCTGGCCGCTGACTTCTTCTTCCGTCTTGAAGCCGAGAATGGTGAGCGTGCCGGACTGGCCGCCGTTGAGGCGGATGAGCGAGGTGGTGTTGGAGTCGCCGCTGAGACCGTGGACGACAGCGATGCCGCTGAGGTTGTTGAAGTTGAATCCGTAGCGGCCGGCGCTGTTACTGGTGATATTGGCGATGTCTGACGGTGTGGCACTTGCCCCGGTGAAGAGGATGTTATCGAGGTAGCAGTTGCTGACCTCGATGGTGCGGAGGAAAGCGGTCTCGCCCATGTTCTCGATGTTGAAGCAGTTGCCTGCCGTCTGATTGGCGCCGTTGCCGGTGACGCGGAGGTTTTCGAAGCCTCCCCAGTGCCACCACTGCGCGGAGGAGCCGATGCCGGTGCCGACGGTGGAAGTCGCGACGAGGTCGGCGTTCAGGCCGTTGGCGGCAGTGAGGATGGTGCCGTGATTGGTCGACGTGCTGGCGCCGATGAGGCGCGCGCCGGGGAGGCTGACGATTCCGGCGGTGACGTTGTTGTTGCCGTTGTTGTAGGTCACCGTGCCGTTGATGGTGTAGGTGGTGGGCGCGAGCTTCAGAGTGATCGAGTCGTAGAGGATGAAGCCGGGGCCGGTGTAGGGCGAGGTGCGATCGTCGACCACGGCGCCCAGCACGTTGCCGTTGTTGTAGGCGGCGTTGATGGCGGCCTGAATGCTGGAGTACTTGCTGACGTGGTACTCCTCGCCGGGGATGCTTTGATAAGAGAGCGAGCCGGCGAAGGAGGCGTTGCCGGTTTGTGGATTGAGGCTCTGGCTGAACAAGCTGTAGTTAAGGGTGTAGTTGATGAGGCGCTCGTTCCAGGAGTCGAAGGAGCCGGCGCCGGCGTCGTAGTAAACGTCGGCGGTGGGCCAGGCGGAGCGATTGCCGCTGGTGCTGGCGGTGGCAATGCCGCCGCGGATGGCGAGAGCGGCAACCGCGTTGGAGTCGGTGTAATTGTCGCGGGCGATGAGGCCGCTGGCGGTGGCGGCGGCGAAGCGGAAGCAAGCTTTGTCGTAGTCGCTGGCCGGCAGAGGAGCCACGGAGAAGGGGCTGGTGCAATAGTTGCCGGAGAGATTGACCGGGACTTGGATGTCGGCGGCGTAGGAGCCGGGACTGTACCACCGGTTGTTCTCGATGCCGACGCTGGTACCGGCATTCACTTGCAGCGAGGCGGTGCAGGTGCCGGTGCAAGATTGCTGGCCACCGTAGAAGCTGTTGCCCTTGATGTCGAGGCCGGCAACACCGGTGCTCTTGACGTAAATGTCGGCGTCGCGCGATTCGCTGAAGACATTGTTGGGGCCGATGGTAGAGCGAACCAGCGGGCTGAGCACAGCGATGTGCTGCTGGGTGGGAGTGTAGTAGCCCGAGCCCAGCGAAGTGGTGAAGATGTTGTCGCTGATGTTGATGCGGTAGGAAGTATTGCCCGAGCCGCTGGAGACGTAGAGAGAGTAGACCTTGGCATAGTCAAGAACATTGTTGACGAAGTTGACGCCGGAGGCGCCGTCGAACTGGGCGCATGCGTAGTAGGGCGCGTAGCAGAGATTGTTGGAGACGAGGACGGAGTGCAGGGAGTCGCTGTAATAGTCCTGGCCGCTGCCTTTGAAGATCATGCACTGAGCGGTGGAAGAGTCGCAGGTGTTGGCGGTGACGCGGCCGATGTTGCTGTTGTTGACGAAGATGCCGACACCGCATTGAAACCAGTTGTGATCGATGTCCCAGCCGGAGTAGCCGTTGGTATCGATGCAGTAGCCGGGGCCGTTTTCCGGGGTGGCGAAGAAGATTCCGGAGACGCGATTGTCGAGGCCGCCGCCGTCGATGGTGCCGGTGTTAGTGCCGTGGCTGGCGTTGGAGCCCATATAAAGAAGATGGATCTGGCCGGTGGGATCGAAGAGCATGACGCTGGTGCCGGTGTATCCGTCGCCCATCAACTGGTCGCCATTGCGGGTGTAAGCGGAGCCGGTAAGGAAATAGGTTCCGCGAGGGAGGCGCACGGTGCGGCCAGGCTGCGGACTGTACACCGTGTTGGGAACGGAGGCGCTGGTGCAGTTCATGGCCGCGCACCAGGCGGCGGTGTTGTCGGTCC
>JBARGS010000287.1:0-20747 GCA_049798495.1 Candidatus Korobacteraceae bacterium | reverse complement strand
GCGGTAATGCATCCGTCGGCTCGTGGGAAATATAGATCTCTGTTCGGAGCCTGCTTCGAGCGCGCACGGCTGACGATCTACACAGAGGTAATTCTCTGAGTGGGCACAATTCTGGGCACAGCGCCGAAAGCACAATTCTGATGGTAGCCGGAGAACTGCTGCTAAACGCTATTGACTGAAAGATTTAGGTGGTGAGCGCGGAAGGAATCGAACCTTCAACCTACTGATTAAGAGTCAGTTGCTCTGCCAGTTGAGCTACGCGCCCGCTCGTCAAGGAAAGACTTCAGAAGGGCAAATTCGGATTATAACAAAAGGGTTTGTGCTACTCGATCTGCACTAGCTGTCCGGCGCTAACGGGAGGCTGCTGAGTGCGAATGGTCTGTGGAGCGCGCCAGTGATCCATGTAGGACACCTGGTGTACGCACGAGACGGTGCAGTTCGGGGCGCAACCTTTTTCCGTGAGGAACTCGCGTCGGATGTCCTCAACAGTATATTTCTCCAGTGGAATGCCAGGGTGTCCCCGTTGCTGCGAGCAGTAGTGCACCAAACCGTCTTCGCAAATGTAAAGGTAGCGCGCGCCGGCGCGACAGCGCCAATCATTCGGTTTGCCATCCGCGATGTTGTTCTGGAACCAGTTGAAGCGAGCATAGTGATGCTTATCCAGCTGCTTCATCTTTAGGAACACTTCGCGTTCTTCTTCGCCAAGGGGCTGGAGCTGTCCGTCTCCGTCGTGAATGATGCCGATCGTCGAGGTGAATCCCAACTGGATGGCACGCCGCCCAACGACCAGGGCGTCATGCGGATTGCGAATGCCACCGCCGACCACCGAATTGATGTTGACGTGAAACTCGGCATGTTCGGCCAGCAGCTGCAGCTTTTTGTCCAGCACCTTCAGCGATTTCTTCGAGACATCGTCCGGCATCACGTTGTCGATGCTGATCTGCAGGTGGTCGAGACCGGCACGGTTTAGCCGCTGAATGCGATCGGCGACGAGTAGATATCCGTTGGTGATGATCGCCGCAAGAATCCCGCGCTTGCGAACATGGGCGATCAGGTCGTCGAGTTCAGGGTGCAGCAGCGGCTCCCCTCCGCTGAAGGTGATGATCGACGTGCGCAGCCGCGCCAGGTCGTCGATGCGGGCTTTCATGACATCGACCGGAACAGGCTTGGAGAAATCGTCGTACTCGTTACAGTAGGTGCAGGCAAGATTGCACCGTCTCACCGGGATGATGTGAGCCAGGAGCGGGTGGTCGGTGGAGGCCACTCCTTTAGCGATCATCTTGAGTTCGCGGACGCGGCGTTGCGAAGCTAACAGACGCCGGCGTATTGTTGGTGACGGTTTCCACATACCGAATTCTTTCTATTACAACACATTGACGGCTGCGGAGGTGAAGCTCTCATCCCCGTGCAGGGAAATTTGAATGCCGAGCGGCGTTATATGACATTTGGGCGGCCATAGATTTGCCGGACCGTGACGTGGGGAGCCCCATATCCTGAGCTATAATGATAGATTCACCCCATCAATGTGGAGTTCCTGAACAGTGATTAAATTTCTGCAAAAGCCCGGCCCAATCAAGAAGATTGTGCTCGGCGGTCTCCTTGTCGTCATCTGCGTAATGATGGTGATTACCCTCGTGCCCGGTGGCCTTTTCGGCGATTATCTCGGCAGCAACCTGACGACGCAAGGCGTTCTCGCCAAGGTCGGCGATCAGGAGATCAGCGTTACCGACGTCGCGCAGCAAGCCCGCCTGATCGGCAAGCAGCAGTTCAAGGGTAGCGTTCCGCCGACCATCATGCCCTATCTGATGCAACGCGCGGCGCAGGGACTCATCACCCAAAAGGCGGTGGTCTTCGAAGCCGACAAGCTGGGGCTCGGGGTAAGTGACGACGAACTCCGCGCTGCACTCCATCAAGGAGAGATGGGAACGGTGCTATTCCCCAACGGCAACTTCATCGGTGAACAGGCGTACGAGCAGGTTGTCTCCAGCCAGTTCAACTTGAGCGTGGCTCAGTTTGAGCGAGAGATCAAGGCGGAGATTGCGCAGAAAAAGCTGCTGGCCGCTATCAACGCCCCGATCACCGTAACGGACAAAGAGATTACCGAAGAGCTAAAGAAGCAAGATACAAAGGTTAAGTTCGACTATGCGGTGTTGACGCTCGATGATGTCAAGAAGCAGATCAAGCCGACGGACGCCGAGCTGAAAGCCTTCTACGAAAAGAATAAGCCGATGTACGCGAACTCCATTCCGGAGAAGATCAAGGCGCGTTACATCTTTGTCGACACCGATAAGGTTGCGGATCAAGTCGGCCTCACCCCGGCGGAACTGCAACAGTATTACAACCAGCATCAAGACGAATATCGGGTGCCGGAAACCGTAACGGTTCGCCACATTCTGATCAAAACGCCAACACCGGATGCCAATGGCAAGGCCGATCAGAAGGCTGTCGACGCAGCCCGTGCCAAAGCTGACGATATCGCCAAACAGTTGAAGGGCGGCGCGAATTTCGCGGACCTGGCCAAGAAGTACTCGGAGGATCCCGGAAGCGCCAAGGACGGTGGCTTGCTGCCTCCCATCACCCGGGGACGCACGGTTCCGGAGTTCGAGCAAGCGGCGTTCAGCACCGCTCCCGGACAAACCACCGGTGTCATCCGCACCAGCTACGGGTTCCACATCATCCACGTCGAGTCCAAACAGGAGCCGCGGTTGAAGCCAATTGAGGAAGTGAAGGTGGAGATCGAACCAATCCTCAAGAAGCAGAAGGCATCGGCGGAAGCGCAGAGCATCGCTAATGCGGTGCAGACGCAGGCGCGCGTCGCGGGTATGGACAAGGCTGCCGCGGACAAGCATTTGAGTGTGACTACAACCGACCTGATCGCGCAGTCCGATCAACTTCCCGGAGTAGGCAATGCCCCCGATTTGATGGCTGCACTGTTTTCGGCCAAGAAAAATGACCCTGCAGCTCTTGCTTCAACGCCAACGGGATATGTCATCTATCAGGTGACGGAGATTCAACCCCCGCAAACTCCCACGTTCGAGCAAATCATGGCAAAGGTGGAGGAACAATTTCGCGAGGAACGGGCTCAGGCTCTGCTGGGACAGAAAGTTCAGGAAATGTCGGACCGCGCCCACGCTGACCATGATTTGAGCAAGGCCGCGAAGGAGGTTGGAGCCACTCTGAAGTCCAGCGACTTGGTTGATCGCAATTCTCAAGTGCCGGATGTGGGTCCGCTGACCGGTCAGGCGGGTGTCGCGTTCACTCTGAAGCCGGGCGAGATCAGCGCTCCGATTCAAGCGGGAAATAACGGAGTGGTGCTGAAGGTGACGGAAGTACAGGACGCCACGGCAGCACAATTGAAGCAAGATTGGGACAAGGCGAAAGAGTCGCTGCTCCAGCAAAAACGCGATCAATACGAGGGGCTCTATGTGGAGAACCTCCGCAACAAGCTTGAAAAAGATGGCAAGATCAAGATCAATAAGCAGGAAATGGATCGCCTGACGAATCCTTCGGAAGGATCGTAGCAATTCGTTGGCAGCCGCTTCTCTGGCCAGTAGAGACGCTCTGCTGGCCTGATTTGTTGCAGGTGCATAGCCTGCTCTCATCGGACATCGAATCCGCCCAAAAGAAATTGCATATGCTTTCGCAGCGCTCATCCGGCGTCCTCCTGCATCCCACATCGCTTCCCTCGCGCGGTGGGATTGGCGACTTTGGACCGGCTGCTTACGAATTTGCCGACTGGCTGGCGGCTGCGAAACAAACGCTGTGGCAGGTCCTTCCGCTACAGCCGGTCGGATGCGGAAACTCGCCTTACTCTTGCACTTCAGCATTCGCCGGCAATGTACTGTTGATAAGCTTGGAACGTCTGGTTGAGCGAGGTCTTTTGAATCGCGAGGTTCTGGGAACTGTTCCCAACGGCGACTCCCCGGTCGATTTTGATAACGTCCGCGCTCACAAGCTTCCTCTTCTGCGGGAGGCTGCCGAAAATTTCCTGCGGTCGGCAGCGGGGGTTCCACGCCAGCGCTACGAGGGCTTTTGTCGCGACAATGATTGGTGGCTGGAAGACTATGTGCTGTTCAGTACTTTACGCGAGCGCTTTGGCGAACAGCCCTGGAATGCATGGCCGGAAGAAATCGTCCGCCGCGATCCGCAGGTAATCGCCGAATTGCGAGCCGAGCTGCAAGGGCAGCTCGATAAAGAACGATTCCTTCAGTTTGCCTTCTTTGAGCAGTGGTGCGCTCTGCGGTCGTATTGCACCGAACGAAGCATCCGTGTCATCGGCGATGTTTCTATCTTTGTTAGTTATGACAGTGCCGATGTCTGGACGCACCCCGAGTTGTTTCAGCTGAAACAGGATTTGTCGCCCAAGGTGGTGGCGGGCGTGCCTCCCGACGCCTTCAGCAAGACGGGCCAGCGATGGGGCAATCCGCTGTACGATTGGGAAGCCCTGAAATCCACCGGCTACGAATGGTGGATCAGGCGTATGCGGTGGGCCATCGAAACCTGCGATATCGTTCGTCTCGATCACTTCCGCGGTTTTGAAGCCTACTGGGAAATACCTGCCGACGAGCCAACCGCAGTAAACGGCCGCTGGGTCAATGGCCCCAATGAAACTCTGTTCGAGGCATTGCGAGCAGCCCTTGGCAAGCTCCCGTTCATCGCCGAGGATCTCGGCTATATTACGCCTGAAGTACATGATCTCCGTAAGAATCTGGGTATGCCGGGTATGAAAATTTTGCAATTTGGATTCGGTAATCGCGGAGCTCATGTCTACTTGCCACATCGTTATGACCGCGACTGCGTTGTATATACCGGGACGCACGATAATGACACCGTAGTCGGCTGGTGGGGCAAAGGCGCCACCGAGAAAGAGAAGAAGTTAGTTGCGGCTTATCTGGGATCGGCAGAGAACGGAGTGAATTGGGCTTTTATTCGAGCCGCCTCGGCGTCAGTCGCCAATTTTTGCATCATTCCAGTTCAGGATGTGCTCGGCCTGGGCAGCGACGCGCGGATGAATGTTCCCAGCAAGATAGCAGGGAACTGGTCGTGGAGGCTGCAGCCTCGTGCCCTCACTACAGAACTCGCGAGAAAGATGGCTGACCTGGTCGAGATCACAGACCGCGATGCCTGCGTGGAGCAGCCTTCAACGCGTACTCAGGAGAGCCAGGGGAAAGTTGGCGAAGATTTCGCGGCATAGGATCGAAGCTCCGGCATAAACTACCTCGCCAGTAAAGATGTTGCGCAACTGTTTGTCTGAGATTTCCCCGGGTAATGGCAATTCCGAATCCCCCCACACCGAACCCAGCGGCGGCTCTTCTCTGCCTTTCATGAGCGTGTAAGTTAGGCGCGGCGCAGCGATAATCGCCGCTTCGCCGTGGTGCAAACGCGCAAAGGCAATAACGTGCTCCTCTCTGCCTTGCATCGCGGTGAGAGGAACGTAGCTACCCGATTGGAACAGCTCTCTATGATTGCGCCGAAAGTTCAAGGTGGACATTGTGGTCCATAGTTTGATTCGTCCATCGCGATAGTTCGAGAGTAATTCCCGGCAGAGTCCCACCAGGTTGTCCGGTCGCGCCCGAGACTGCAGTTGCTCCAGAGTCCGTGAGCGTAAGGCGAAGTCGACGGGACGGCGATTATCAGGGTCGACCAGGCTGAAGTCCCACATCTCTTGCCCCTGGTAAATATCCGGCACGCCTGGGCATGTGAGCTTCAGCAACACCTGGGTTAACGAGTTCATCGCACCAAAATAAATGACCGGCGAGACGAATCGCCGTAACGTATCCCAGAAGAGATTAGGCTTTTCCCGATACCGAGGCGAGAGAATCTTCTCCAGGAAGCTGCTCATCCCAGCCACGTAATCAGGATTGGGATTGAGCCAGCTCAGGTTGACCTTGGCTTCGTGAACAGCTTTTTCCATGTAAGCCTGGATGCGGCGGACAAACTCCATCCGTTGCTGCTCACCTTCCATATCCAGGGGCCACGCGCCTACCAGCGTCTGGTACAACAAGTACTCCTCATTGTCGTCGGGAGCCATGCGGCCGTCGGAAAGGCCGGCCTTTCGGTTGCGATTGATGCGCCGCCACTTCATTACCTGCGCAGCCCAAGCGCCGGGCATCTCCGACAACACGTCCAGCCGTGCGCGAACATCTTCGCTTCGCTTGGTGTCATGCGTACTGCTGCCAAGCATCGCGTCCGGCCAGTATTCCAGGCGCCGCTGATTGGCACGGTGAAATTCGGAAAGGGGAAGTCCGAAGTTGGCGGGCGAACCTCCAACTTCATTCACTGACACGAAACGGTTATAGACGTAACAGGCGGTATCTTCCAGACCCTTCGCCATCACTGGCCCCGTGAGCTGTTGAAATTTCAGGGCGAAGTACAGCTGCCGGCGATATCCGTAAATCGTTGCGCCGTCATCCGTCTCCTCCAAAAGCAGGATGTTCTGCAGGAAATCAAACACGGCGGGGGCAAGCACATGGTTGCGTCGTTTGGCCAAATCGATGGCCTTCCGGATATAGTGGCGATCGCGCTCATCAACGTTTCCGTGTTCATCGATGTAGGTGCGGTAGACGGGAAAGCAGGCGATAGTTTCGCGAATCGCATCGCGCAATACGCTACGCGTGAAATCGCGGGCACGGCGATTCTGGTTGGAGATCTCGTTAAGCAGGTGCGTCAAGACGCTGACTTCGCTGGCAAGTGCGCGGTGCATAATCAGCTTCTTGCTTTCGTAAACCAGCCTGTCAACGAGGACATTCCCATTGATAATGCGATGGTAGAGGTTGGTAAAGAACCGTTCGTTGCGATGATCGATCAGAACTCCATTCACCGTGTTCGCGAAGTCGTAGCCGACCGAGCCATCAATGGGCCAGTCGTGGGGTAGGTCCTCACCCGGCTCCAGAATCTTTTCCACCAGCAGGTAGAGCAGCGGCTGCTCGTTAATCCTGTGGTCCTGCGCAAACAGGCTGTGAATTTCCAACTCAATCCCATCGGAGGCCGCGGGTGCTTCGGGTTGTGCCCCAAAACACCGGCAGGAGACGAACAGTCTCTGCAAGCGCATGAAATACTGCGTGGGGTTCAGCAGTCCATCGGGATGATCGATTCGCAGCCCTGAGACGAGGCCCTCCGCCAGAAACTTGCGGATGAGCTTGTGAGTCTCTGCGAATACCCGCGGATCTTCCATGCGAAGTCCGACCAGATCATTGATATCGAAGAAGCGCCGGTAGTTGATCTCCTCACCCGATACCCTCCAGAAAGCGAGTCTGTAAACCTGCGCTTCGAGGAGTTGGTGTAGAGCGTCAAAGCTGTGACGATCGCCGGGAATGCCGTTTAGCGTCTTCAGAGCCGACCCGATCTCGGCGCGAGCAGCAGCCGACCTTTCCGTCAGTTCTTGAAAGTGATCGAGCAATAACGGCATTTCACGTTGCCGGCGGGCAATCTGATCGGAAGCTGTGACTGCGTTAGCGGGAAGCTTGCCGAAAGCATTGATCAGCGATCGCAACTCCTCTACAGCAGGATCGATGTGATCACTTTCCGGCTGTCGACGTTCGGCGATTGATACAAAGATTAACGGAGTGGTCTGAGGATCGATAGGGAGTGTTTTATCGCCATACTTCACAATGAAACGGGCATCCTCAAAATGAAGCTTAATATTGCCTGCCTCGAGATCGTCTCCGTACGGTTTTCCGAGAATCGGCGTTAAGACCTTATTCCTCAGCTCAAGTTTGAGCGGTTCCCAATCGATGTCGAAGAAATCAGCGAATGCCGAAGTTCGCCCATTCTGCATGACATCCTGCCACCAGGGATTGCCGCCGTAGCCCACGCCCATATGGTTCGGCACGGTGTCGAGAATAAGCCCCATGGCATGGGTCTTGAGCTCCGCCGACAAGCGGCGAAATTCTTCCTCGCTGCCGATTTCCGGGTTCAGCTGATTATGATCGACGATATCGTATCCGTGCTGACTGGCAGCCCGGGCCTTCAAAACCGGCGAAGCGTAACAATGGCTGACGCCGAGCTTCGCCAGGTAAGGGATCAGTTTGCGGGCGTCTTCGAAACGAAAGGCGCTGTTGAATTGCAGGCGGTACGTGGAAAGCGGAATGGCAGCGTGCCGTTCAGCGGCGAGGCGCTCAAGACATTTCGAGAACTCGGAATAAGATTCACTCAGCACCGCGGAACTTGTTTGCATTGGGTTTCCGATCAGGACACGAGACACTACGGCGAGTCATCTTATCCATTGATTTTACATGCACGCCGCATTGAGGACGCTGCCCAGTCGATCACATCGCAAACAGCAGCCTGGACAGCCCGATATGCCTAATGGACCCCACTGCCGGCCCGAGAATCGTGAGTGGGCGTTTTTCTGCCGGACTCTGCTCCTTTACTTAAACGCGAGCGACGACGAAAATAGAAGATTGGCGTTAATTTGCAATCAGGTTCTGTGCGGTCGCGCTTTGCGTGGCTGGATGGGCGCAGGCGTCTCCTCCGCCGGAACAACGTGAAAACGAAAGGACTTCAGCAATTATGTCCGCCTCTGGTGAACTGATCCGAATGATGAATTATGTCGACGACATAGCGGCAACTCTTCGCCGCATTAACGCAAGCCTTTATCTGATCACGCGCGAGGAAAAACTGCGTCTCGCCGACTACATGCGCAAGTCCGACCCCAACTTTGTCTCCGTCGTCGATCAATTGGAAAAGGGAGAATAGCCGATGGCCGAGGTTCGCACCATTGCCGTGATCGGCGCCGGAATCATGGGGCGCGGTATCGCCCACGCCGCGGCTTTGGGCGGCTATCGCACCGTCCTGGAAGACATTCTGCCTACGGCGCTGCGCCGTGCGGAAGGCGAAATCCGCGTAAATCTCGACAAGGCTGTCGAACTTGGCAAAGTGACCAAAGCCGACGCCGACGCAGCCTTCGAGCGGCTGGAATACGCGTCATCGGTGGAGCAGGCGGCCCGCGAGGCCGATCTGGTCATCGAGGCCGTCCCAGAGGAGATGGAGTCGAAGATCGAGATCTTCACCCTGCTCGACAAGGTCTGCCGCCCGGCGACGATGCTTGCTTCCAACACTTCTTCGCTCAGCGTAACGGAGATTGCGTCGGTGACCTATCGCGCGCCGAAGTGCGTGGGGATGCACTTCTTCAATCCGGTGCATAAGATGAAGTTGCTGGAGATCGTACGCGCTCTGGAGACGGACGAGGACACGTTGGCGGCGGCGGTGGAAGTGGGGCAGCGCATGGGGAAAGAAGTCGTTGCGATCAGGGAGTCGCCGGGATTCATCACCAGTCGAATCAACGCCATGATCGGCAACGAGGCGTTTCACATGCTTCAGGAGGGCGTGGCATCAGCGCGCGATATCGACAAGGCGCTGAAGTTGGGCTTGAACCATCCCATGGGTCCGTTCGAGATGGTCGATCTGGTCGGACTGGATACGCGTCTCCACATCCTCGAATATCTGCATAAGACGCTGGGCGAAAAGTTTCGTCCTGCGCCGCTGATGGTGCAGTATGTGAAGGCCGGACGTCTGGGCCGCAAAGCCGGACGCGGGGTGTATGAGTATCCGGGAGAGGGAAGCGGTAGTCCGAAGTCAGAAACTGTCGGCGTGAAGAAGTAGCTCTTTGTTAATGAAAGTCGTGCGAGCGCACTTCGGCATCGGTGACATCCACGGTCGCGGCATCGTAGGCCTCACGCATGGGCGCAACCCGCTCCGCACGAACGGAAATCACCCCCTCCTGATTTTGCAACTCGCCTTCGAGTAATAAAAACTTCTCCGACAAGATCAGAATGCGGTTTCGCTCCAGCACATCGGGAGAGATGATCGCATTGCTGATTCCGGTTTCGTCTTCCAGGCTGAGGAAGACAAATCCCTTCGCTGTGCCCGGTCGTTGCCGCGCAATGATGCATCCCGCCGTTCGCACATAACGGCCATGGGGAAGCTGCGTCAAGTCATGCGCGGAGACTATGCCGGCGCGGCGTAGATCGGCGCGTCGATAGGCCATCGGATGCGGACCCACCGTTAGGCCGGTTCCGTGGAAGTCGGCCACCAGTCGTTCTTCCGGCGTCATCCTTGCCAGCGGGGAAGCGGTGTCGCTCTCCGGAATTGCGTCCAGCAGCGGTCCGGCAAAGCGCGCAGCGCGTTCCACTTGCCATAAGGCGTCGCGCCGGTGCAGGCGCTGTTTCTTTGCGGTGTTTCGCGGAGGGTCGAGACTGGCAAGCGGGTCCTCTTCTTTCCCGCACCCAATTGAATTCAGCGCCCCAATCGATGCCAGCAACACCAGTTCGTTACGCCGGAGCTCGGGAACGCGATACGCCAGATCTGCAATCGATGCGAACGGACGCTCGCCGCGCTCGCGGAGAATTGCCTGCGCGGTCTCTTCGCGTAATCCTTTTGCATAACGAAATCCCATGCGAAGGGCAAAGGGCGAGGGCACACTGGCATGCTCTCTCTCCGACATTGTGGCATAGGGCTCCAACGTGCACAGCCAATCCGAGCAGCTAATATCGACCGGCTTCACCTTCAGCCCATGCCGCTGCGCGTCTTTCACTATGGTCGACGGGTGATAGAACCCCATCGGCTGATTATTGAGCAGAGCCGCGGTAAATGCCGCGACGTAATGACACTTAAGATAGGCGCTGGCATAGGCGATCAGCGCAAAACTTGCAGCGTGCGATTCAGGAAATCCGTAGAGCGCAAACGAGGTGATGGAGAGAATGATCTGCTCCTGCGATTCGGGAGGGATGCCGTTGCGCTCCATGCCTTGGCGGAGTTTCACTTCAATGTCGCGCATGCGCATTTCACTGCGCTTGAAGCCGAACGCGCGCCGTAATTCCTCGGCTTCGCCGCCGCTGAAGCCTGCGGCAATCATTGCCATGCGCAGCAGCTGTTCCTGGAAGAGAGGCACGCCCAAAGTACGTCGCAGTACCGGTTCCAGCGAAGGATGCGGATAGACGACAGCCTGCCTTCCCTGACGGCGCATCAGGAAGGGATTCACCATCTGGCCGACAATGGGGCCAGGCCTAATTATTGCGACTTGTACCACAATGTCGTAGAAGCATTTGGGTTGTAGCCGCGGCAGGCACGACATCTGCGCCCGGCTCTCGATCTGGAACATTCCTACAGTGTCGGCCTTCTGCAGAGCGCCATAAACCGCCGGATCGTCAGGAGGAAGCTTGGCCAGATCCGCATCCTCGCGATAATGATCGTGGATGAGGGTGATGGAATCTTCCAGCACGGCCATCATCCCCAGGCCGAGCAGATCGACTTTTACGATGCCCATGTCGGCGCAATCTTCCTTGTCCCACTGCACCACCACGCGATTAGGCATGGTCGCCGGCTCCAGTGGGACGACCGAATCAAGCTGTCCCTGGCAAATCACCATGCCGCCCGAGTGCTGTCCCAGATGGCGCGGTAGATCCTGTACGGCGAGACAAAGCTCGAAGAACTTGCGCAGGCGCGGATGCCGCAGATCGAATCCAGCATCGCGGAACTGCCGCTCCAGAGTGTCGTCGGGGTCCTTGTACTCCCACGAACTCACCAGCCGGGCGAGCCGATCGAGAGTTTCGCCATCGAAGCTGAGCGCCTTGCCCACCTCGCGCGCCGCCGAACGCCCGCGATAGGTGATGACATTGGCTGTCATCGCCGCTCCGAGCTTGCCATATCGCTCATAGACATACTGAATGGCGCGCTCGCGCTGATTGCCGCTGGGCAGATCGAGATCGATGTCGGGCCATTCGCCACGCTGCTCAGAAAGAAATCGTTCAAACAGCAACTCCATACCCACCGGATCCACCGCCGTTATGCCGAGCGAATAACAGACGGCACTATTGGCTGCCGACCCTCGCCCCTGCACCAGGATTCCGTTGCCGCGGCAGTAGCGCACGATGTCCCACACGATGAGGAAGTAGCCGGCCAGATGGAGCTTCTCGATCAGCGCAAGCTCACGCTCAATCTGGCGTTGAGCGCGCCGCCACAACTCGCGCTGTTGTGGCCGCAAGTAGCGATCGCGAGCACCTTCCATTGCTCGCGCCCGCAAGAACGAATCCATCGTCTGCCCGTCGGGCACGGGATAGCGCGGAAATTCATAGCCCAGGTCTTTTAGTGTGAAATCGAGTCGCGAAGACAGTTCCAAAGTATTGGCGGTAGCTTCGGGCAGGTCAGCAAAGAGCCGGGCCATTTCTGCGGGCGTTTTGAGACGACGCTCGCTGTTTCGCGCCAGCAGCCGCCCAGCAGTATCGAGCGTGCAATGATTACGGACACACGTAAAAATATCGAGAATCTGACGTTCCTCAGGTTTGGCGTATTGCGCACCTTGCGTCGCCAGCAATGGCAAGCGCAGGCTGTGTGCAAGTTCGATTGCCGCTTGATTGCGAGCTTCCTGTTCTCGATGATAGTGGCGCTGCAACTCGACGTAAACATTTTCGCGGCCATAGATGTTGATAAGCCGTTCGAGTGTGTGGCGGCCTGCCTCCATCCCGCCATTCGTCAAAGCATGCGCCAGGGGACCTTCATTTCCGCCGGTGATACAGATTAATCCTGCGGCATATTCGGTGAGATCAGCCAGAGAAGCTGTGGCCAGCCGCTGGATGAGTTGCGCTTCTTGCAGTGTCTTACATTGTGGCAGAGATAATGGATATTTGGGCGCGCGCAATTTCATCCGAGTGACCAGGCGGCAAAGGTTCTGGTAGCCCTCGCGTGAGGGGCAGAGTAGCGCAAGCCGTGATGCGGCTTCGTTCGCCTGAGTACATGGCAGCAGGGAAGTGATCTCCGCGCCAATATGTGCCTTGATCTTCAGTTTCTTCGCAGCGAGATAAAAGCGCGGCGCACCATAGACACCATCCCGATCGAGTAAAGCCATTGCCGGCATCTGGTGCTGAGCACATACCTTCGCCAATTCCTCGGGAACAGATGCCCCCTCGAGGAAGCTGAAGGCAGAGCGGGCGTGGAGTTCGATGTACATAAAAGTGCTGTCAGCCGTCGGCTCTCAGCTCTCAGCTGTCAGTCATAGTTGGCGTCAGCGAACCAGTGCCCGGTCGCTAAGTCTCGGTAAATGCGATACAGCGCCATAATCTCGCTAATTTTGCTGACGCCATTACTGCTCGGAGGGACAAGGGCAATGTCCCATTCTTCGCGATCCCAAGGGCCCAGTTGTTCTTGGTTTGAGTCTGAACCTTTCGCATTCTCCGTCCACCAGTCGCCGGATGATCGCCATGGACCGGATGACCACACAATGTTTCCTTGCAACTCTCCGCAATACGCTGCTGCCGCTTCTTCCGTCAGGCTGGCAGGAGATCCTTCCGAGAACCGGACCAGTAGTCGCCGCGCTGGGCGAAAAATACGTAGAGCCGGAGGGGGCAGATCGTTCTTCTCCGACAATGTGGTACCTTGCTGTAATCCTTCTTTAGGAATTACAAAATGATTCAGCTGGAAGCCGCCGCGGCGATGGGTATCCAGCAAACGGGCAATCCCCGCGCGCCGCTCTCCCACGATGCCGCTAATACGCGCAAGCGTAATTTCCAGCTTTTCTGCCTCGGGAGTGATGGGTAAGAATAATCCGCGCTGCGCCGAACGGGGCGGCGCCGGTTCAGCGGTTATCCATATTTTCGAAACCGGTGCGCCGGGAGGGTAGGCCGCCAAATCCAATTGCAGCAACTTCAAAAACACCTTGGGATCACGCATGGGAACCGGCAGGCGCAAGGTACGTTCATAATCCGCCATTGATGCCACATTGTGGGATATGCCAGCCAACTCTTGCAGGGTCACAGTTTCTTCATCGGCGACTCGCTGTTCCAGTTGCAAACGTAATCGCAGCTCCTGCACGGCAAGCGCACGAGCTTCCAATCTTGCACATAACTGTTCGAGAAGCCGATTCAGTAAGAACGACAAAGGCTCAATCGTTTCGACAGAACATTCCAGTTCCATCGCCTCTTCAAAACGCGATGCCGGCTCGCACAGCACGAGTGTTCGCCATTCCGCCCCGCGAGCGAGGCGTTGCAATCGCACCCCCGTTTCGCCCAGGCGGGAGGCCAACGCGTGCTCCGGCAGCAGTGCCAGAGCACGAAAGTCGCGTATTCCCCAGTGTTCCAAGGTGTCGAACAGCTGTTGACGCAGTTTCTCCCGCTCACGTTCGAGAGCGTGGCGGGTAGATTTGTTCTGTTGGGATATTTCAAAGGAATCCAACAGCACGTGCAGCGGCAATATTCCTAATCGCTGTTCTTCTTGCCCGGGGGGAATCACAGTGACACCGTTAAATCCTCGAGCCGCATGCATCGCGGTATCCGGATTGGCTGCGAGCGCAAGGTTCGCCTCTATTCCCATCGCCGCAATTTGCGATGCCAAATTGCGAGCCATCTTCGCCGGTCCGCCGTAGAGACGCTCCATGCCGGCAAGGTCAAGCAGCAGAGTGTCAGGAGCAGTGTCTTCGACGCGGGGCGTAAAAGCGTGGGCAACATCGAGCAGTGCGGCGTGTGTCGCGGCTTCCTGCTCGAACGAGCGCTGGCGTAAAACCGCAGAGCTGGAAAGCTTCGTGGAGGCAAAATTGATCTGTCTATTTCGCCTGGCTTCGGAGGAAGACTGCTCCTTTCTTATGTGGCTTTCGGCAGCGGGAATTTCGGCGAAAACCGCAGCTTGCAGTTTGGTCATGCCGATTTCCATTCCCATGTGGCGAGCTTTCTCGTTCAAAGCAATTACGCGCACTAGGGGAGGATCGCCTTGCAGCACGGCCATCGCTCTTTCCCGCAGCAAGAGCTCTGCTCGAACAATGGCTTCCACCTGAAAATCGGGGATGTAGATACAGGCATACATAACGATGCAGATCGTTTCTTAGCGCTAAATTCAGCCGGCGAAGATTCACCATGCCGTTCGGAATTCAAAATGGATGCCTGTCGATTGCGGCGGTTTACGCTGTCGCCAGGAGCGCACGACCTCGGCACGAAATCCCATTCCGCGCAACAATGCAGCGTGGCTCACAACATTGCCGGGGTCCTGCGGTAATTTCAGCTGCGCAGGCAAAAGGTAGGTAGACGCCGATGCCGAATTGCGCACACATACAGTTTCCTGCTCCAACCGAAGTACCAACGACGCACAGGTGGTGGCGCTCGGCTGTTGTTCGAGTAACAACAGCACAGTTGCCGTGGGTTCCACCGCGCGCCGAAAGCGAAACCACGAGGTAAGCGGAATCCGCCGCGCGCTCTCAGGGGGTATATCGCCCATATCGAGCACCACCATGCCAAAACCACCGCTCTGGAGAAGCAGATCGGTGACCTTCAGGACCTGTTCCAACCTTTCTCCTGACGCAAACCTGGCCTTTGCCTGAGGCCGCAATCCTGAGCCTCTTTGTGTATTGGGCGGTGCTTGTCTCTTGCTTAATGTCGTGCTCAACCGCTCGCTACAGCGCACCCATAGCAAACGGTCAAGATCCACACCTGCCGTAGCTGCCGAAGCAGGATCGAAGCTGTCGCTAGCATCCACCAGCGCGCAAATTTCGCGCCGATGAGTAGTCTGAGCCAGGGCCGCCAGCATCACGCCGGTACGTCCGGATGAGGCTGGTCCGACGATTTCGCTCAGCGCTCCTCGCGGCAGCCCTCCGGTAAGTTCGTCGAGGGTGCTTAATCCGATGGAAACCGTCAGCGGGGCAGCGCGCTCACGAAGCAGTAGGGTGGAGGAGAATCGCTCTCCAAGCGAAGACTCAAGACGGATACGAAGAGGAATGGCAGACGTCATAGGGACACTGGCAGGCAAAAGCGGCAGGGATTTATCTTCGCTTTTTATTCGCCGTACAGTGGGATTCTGCTATAGGGAATCCAGGTTGTCAACCTCTCTGCGAGAGGGACTTTTTTGGCTGATTCTTACAATTCAGCGTGCATCGGGTGCCTATTTGCAAACTCGATGATAGGCAGGACGATAGCCCTTGCTCTGAGCCTCTGATTGCTTCATGTAGACGCCTGACTTGGTCGCGCCATACCAATGCGTACCGGGACAGTGATAAACCCCGGAGCTGGTGTTGACCCAGACCTGAGTCTCAGGATTGCCAGGCGTTGACGAGGATTGCGGAGCGGCGATCGGCCTGGTCGGTGCTGCCGGAGAGTTTGATGAAGGGGCAGGCGACGCCTGTTGGGCGGGAATTGCCTGGGTCACAAACAATACGAAGAATACGACTAAGAGAGCGAAGGGTCGCCTCATGACCAATGATCCTCGTCCCGGCGTTCTCGGCGTCATCTTGGTTAATCCGCTACGGATTTGAGGCTAGCACTGGGGGTCAACAGGCGCAATGACTCGCCGCACCGAAGCGTGTGTTAGGTGAAAATACAGATGGCACTCTTTCAAACTTGCATTGAGGGTGTCTCAGTTGAGCTTTAGTGATGCACCTTAGAGAATCACGCGATGCACGGAGTACATGACTCGTGATGCACGTCGATGCGGATAGTCGTCCTTTTGAGGGCAGAGAGCCCCCAAACGTTGGTAGAGGTGTCGTGCTTTAGAATGATCCGACAGGCCCGGGTGGTTCCTTAAACTATGCCTCATTTACCTCGAGGCGGGCAGTATTCTACGGGTGCTTTGGGACTCTACCTCGAGGGCGTACCAGATCCGATCAATGCTGAAGATTTGTTATAATGCAAAGACCTTCCTAAGTGGCGCTATCGTCTAGGGGTTAGGACGGAAGATTCTCAATCTTCAAACCCGGGTTCGATTCCCGGTAGCGCTACCATTACTGCTGCAATCACTTACGCCCTCTCTGAACACAGCCTATATTGGTCACTGTGGCCATTTTTGTGGCCACCGCTATTGCACCGTCTTGGACAACTGCTGATTCCTGCGCTCGATTGCTTCCCTAATCAGCGTCACATTCGAGTGGTTGTAGATGCGCGTGGTATTGACTGATTGATGGCCCATCGCATCCATGACCGCCATCACGTTCCCGGTGCCCTCCATCGCGTCGGTCGAGAAACGATGGCGAGCACAGTACAGGACAACCGCTTCGGGAATACCTGCCAACCGTTTGGCTTCCAGCCACTGCTTGGAAACCTCGCGATCGGTGATATGGCCGGATTGAGCTTTCTTTGACGGAAACACCCATCCTTCATTTGCGCCTTCCTTGCGCATCAGCAGTGCTGCCTTGACGCGCTCGGTCAGCGGAACGTAACGCCGGGATTTGCGGGACTTGCCGCGGGGGTTGAAGATCAACCCTTTGTCCCAATGGATGTTCTCCCACCGCATTCGGAAGATCTCGCCAGGGCGAAGACCAGAATCCAGCATGATTAACAGGACCGTTCGGAACGGCTCCCAGCCCACACGCGACTTTCGGCTTTTCGCCGTAAGGCGCACGCCCGCCGTTACCCCTAGCAACAGCAGCTCCATCCACGGCTCCATAAGTTCTTCCCGTCCGTACTCCTCGACGAGTTTCACGACTGGCACCGTGGGTAGAAGTTGCCACTCGTGCGCTTTTTTCAGCATGCGCCGAAGCGTGCGCAGAGCGTTGTTCGTGTTCGCGGCTGACGATCCCTCGATGATCGAGGCTTGATCTGTCGTTATGTGGTCCAGTTTCATACGAGCGATGGATGTGGACTCCAACATCCGCCAGCCGACTCGGTAATACTTACGGGTTGGCGCCTTCGGCGGACGGTCCGCCGGCAAAGCTTCCAACCAGTTGAAGAAGCGATTCGAGAAGTCAGCCAGCGTCGGGATCTTCTTGTTTCCCGGCGCGCGACCGTCTTCCAGTAACCGCGCGAGCACTAGCGACTCCACTTTCTTGGCTTCCTGCTCCTTGGAAGTCTTGCAACTCCCTCGATAGCGCTTGCCATTCCAGCGAAACGCGAAGTGCCATACATTGCCCCTTTTAATGAGCGACACGTTTTTCCTCCGTCGTCGCTCTCGCCTTTGAGACACGCAGGTTGCGCCCGATAAAATTCTCAAGCGCAGCAGCATCATACCTCACTAGGCGACCGAGTTTTACATAATTGGGGCCGTCGCCGGAGACGCGCCAGTAGCGCAACGTATTGACGCTGACGCTCAAGCGCCTCGACACTTCCTGCTCGTCTAAAAGCTGAATGTCTGTCATTTGTCTGTACCCTCAACAACTCCGAACCGCCGATCGTGTAAGCGCGCCGAGGGACCGCCACATCGAACTTTGCAGCCGGATTCACGAATCCCGGCAGACTTCGAAAAGGCTTTCCCGTCGATCGCCGAACTCGTCGCGGCGTCGCAGCTGTGTTCATCAGCAACCGAGTCGGTCCAGAACGGTCGCCAGCCGGTTCAACGGATGCAGACCCGGACACCGAGGGGCTTCGCCTCTTTAAGGAGGATTTAGCCGCGATCCAAGATCCAGTCAAACGGGCCTAATAGAGCGAAAACTGATTGGGCCGGCTGGCGGCGGCCTGCAAGCGGGCGAGAAGGCAGCCGGCGGGGTTTTTTGGAGCTTTGCGTTTGACTAACGGACGGTAATGGCTGGTATCAAGTGAGGCACTATGCTTTGAGGATTTATCTCACCGATTACAGTTTGACTGGATCTCTGCCCGACTCGCGGTGGCGCATGTGTCTATTCAGAGCTTGCCACCGCAAAGTCGATCTTCTCACCGATGCGTTGCCCGACTTCCTTGAGCCACACTCTTGGATTCGTACCGTGAATCGCGCGCCCCAGAAAGCCCAGCAGTTCGGCTACATTCTTGCTATTTCGCCGAATGTCGTCCTTCGTGATCTTGGTGTACAGAGCGAGAAAGCTATTCATGCTCCTGGGTTTGGCAAAGACGTAAGTCGCGTGGCCGATCTGAGGGGTTTCGACGACAACAGCTTTTTCAACGTCGAAAATGTATTCGTCGCGAAACAGATAAATCCGGCGTGCCCGGCGTGAGAGCTGGCGATAGAAGAACGGGTCATAATCCGTACGCCAGCTGATCTGTGTGACATCAAAGTCGCCAGGAAGATGTAGCCCGGAACACATTCGCTCAAGCTCGGTCTTCTCGACCGCCCGATGTTCCAGGCACAGGCGGATCTGATCAAGAGCCTGTGAGTACTGACCAAAGCGGTGGTGAGTTGTTCGCGCCGTCTCCAATTGTTGCCGGAAATCGGCTGAGAGTTTGACCTCCAGCCGGCTCGGCAACGCAGTCTCCCAAGTAGTGAGTTCCCACTCGCCTCGACGTTTGCGGCATTTGCCAGTTTGTACGAATGTGCCCTCGACCTCGATTTTCGTTGCAAGTAAATGTTTCCACTGATTCCACGTGCGGTCCCAGAGCGTGTGGAGGGCGGCTGGATCGATCCAGAATTCGAGCTTTCGACGCGCGTCGCGGCACAGTGCGCGGTCGTCGTAGAAGTCGCACCTACGCAGTGGAACATGGAATCGTCGGCGCCGGAGCTCTGGCGAAAACGCAAGAATGCGACGAGCGAAGAATGTTTGTCCGTCCCGGGAAGGCTCGCCGACAACGAGTAGAGAGCCAACTCCACCGTACGGAAATACCGCAGGGGCCTCGGGGTCGGCCAGAAGCGCGTCGTAGCAGGCGCGCAATTCCGGCTGGCCGACGATGTTGAAGGCCCGCTCTAGCGCCAGTCGCTGGCTATGCGGTGCGCCTGCCGTTTTGAGTTCTAAGTCGCGCAGCTTGAAAGCGACGCGCAGCTCAGAGGGAGAAGCGCTGTCTGGAATATGCAAGATCTCGTACAGGGTCTGATGATCGAGCCTGCCGTCGGCATGGGGCAAACGATAGAAGTAATCGCATAGGACCTCGCAGGGCAGGAAAACCGTACCGACGCCAAGGCCTCCGTGGTGAACTTCGGCCGAAACAAAGTGTTGATTTCGTTTGTCCGGTTTGGGCTGGCTGACGTAAGCGATTGGCACGTGGTAGAGATAACCCTTGGGGCCGGCACCCGCATTCTTAGTGATCAAGATCTCTGTACCAACCGCGTCTCCTTTCGGGACCGGAAAAGCGATGTCGTCACCGATAGCGACGTGAGATCCAATGAAACGGGACACCAAGAGCTTGGTTCGATTGGCGAACACACAGCTAGCGAGTCTCTCCTGCCGCTGGACGCTCACCACACGCTCGCAGCAGATGGGAGAGGACGAGGACGAAGTGGACGGCGTCGTAGGCATACGCTCGGCGGGCATTATAGGGTCGTCTTGCCAAAGTCCAAAACGCGGCATGGCGCATTCCAGTGTGCTTCCTGTAGAATTTCGAAAAGCCGCCACGTCAGCGCCATTCGCGATGTTCTGAAAAAATCTTGATCAGCAGGCCCGGTATTTAAGTCGGTGAGGATTGGTGTCCCAAGGGGAGTAGTATTTGCGGCGGCCCTGGTTGCGGTCGTAATTCCTGTCTCGCGCTACGCCTACACCTGGTTCCGCGACATTTCTGCCGCCAAACACATCAATTACAGCGGTTTGGAGCATCCGGAACGCTCCACGGATCCGCAAGTCCTCCTGTCGGAGGCCGATCGCCTTTACTGGCTAAACAACGGGCCAAGAGCTGCCCCGTTGTATGCGGAAGCCGAGAGTCTCTTCGCAAGTCGAGGGGATACCCGAAATGAGCTCTACGCCAAGATTGGACGCCTCAGATCGGAAGCCGAGACGATGTCCTTCGTCGATCTTTCGCGATTCTTGAACGACCAGTTGCAGAACCCGATCATGCGTAACGATCCCAAGTTGCGCGTCTGGTGCCTCGCCGCCAAGGGGTACACCGACATCGAGATTGATTATCGAGCGGAGAAACAAGACTGGTCGGAGGCCCAGCAGATCGCAACGAGTCTCGGGGACAACCGTGTGGCGACCAGGGCCTCGG
>JBARGS010000286.1:0-12764 GCA_049798495.1 Candidatus Korobacteraceae bacterium | reverse complement strand
AAGGTGAACTCAATGCATATCCCGACTTCATTTGGGGCCATCCGTTCGTGGAGTAGCGCCGACGCAGCCGCCTTGGTGAAATATGCGAACAATCGTAAGGTCTGGCTAAACTTGCGCGATCTATTTCCGCATCCGTATACAGAAGCCAGCGCAGCGGCGTTCTTAGACATGGTGGGTCGTCAATCTCCTGCAACGCATTTCGCCATTGCGACTCAGGAAGAAGCCATTGGAGGTATTGGACTGTCCCTCAATCAGGATGTTCATCGTTTGACGGCGGAAACGGGCTACTGGTTGGGTGAGCCGTATTGGGGAAAGGGACTCATGACCGAGGCGGTTACCAAGTTTACGGAGTATGCCTTTGAACACTTTCAGTTGTTACGAATCTATGCCGAGCCGTTTGCCACCAACTCCACATCGTGCAGGGTATTGGAGAAGGCGGGGTTCTTGTTGGAGGGTCGGCTGCGCAGTAGCGTGATAAAAGACGGCCAAGTACTGGACCAGCTCTTATACTCAAGAATCAGGCCATAAAGCCATCCCACAAAGGGTCTTTTTGGAACCAGCAACACAGCTTCTGTATCTGGGAAAGCGGTCGTGCCCAGATCAGCAGTGGCCGGACTTGTATGTGTCCCCGTGTCGCGCCTGCGGGACTCGATAACAATTTCCTCCCTGACCCAGGAAGGGCTGGACTAAGATACTCCGTCCCTAAAGCGGGACTGGATTCCCGTCCCCTTTAAACTTTCCTGCCGACGTGGACCGCGTCGCAACCCAATTCGGCAACTGCACTCGTGACAAGCTGATGGCTGACAGCTGTTTCAATTCACCCACGGGCCGCGGGAGTCGCCATTCTTCTTGCGTGGCTCGCGGGAACTGGGATCGCGAAAGTTGCCAAGCTCATCAAAATAGTCTTCGTGACGATAGCCGCTTTGGTCATGTTTCCGCATGTAGACCTCGAACTTACGCGCGGCGCGCTTGCGTTTCCAGCGATAGTAAGAGTTGCGAATGCCGAACGCACGCTCTGACGCGGCATAGCCAAAGCCGCGGCGAGGAACAAACTTCAGCCAGATATATCCGAAGGCGAGGCCGCCAAGATGGGCCATGTAGGCAACGGATTGGCCAGGCTGGTGGGACGAGGAGAGGGTTGCGTAAATCTCGATGGCGATCAGTCCCATGATGAAGTATTTAGCCTTTATTAAGAATGGTAGCGGGAATAGCATGACTTCTGATTCGCCGTGCAGGACCCCAAATGCGAGCAGTAATCCGAAGATTGCGCCCGAAGCTCCAACCGTCGGGACGAGGGGATTCGCACCCAGAATTCCAGTAAATGAGACTGCCACCGTAACCAACGCCGCACCAATGGCGCAAAAGAAATAAAATTGAAGGAACAGGTTGTAGCCCCAGTCGACCTCCAGTTGCGCACCGAACATCCAAAGCCAAAGCATGTTGAACAGGATGTGCAGCAACCCAGCATGCAAGAAAGCGTAAGTCACTAGTTGCCATATCCACCCGCGAAAGACAACGAGAGCAGGTACGAGGCCGAAATGAATATCCATCCAATGCCGCACGCCTGCCGAACTGAAGGCGTCTGCCAGAGCGATGGCAAGAAAGACCGCGACATTGGCAATGATAAGTTGCTTCACTGCCCGGGTGAACGGCGGAAAACTCAACGACATGGTCGAACCACTGCGTCGCATTACTTGCTCCGTTCCTACAACTGCGAAGACTTAGATCGGTCGTTCCGATGCCTAATTTCGCCTGTCGCCGGCTGAAGCCAGCTCAAAACTTAGAACAACGCGGTGTGGCGGCGCTAAAGCGCCGCACTGCCCGAACACTTTTCCGCGTCCTCTGAAAGGTGCGCCTTCTAAATATGTCATGTGCCGAGGGTTTCAGCGTTCCGGCAACGGTACGATCGCCAGACTACGGTGCCCCTTCGCGTCCAGCGCGCACACAGCAAAGATTACATTGTCTTTGGACAACGGCAAAGTCGCTCGGGCTACGTTGCCCACGGCTTTCGCATGCTCCCAGTCGGGCGCGGTGGTATCGCGCCACAGGATCTCATAGTCGGTGGCCAGCCCTCCCGGCGAGGGATCCCAGGTTAATGTGGAGTCGTTTTGCAGTTCCTTGGTCAGCAAGCGCACATTTGCGGGGGGTGCAGGCGCCGAGGCCAGCGACGCCAGCGTTGCCGCGTTCAACCGGGCCACGTTCGCGGTGTAGTCATAGTCAACAAATTTCGGCAGATCGCCGTATTCGATGCCGTTTCCCGTGCGCACGTTTTGATGCTGATGATTGTAGTTTTCGCGGAGTTCGGTGAATCGCACCGCGGCATAACCTTGCTCGTTGAACGAGAAATGGTCGCCGCCGCGAAGATACCGGTCATGACGGAAGACGAGCATGGGGCGGAATGTCTCCGGCGCGAAGTACTGCTGCGCAACCGCCGCAACATAACGCGCGACTTGTCGCGAAGGGCCATCACTCTCGCCCCCGAGCGAGCGAATCCGGCGCAGTTCTTCGTCCGTCGCAGTCGTTGGAATTCCCTCGGAGAATACGCGAACGACGTGCGGATTCTGCAGCGTGTCACCGGGAGTCCGGTCACCGCCAACGATGTCGTTGTTCAACACCGCCTCGACATTCCAGCCAACCGCCTTGGACATCTTGGCGAAATGCGCGCTACCGTCGAGGCCTTGCTCTTCTCCCGCCACGGTTAAGAAGATGATGGTGGCGGGGAAACGATGCTTACTAAGGACTCGCGCGCACTCCAGGCTGACGGCGGTGCCGCTGGCGTCATCGTTCGCGCCGGGTGCCTCTCGGATAGCGTCAGTAACATCGCTATTGCGCGAATCATAATGGCCGCTTACAACATAGATACGGCCAGTATTCGCCGGATCCGTGCCCTTGAGAATTGCGTAGACATTCGTGATTTGGGTAGCGTTGGGAACGCGTGGACCCGGCTGCTGGATGAACTGATCGGTTCGGACCTCGAGACACTCGCCGCACTGGCTGGAATAGCGCTGAAACTGGCCCTGAATCCAATCGGCGGCGGCATTGATGCCTTTGTCGCTCAAGGGAGGCATGTCGGACGAGAGTGTCTGCCGGGTATAGAAGCTGGCGAGGGTCTCGATGTTCTGCTGGATGCGCGCGGCGGAGACCTCTTGAAGCGCCGCGGCAATTTGCGGATCGGGAGGTACGGCGGGAAGGCCGTCCTTCTGCTGGGAAAACAAAGCAACCGGGAGAGAGATGGCCGACATCACAACCGCGACGCCGCGTAACAGGTATACGGGTATGTTCATGAAACTTCGCGAAACCTCTCGATTCCGGCGGCGTCTATCACTTGACGCTGCCGCTAAGAGATTCTAAATATAAATGCAGGGACGGCGCTCGGTAAGTTGGGGCGCGGCCGGGCCAAGAACAACGGAGGCAATTATGGTGATCTGTCCGGAATGCGAGAGCGATCTGGATATTGAAGAAGATGAGGTTGACGAGGGCGAAATCGTATCCTGCCCCGAATGTGGCAGCGACTTCGAGGTAGTGGCGATCGAGCCGCTGGAACTGTCGCGCGTGGAGGACGAGGAAGAGGAGGAGGACGAAGAAGAGGAAAAAGACGAGGAAGAGAGTGAGTACTAGCGATGGACGGAGAAATCGTGCTTTGGTTCTCAGTGTCTCCGCTCTGTTCATCTTTGCATTCCTGGCTTCCTCGCTCGCCATGGCGCGAGACGGGAATACGCAGGGAACGTCCCCGGAACCCGCTCCGCTGCCCGCCGATTCCGTCAAGAAGGACTACGCATTGATTTATGGCACTGTATGGGGCCCGGACGATCGTCCCGTCGGAGGCATTCCCATCAAGATAAGGAGGGCCTCCGATAAGAAGGCGAAATGGGACCTGATATCGGACAAGAACGGTGAGTTCGCACAGCGAGTTCCCGTCGGCGCGCAGGACTACGTCATTCAAGCTGAGGTGAAGACGCCGAAGGGACAGGCGAAGCCGGAGATCACGGTGCACATCGACGACAATGAGCGGAAAGATGTCAGCATCCATCTGACGAAAGAGACGCTCTCACCCAAGTAAGCCGAAGGGAAACAGATGAAGAGGGCATTCGGCACGTTGATCGTTCTGATGATTGCGCTAAGTTGCAGTGCGCAATTACAAATTCCCATGGGCGGATCGCCCTCGACCGGCGATACCCACAAGAATCCGCGCAGTACCTCGCGAACATTGACGGGGACAGTCGCGGATAAGAGCGACAAGCCGATTCCCGAGGCCGTCGTTTACTTGAAGAACACGAAGACGCTGGCCATCAAGACATACATTTCGCAGAATGACGGCACGTATCGCTTTCCTGAGCTCTCGCCTAATGTGGACTACGAAGTCTACGCCCAGAAAGACGGCAAGAAGAGCAGCACCAAGACGGTCAGTCAGTTCGACGACCGCAACAAAGTGAATGTCAATCTGGTGATTGATACGAGCAAATAGCGCCGGGCAGATTCCTTCGCCTCGAAGGTCTGGCGACGATAGGGGTTCTTCGACTGCGCTCGTCCGCTTCGCGGCCGTCGCTCCGCTCAGAATGACAATATCTGAGGTACGGCGTTGGAGATTACGAGTCGCCGCGACTAACCAGATCATTTCCAAAAAACAAAGGCCGCCATTGCTGGCGGCCCGTTCGGTGTACGACGAACTGAGGTTAGTTGTTTTCGTTGCTGGCGCGCTTCCACGACATGAATTCGCCGATGGTGGAACCGCTGCCGGAAGAGCTTGCCGCCGGAGCTTTGTAGGACTCCACATCGGCGCGCGTGGCTTCTTCGCCGACGGCCCTAATGCTGAGTCCGACTTTCTTCTCCGCCGGGTTCATCTTGATGATCTTAAAGTCGTGCTCCAAACCGGCGTCCAGCTTGATGGGCGCGCCATGTGCGTCCACCGCTTCCGAGTTGTGGCACAAGCCTTCGACGCCGTCGGCGATTTCGACAAATGCGCCGAAGCTCGCCAGGCGCAGCACCTTGCCGTGGATGACGTCGCCCACGCGATGCTGCTCGAAGAAGGTGTCCCAAACATCGGGCTGAAGCTGCTTCACGCCCAGCGAGAGGCGCCGCTGATCGGGCTCGATAGCGAGCACGATGGCCTTTACCTTGTCGCCCTTCTTCAACACCTCTGACGGGTGCTTCACGCGCTTGGTCCAACTGAGGTTGCTCACATGGACCAGGCCGTCGATGCCGTCTTCGATTTCGATGAACGCTCCGAAGTCGGTCAGATTGCGAACCTTGCCTTCGACGACTGTGCCGACCGGGAACTTCTCGTGCAGAGTTTCCCAAGGGTTCGATTCCAGCTGTTTCAAGCCAAGGCTGATGCGGCGCTCCGTCGGGTTGACGTTGAGCACAACCGCCTCTACCTGATCACCGATGTTAACCAGCTTGGAGGGGTGTTTCATTCGCTTGGACCACGTCATCTCGCTGACGTGAACCAGGCCTTCAATTCCCTGCTCCAACTCGATGAACGCGCCGTAGTCGGTGACGCTGATAACGCGGCCACGCACATGTGCGCCGACGGGATAGCGTTCCGATGCATCCAGCCAGGGATCGGGCGTCAGCTGCTTAAAGCCCAGCGACACGCGCTGCTTGTCGCGATCAAACTTCAGAACCTTGACCTGGATCTGATCGCCCACTTGGACGAGATCGCGGGGATGCGTCAGACGTCCCCAGGACATGTCGGTGATATGCAGGAGACCGTCGATACCGCCGAGATCGACGAACGCACCGTAGTCGGTGAGATTCTTCACCGTACCGGTCAGGATTGCGTCTTCGTGCAGCTGCTCCAGGGTCTTGCCGCGCTTCTCCGACTGCTCCTCTTCGAGCAGTTGCTTGCGCGAGGCGACGATGTTGCCGCGCTTCTTGTTGAGCTTGATGATGCGGACATCGATGTCGTGCCCCTTCAGGCCGTCAAGATTGCGGACCGGACGAAGGTCGACTTGCGAACCCGGAAGGAAGGCACGGGCGCCGAGAATGTCGACCGTCAGACCGCCCTTAATGCGATCGATGACGCGAGCCTTCACCGAGGCTTTGTCATTGAAAGCCTTCTCGATCTCATCCCACGCGCGCAGACGGCGGGCCTTCTCATGCGAGAGGTTGATGTATCCCTCTTCGGTATGACCCGGCTCGCGCATGACGGCGATCTCCTCGCCGCGCTGCACGGTGACGTTGCCTTCGTGGTCGGTGAACTCCGCGACCGGAACGACGCCCTCGGACTTGTAGCCAATGTCGACAACGACATACTGCGGCGTGACCTTGAGGACGGTGCCGGTGACGATCTGCTCTTCGTTCAGCGCAGCTTCGGTCTGAGCCTGTTCCTGCTCGAAGGACTCGAGAGCGCTGGCGAAATCTTCCATGGAAGGTTCTTTGTCCGGCTTGGCGGCGACCGGGGCAGCCGTAGTTTCCCCAGAATCGCCAGAATGAGTGCTGGAGTCGGATGCCTGTTCCGCGGGTTGTGCCTCAGCTTGCTGGACTTCCGATTGGGGCTGGGGCTGGGGGGTGGTTTCAGTTTCGGGCTGCTCAGCAGCGCCGGATTCCTGGGTGGGGGTGGTCG
This sequence comes from Candidatus Korobacteraceae bacterium, assembly GCA_049798495.1. GTDB lineage: Bacteria > Acidobacteriota > Terriglobia > Terriglobales > Acidobacteriaceae > Bog-257. The sequence goes on along the minus strand of JBARGS010000286.1, from coordinate 6,199 downwards.
GGGCGTTGTGGGTTTCTTCGAAAGACATTTGGTTGCGTACACACACTCGCGCACTCTTAAGTAGTGAGCAGAGAGCCTGAGATAAAACGGACTGCTGGCTTGAGTCTTCAGGTATGATTGTCCCGCTCAAAGCGGGTTTGGACAACCCAGCGGCCGGATCCGATGGAGCGGGCTGCGCTTCCAGGGAACACTTCGACTATAGCAACCGACTGAGGAGGTGTCAAACGCGTAAGTGTAAGATCAACACTGATTTTGCGGCTTTTTCTCCGACTTTTAATGTCAAAGTCAAGTGGGCTGATCACCCCGGTTTGTGATAGGAATTCGGCTTCTTTGGTTGCGCTCGACCGGGATGTTACCCTGCCGAATAGTATGGATTATCTCTGGACTCCGTGGCGCTATTGTTACGTCACCACCGCCGACACTTCCAGCAGCGGACCTTCCTGCATCTTCTGCGAACTGTTGCGCGCCGGCGACGATGTGAAGTCGCTGATCGTGCACCGCGGAAAACACAATTTCGTCATCCTCAACGCCTTTCCCTATACCTGCGGTCACGGCATGATCGTGCCTTACGAGCATGTGGATCGCCTGCACCGTCTCCCTGCGGAAGCTGCTGAGGAGATGATGGGGTTGTCCCAACATTTGGAAGCTGCGCTCATTGACCTCTACCGGCCCGACGGCGTGAATCTGGGCATGAATATTGGCAAGGCTGCGGGGGCCGGCATTGCGGGTCACATCCACATGCACGTGCTGCCGCGTTGGGTGGCCGATGCCAACTTCATGACCGTGGTGGGTGAGACGCGCGTGTTGCCGGAGGCGCTGGCAACGACGTACGCGCGGCTGAAGGCAAAGTTCTAGCTAGCAATCAGCAATCAGCACTCAGCATTCAGCATTCAGCATTCAGCATTCAGCACTCAGCGCTCAGCCGTTGGCATTTGGCAGTTGGCATTTAGCCCGTTCAACAGATCTCCCCGCCGACTGAAGTCGGCGAGGGATGGAAAGATAATAGCTGCCACGGCGCAGCCGAAGCGGCGCCCCTTCAGAGCCCATTTCGATCAAGGTTCAGCCGCTGATCAACTCTTCCATCTCGTCCTCACCGATGACAGCAACACCCAGTTCGCGCGCTTTGTCGAGCTTGGATCCGGCTTCGGCGCCGGCGACAACGTAGTCTGTCTTCTTGCTGACCGAAGCGGCGACCTTGCCGCCCGCGTCCTCGATCAGCTTCTTGACCTCGTCGCGCGTGTGACGGCCTAGCGTTCCAGTGAGCACGAAGGTCTTCCCTGCCAGGGTTGTCGCGCGTTGCTTTTTGTGCCCCTGCATTTTGAGTCCCGCTTTGCGCAGCCGCTCGACTAACGCGACGTTCTTGGGCTCGTCGAAGAACTCGCGAATCGCGGACGAGACGCGCGGGCCGATCTCGTTGACCTGCTGCAGCTCTTCTTCACTGGCGCTCATCAGCGCGTCCATCGAGCCGAATGCCTCAGCCAGGAATTGCGCCGTGCGCTCGCCCACGAAGCGAATGCCCAGCCCGTAGATTACGCGCTCCAGCGGCGCATCCCTGGACTTCTTGATTTCGCTCAGGATATTGTCCGCCGACTTCTTGCCCATGCGCTCGAGCGCGAGCAGGTCCTCTTCCGTCAAGCTGTAGAGATCGGCAACGTTCCTCACCTTCCCGCTCTCGACGAGCTGGTTGACCAGCGCATCGCCCATGCCGTCAATGTTCATCACGCCGCGTGAAGCGAAGTGGCGAATGCTTTCGCGCAGCTTGGCGGGACAGTTGGCATTGACGCAGCGATGATCGGCCTCGCCCTCGGCGCGCACCACGTGGCCGCCGCACACCGGACAGCGCTCCGGCATGTGGAAGTGGCGATGGCCGCGGGGCTTGTCTTCCAGCACCTTCACGACTTTGGGGATGACGTCGCCGCCGCGCTCCACCTGCACCCAGTCGCCGATGCGCACCCCGAGGCGGTCGATCTCGTCCATGTTGTGGAGCGTGGCGCGGCTGACGGTGGTGCCGCCGATGGGCACCGGCTTCAGCCATGCGACCGGCGTCAGCTTGCCGGTGCGGCCAACTTGCACCTGGATGTCCTCGATCTGCGTGATACCGGCGTGCGCTGCGTATTTGTAGGCGATGGCCCATCGCGGCGCCTTGCCGGTGAATCCCAGCTCCTGCTGTAGCGCGATGCGGTCGACCTTCACCACGATGCCGTCGGTTTCGTAGGGCAGGGTGTCGCGCTTGCCTTCCCAACGAGCGATGAAGTCCCACACCTCGTCGATGCTGTGCACCAGCAGGTGATTGGGATTCACCTTGAAGCCCGCAGCCTGTAACGCCTTCAGGGCCTCGGAATGGCGTTGGAAGATGGTGTGGCCGTCGACGAGCAGGCCGTAGGCAAAGAAGTCCAGGCGGCGTTGCGCCGTGATCCGCGGATCGAGCTGCCGCACCGTACCCGCAGTGGCATTGCGGGGATTGGCGAACCTGGGAAGCCCCTTCTGCTCCTGCTCGTCGTTCATGCGGGCGAACGACGCGGTGGGCATCAGCAGCTCGCCTCGCACTTCGAATGCTCCAGGCAAGCCCGATTCCTTCAGGTGCTGGGTAGAGAGATTCAGAGGAATGCTTCGGATGGTACGCACGTTGGCTGTAACGTCCTCGCCCGCCGTGCCATCGCCCCGGGTGATGCCCTGCGACAGTCGCCCGCTATCGAAACGCAACGCCATCGACATGCCGTCGAGTTTCAACTCGCAAACGTAATCCACCTTCGTCACTCCGGTGAGGTCGTGTACGCGCCGTTCCCAGTCGCGCAGCTCGGCCTCGCTGGTAGTTTTAGCAAGCGAAAGCATCGGAGCTGAGTGCCGCACACTGGCGAACTGACCACTAACTTGCCCGCCGACCCGTTGTGTCGGCGAGTCGGGCGTAATCAGGTCGGAGTGCTTTGACTCCACCTCGATCAGTTCGTCCATCAACCGGTCGAATTCGGCGTCCGAGATCTGGGGATCGTCGAGAACGTAATAGCGGTGCTCGTGATAGCGGATCTTGTCGCGCAGCGCGTCGATCTTCTTCTGTAAGTCTTTGCTGGACGGCATAGGGGAATTATAGGGGGACGAGTGCCGTCTCCCACCCTAGCCCAAAAGATGCGGAAGAAAGCAGGTCCCTCGACTACGCTACGCTCCGCTCGGGATGACAGGATGGGGCACCCAGTGTTCTAGCAGCTAGCCGCGCGGTTCGGTCAGAACCTGTTGCCTTCTGCGATGGGAGCGGCGCTTTTGCAGTCGCCAAACCCACCAGCCGATGAGGCAGACGGCGGCTACTGCGGCAATGACATAGCGCAGGTGGTGATGCACCATGCCGCCGACGAAGCCGAGGATCTGTGGACCGTAACGGATCACGATGAGCGAGACGATGGAGAAGCGCAGTAAGCGTCCAAAGAAGATGGCGGCGAGGAAATGGGTGAATCTCATCTCGGCCACGCCCGCCGAGAGGACGAAGAGCTTGAAGGGCGTCGGCGGCGGCAGCATCGAGGGCAGCATGATGGCGAGAAACTCGTGGCGCTCGAAGGAAGCCTTGATCTTGCCGAAGCGCTTCTCGCCGATGCGCTTGACCAGCAGCACCTCGCCGCCCTTGTAGCCGATCAGGTAGATGATGATGCTGCCCAGGGCAGAGCCGGCCGCGCCCATCGCTGAGTAGAGCAGGAAGCGTTTGGGATCGGCCCAGGAGTAGCCGGCTACGATGGCATCCAGCGGCATGCCGAGAAAGGCCGCGTCGACGGCGGCGAACCCCATGACGCCCCAGATGCCGAGCGGCTTCAGCAGTGCCACAATCAGCAGCGTCCATTTTTCGAGGAGGTGTTTCACGCTGATCGTTTGATTCTACCGGAGGGATCGGCTAGCGGTTTTCCGGTGCGCGTTCCAGAGTCTCGACGGACGGAGATCGGTTGGAATTCATTCCTTCCTGCATAACCCGCAGTTGCCGGTCCAACAACACGAAGCCGCTCAATGGCGCGCGCTGACTGGTGGGTGGGTAGGCGTAACGCAGATCCTCGAACTCCACCAGATATCCGCTGCTGTCGCCATCGAGCTTGCGTTCCAGCGCGTAGGGAAAAGCGGCCCAGTCGAGATACACGCGTCCGAAGTACGATGCCTTGGCTGCGCGGCTCACGCTGGTTTCGGGCGGCTTGTAGTACAGACGGCCGGCTTCGTCATCGACCGAGGGCGCCTGGGAATTGACCGGCACGGTTTCAAAGAAGTCCGTGGCCTCGACCACACCATGCCAGCGAAGCGGGCTCAACATGTAAGGATAAGCCGCCAAACGCAGGGGCTGAGCTCTGTGGTAAAGGAAGGCGTTCATCGCCTCCAGCGCGCGGCGGTGCTGGTAGTCGCGCACGCCCCAGATCAGGACCAGGCAGACGAGGGCGGCAATAGCGCCGCCGCGGCCACGTGGGCCTTTACTGCGCGCGCCGATCTCCTGGTTGATGAGGCTGAAGAGGGCAGGCACTGCCAATCCCGCGACGAGAACCAGCCAGATCAGCGGGTCAATGATGTAAACGATGTCCCAGGAATACCAGCGAAAGCTGAACGGCTCGAACAGGCGGATGCCGTAAGCCGTGGTGTAGTCGAGCAGGAGATGGCTGAGAGCCGCGAGCACGGCGCAGAAGTAGAGAAATCCCCAGCGCACGCGCGGCTTTGCCGGCTTGGTAGTCTGCGGATGAGAATCCTGGCTGGGCGACGGATCGGCCGGGGGCGAAGCTGGGGTCGCTTTGGCCAATCGCCGGCGAGCGAGGAAGCGATGCACGATGTAAACAAATCCCAGCACTGCCGCGGCTACGAAGGGCACTCCCACGAAGCTGTGCGTGATGCCGCGATGGTGCTGCAACCCGGCGATCGAGCCTTTGAACTCCCAAAGCACGTCGACGTCAGCGGCTTCGGCGGCAAGCACCATGGTCACGGTGGCCAGCGCGGTCTTGCGATTGAAGCCGGAGCGGCCCATGCAGGCGCCGGTGAGGAAGTGGGTCAGGGGATCCAAGTCTTCCCTCGATTTGGTTTCGTGGGCTGCAAGGAAGCTATTGTACGCAGGACCGGAACGCCGAAGACAGTATGGCAGCCCGAGTTGCTAGTCATGCGCGGACTTGCCGGCGAGCAGATCGACAGCGTGGGGCAGAACATCGATAACGGCTTCCAGCGATTGCACTGCGCCGTTGGGATGCCCGGGCAGATTGAGAATCAGCGATTGGCCGCGCACGCCGCAGACGCCGCGGCTGAGAACGGCAAAGGGAGTTTGCGCCAATCCGGCGGAGCGCATCTTCTCCGGGATGCCGTCGAGCAGCTTCGAGCAGACGGCGCGCGTCGCCTCGGGGGTGATGTCACGCTCGGCAATGCCAGTTCCGCCGGTGGTGATGATCAACTGCACCTGTCCGCACAGACGAGCCAGGGCTGCTTCAATGGCGGGCTGATCGTCGGGAACGATCTCCTGATGAGTGACCTGGAAGCCATTCTTACGGAGCACTTCGGCCGTCGCCGGACCGGAGAGGTCGGTGCGCTCGCCGCGGGAGGAGGAGTCGCTGACGGTAAGTACGGCAGCGGTTCTCATGTTCGTGGCGCCTTCTTCGTGGGCCGCTGGTAGTCGCCGCTCTTGCCGCCGGATTTGCGCACTAGAACGACTTCACGGATTTCGATGCCCTTGTCGAGGGCTTTGCACATGTCGTACACCGTCAGAGCCGCTACGGAGGCGGCTACGAGCGCTTCCATCTCAACGCCAGTCGCGGCGGTGGTGCGGGCGAGTGTGCGAATGACAATGCCGTTCTTTTCCACTTTTGCGTCGACATCGACTTTACTCAGCGGAATCGGATGGCACATGGGTATCAGCTCCGAGGTCCGCTTAGCGGCGAGGATTCCGGCAACGCGCGCCACTTCCAGCGGATCTCCCTTGGGGTTGCGCGGCAGTGCCCGGATGACCTGGCGACTCATCGCAACGAATGCGCGGGCCTCCGCCTCGCGCACAGTGAGTTGTTTGGAGGAAACATCGACCATTGAAGCATGGCCGGCGCCGTCGTAATGGGAGAGCTTGGTTGGTCGTTTCTTGGCGGATTGTTTCATTAGCGCGCCATCGGCGCCGGCTGAAGCCGGCAAGAAGCTGTGTCGTCCCTACGGGACTCGGTCCTATGTTCAAGCCTACCCAGCGCTGAAGCGCTGGGCTAAGTTATTCCGCGCCTAC
>JBARGS010000285.1:0-23580 GCA_049798495.1 Candidatus Korobacteraceae bacterium | reverse complement strand
CATTGCTGAAGTTTGGATTCGATAACCGTGGCCCACTGGCGCTGTTCGATAAGCCGCCCGTCGGGACTGCGATCGAATGGCACATGGGCTTCCCAGGGACGCACGTTCCGAGGAGGACGGAAGCCGGTCTTGCGCTCGTAGAGGATCAGGCGCGGAATCTCGGCGCGCCCGGCGAGCCGTATCTCGAACAACATATACGGCGAGCAGCGCAACTGCGCATCCGCTCCTGGCTTGGGCTCGCGATACGTCAGAATGCTGACGAACAGATCGCCTCGCCGGAGAAGCTCTTCAATACGATTGATGTAGTAGGGCGGGTTGGCGCCGGACTCCTGCGGGTCATCGACCAGAATCTCGCATTGGGCCGCGAGCGTGGTCCAGACCTGCACATTGAGATCGACATCCTGGGGCCGCCAGCTGTGACTGAGGTAAACGGCGAATCTGGGCTCGTCTGCCATGGCGAATCAAGGGCGCTTCTTGGCTTCCACCACGCTCACATCCACGACATCCGAGGCAATCAACTTGCGGAAGACCGCATCCAGGGTCATGCCGGCGATCAGGCCGATGATCACGGCAAAAGGAACAAGCTTCTTCGCCTGGTCGGTGGCAATGATGGGCGTTTCCACAGTAGCTGTCGCTTGCTCAGGCGTGGTGGCCGGTGTGGCCGCCGCCGCGCTAGAAGCGTAGGGCGGCATTGGCACCGCAGGTTTTGCAACTTGCTGAGGAGCCGTAGTGCGGGCTGGAGAGGGAGATGGCGTAGGCGCGGTGGTTACTTGGGCGATGATAAAGAGCAACCCGGCGACGCCTCCGGCAATAAGCCCCAAGGCTGCGGTGGTAATTGCCGATTGACTGCTTAGCGGCAACGTACCCTGCCGCAGATCGAAGACCAGTCGAATGGTGGAGCCGGCGACTCCCGCAAGCAGCGGAGAGACGAACAGCAGAGCGATGGCGACCGGCGAGGAGAACGTCTTCGTCCAGGCAATCAGAATGCAAACCGTCGCCAGTAGAAACAGGACCAGGGCTACGAGCGCATGCCATGTAACCTTGGTTTCGCGCCGTCGCTCTTCCAGCTTTCTCTGCTTCTCCTGTTCGGCCTTGCGGTCCATCTGGCTTTGCAACGCCTTTACGCACTCCTCGGCTTGATCGTCGGACCAGTCGGGACGCGCCATGATTGACTTTTCGTCCGCCGAAACCAGATCTCGTCCCGGCATCAGCGTTTCCCAAACCTTGCAAGCTTTTCCTTCGAAGCCGGGAATGGCCAGAACGGCCTTGCCGTATCCCATCGCGACAAGTCCTGCAATCAGTGTGGATTCGCCTCCCCCCATCAGCAGCACGCCGTCTACATTCTTCAACGATTGATAGAAGGAAACCTCCCAGTCGGGAGAGTTGTCAGGACGCCAGTCGAATGCTTTCGGGTTGTTGGTTCGTTCGGGAAATTGAGGCTTCCTCCCGTTCAGCGGGTAACAAACTTGGATGGAACGTCGACCGGCCGCACCACTGCCAACGTAGCCTTTGACGACGGGACCTTCCAGAAAAGTATCCTCACTGGAATAAACCAGAATCAGCATCCCTGCTTTGGCCAGTTCATGACCCAGCGCCTCGGCGGCCGCTGCCGCATCGGCGTGGGTCTTTATGTTCCCAACAATGGCGATGATCGGGTTGGTTGTGTCAGGCATCGCGGCAGAGCAGATTGTACCTGATCGGGTCCATAGAGCCAGTAGAATTTGCGGCTTCCAATATGCCTAAGGACTTGCAACGCATGTGACTAGACCATCCCCACACTGTTTCTAAAGTTTCACATTGTCCTGACTACCCGCTGACAACTTCACACTGCTGGAATCGTAGCCTCATGTTTATCGCGGCAAGGAGGCGACAATGCACAAGCGTTTGCGATGCCTCGTAATCATTGGTTGCCTGTCGGTGTGCAGCCTCTATGCCTCTACACCAACCGGCGCCGCGCCCGCGGTGACTCCGGTGAGCGGCGAGAGTTGGCTCAATCATCTTCATCGCTCGTTCGGAGATACCAGCATGTGCAAGACGGGCCGTCTGGGACCGCCGCCATCGCAGGCGGGAGACGCTGCCCAACCCCCGGTGGCGCTGCTCCGATTCCCTGCTCAAACCGTTAGCCTGCATGGCGCGGATCTTTATCGTATCAACTGCCAGGGCTGTCACGGGGATGCCGGACTGGGCGCGCCCCCGGAGATTAACTCTGTGATCAATCCGGTGCGGGCAACTTCGGTGTCCCTTGTTTTGGCGAGGATGAAAGAGCGCGGCATGGAGATGAGCCGCGCGGACGCGACCGAACTCGCCACGCAGTCCAAGACCGCCCTGCTGGAGCGGCTCCACAAGGGCGGTGAGAGTATGCCGCCGTTTACGCATTTGAGTGAGGCTGAAATCGCCTCGCTTGTTGGGTATCTCGGTCAGCTGGCGGACATTCCTGGGGCTCAGGGCCAGCAGGTCTCTGTCGCCGAATCGCCTGCCCGGATCGGGGAGCACATCGTGAAGTCGACCTGCCACACCTGTCACGATGCCACCGGGGCGAATCCCACGCCGCAACAATTGGAGGACGGCGCTATTCCCCCGCTGGAGACGCTTGCAGCGCGGGTCCGTCCGTCCGAGTTTGTACGCAAGGTCACGGCGGGAGCGCCGATCGTGATGGGCACGCCACCAACGCCTCATCGTGGCCGAATGCCGGTATTTTATTATCTGACCGACGACGAAGCGGCCGATGTATATTTCTACCTCACGCTTTACCCGCCAAAGCAAACCGCGGATTCAGAGCCAGCCATCGCGCTGTCGCAACAAAGCCATCCGGCGGGAGGGCCATCGACCCCAGCCGAGCCGAAGCTGGCGCCCGTTGCAATTAATCTGGCGGTACAGCCGGCGGAGCCGGCAAGAGCTACCACAATGGAAATCGTTCTTCTGCTGGCGGGATTAGTGTCGATGGTGATTCTGATGGTGGCGGGTGGGATCGCGCTTACCATCCACGAGTTCCGTCGGCTATCGGCAGACAGCGAGAATCAGGGCCGCCGTCGCAGCGAAAAACTGCAGCCATCAAAGGTGAGCCCTACTTATGCCGCATCCCGCGGGGGCGCTATACACGCAAGGCCGTCGGAGTTGGTCTAACTATGTCTGCCGGCGTCAGGATTTCGCGGGGTGAAGTTCCATGCCGCCTGAGGCTCGCACCAAGGGGTTCGAGGTGATGAGGTCGCTGGCAGGTCTTGCGTTCGTGGTATTGGGGATCACCGTCTCGCTTGCGGCGCAAGCGGTTACGCCGATGGAACTCTCCGATCCCAAGACGCAGCGCCTGCAACAGCGGCATCTGAAGACCCTCATGGCCATCGGCGCCGAGATCGAGGCCCACAAGTTTCCTTACCCTTTCTACTTCAGCCGCGTTCTGGATGTCGATGTCGACAAGATGCAAACCCAGGATCAGCGCTCCATCCGCTTCGACATCTACAAGGGACAAACCGTGCTGGAGATCACCGGCAACTATTACGCGGCCTACTCTGCTGACCGCATGGACGACTACGCGCGACTGAAGGAGACATTTCAGTCGGTGGTGACGCCGTTGTTGCAGGCCGCTGTTCCCCATTTTCCAGATGACTCCGAATTCGCGGCGTTCGCCATCGAAATCTCGCACCACGTTCGCCAGAAGATAATGGGAATAAGCTCGGAGCGTCCGGAGAACGTCACGCTTATCATCCCCGTGCTGGTCGCGCAGAAGTTTGTGGACGCCAAAACCGACGATGAGCGCCAGGCGGCTATCCTGGAAGCGCAGCTCTTCCTGAACGGACAGCCCTTTTCGCTCTGGTTGGGCAAAGGCGAACCGTCCGGCGAATGGAAGGAGCGAACACTCCCTCCGCCGCCTACGAACAAGCCGGCGCTGTTGACCGTAAGCGCCGCTTCGAATTCCAACTTGTCCAATTCTCCTTCCGTAGCCGCCAACCTCCTTAAGCCTTCGGTGACGCCCATGCGGATCATCACTCCAGAATCTCTGACTGGGCTGGAGCGTCAGAACCAGGACGCGATCGACCGCTTGGTGAAAGGGCTCGATCCGGAGGCGCACTTCCTCGCTTACGTTCCGCCAACCTTCATCGGCTTCCGGCAGGGTGCCTACTTGCAACTGTCGTTCAACACCCCGCTGGAAGCCCCCGCCACCAGTTCCCGATACAAACTGGCCGCGCTCGCCTTCGACGAGCACATCTCGCATCTGATTCGGCCGCTGCTGAACTACTTTCCCGCGGACGTGGAATTCGACGGCGTCGATTTCAGCAGTTCACTGCATGTCACGGGCGATTCCGCCGCAGAAGCGGTGGAGTTCTTCTTCCCTTTCCGCATGATGCGCTGCTTCGCCAACTACGACTGCACCGGACAGCAATTGCTGGATTCGGGAACGGTGGTCATCAACGGCGAGCGGGCCACGCTCGACCTCCAGATCGCCGAAGGCAAGAATTAGTTCCCGCCGAATTGCGACAGTTGCATGAATTTGCAACTTTACGCGGCTCCGCCGCAGACCGCCCGCTTCCCATAATCACGCGTGCTATAGTTAAGCACCCACCTCGACGCTCCCCGAGTTCGACCCATGGAATTCAACTTTCGCTATCGATATGTCGATTTCCACACAGTATTCATTGGCGATCCGGGCGTCAGGAGCGTGGAAGCGGGTGCCGAGTCTCCGGGCACGCTCTACGCGAACGAACTGGCAACCGACGTAGGCCGGACCTGCTGGGACCGAAACGAACCGCTCGCCGTCCTCGATCATCATTTTCCTCGCGATGGCCAGTTTCCCTCCGCCTCGGCAATGGTGCTGCACAAAGCTAAGTTGATTCGCGAAAAATTCTCCGCGCATCCGAGCGACGTCATCTGGCTAGTCAGCCACAAGGAGCCGGACTTCGACGCCTTCTGCTCGCTGTATCTCGCCCGATGGATCATCGAGGATCCCAATGCGCCTGCCGATTGGCAGGCTTACGGCTTACATCCTGACGGTTGCTTCGATCCTCCCGGCGCACTGGGAATCGACTGGTTTGATTCCCATTTTCATCATGTGCCCGTCGAACTGCGTTGGGCGGTGCAACTGGCCTGTTATGCCGCTCTCATCGACGACAAACGGCGCATCTTCTGCCCGCGCGGGCGAGGCTTGCACTCCATCCTTTACGCCGCGTTGGAGCGCGGCCGGGATTACCTGAGCCAGACCAGCGGGGCCACCGAGTTCTTCGACGAAGTCAGGACTGCGCTGCGGGAGAAGCAGCTGAATCCGGTCTGCGATTCTGTTCTGGAGGACAGCAGGACATTCGCGCCGGAATTGGCCCTGCTGGATCGCGAGTCCGCCGCCTACCTGCGAGACTACGAGCGTGCCCGCAAAGCGATCGTGTACCTGCCCGAGTCGGAAGCGCCTTTCCCGAATTTTTTCAAGAGCGTGAAGGATGTGAGCCCGGCAAAAGCACATGGCAGGCCCCCGAATCCAACGGTGGAACATCCCACACTGTCAGACACCTTTCGAATTCCGAGCGACGGCATTTACCTGCGCGATCCGGAGTGCCTGCTGTTTCAGGAATGGGCGCGGCTCGACCTGGAGAATTCCGCCCTGGGAACCGGCTTCGAATTCACAGCGATCGCAAATTCACAGGGGCGTCCGGCAAGCGCGGTAAACAAGACGGACTACATTTTCTCGATCGATCCCGAGCGCGCGGATGGGCGACATCTGTACACCGTCTGGTCGCGCCTGCAAACCATGGAGGTGGAGGCGTTGCGTGCCTCGGGTGCCCTGGCAGCGGCTGAGAGCGTCCCAGGCGGCTCTGAGCAACGCAGCGGAGCGTCAAGCAGGTTGTTCACCGATCCCTGGTTCGACGGCCACAACTACTTCGGAACGGTGGTCGCGACCCCGCATCGCGGCACATTCATTGGCGAGCCGGGTGTGCGCCGCGATCTGCGCGACGATCCGGTCGTCGAGGCGGTTCGGACCGAACTCGAAAATGCCATTTACCTTGCGGCAAGTCCGACCGAAGGTCCCCGCATCACCGTGAGCGACTTTTCCGGAGCGGCGGGTGCAGCAGACCTGCCTGCGCGGCAGTTCGATCTCGATTCGCCGCATCTGATTCCCGCCCCTGCTGACACATACTTCCGCTTTGCCAGCATTGAACTTCGCGCGGACGTGCCCATCATCGCCGGCGGCATTTTGCGCCGCGGTCTTGCGGGTCAGATCGCCGACAGCCTCTGGCAGGTGCTGCATCCCGATCTTCCCAATGAAAAGCCAGCAGCTTTCGAGCGCCACATGGTGGTCACATCCCACAGTGTGGGAGTATGGTCAGATAGAGGCGTCGCGATTGCGTACAAGTCAGCTTCAGCGGAGACTGGCGCTCAGGTTAGCCAGTACCACAATGACGGGCTCCGTGAACATTTCGCCGGCATTGTCGCGCTGGCTCGCGAGATCGAGCAGTTTGCTGCAAACGCAAACTCGACACGCTCTCAGGAATCACTTGCCAACTCTGCGGACATGAGCACCCGGCTTCCTGCCAAAGGGGATCTGGCACGGCAAGCACTAGGCATCCAACACACTCTTGCCTTGCCCCATGCCGAGATCCTACGCCGCTTTGGCGACGCAATTGGCCTAAGCCAGCTTCTGTCGGAGCTGAGCAGTCTCTCCCGATCAGTGAATGAGCAACTGCTCTGTGAAAAGTTGGTAGCGCAAAATGCAGGGCTAGAGAAACGCGTAGAGGAAGCCGCCGAACTGCAGAGCAAGCTCGGGTGGCTGGAAGTAGTGGCCGTAGGCTTCTATGCGACGGCGATGCTGGCGCTGGGCGCATCGCTCTTGTCGTCTCAGGGCAGGACTTGGGGGACGCCCGCTGCGCTGCTCGGAGGACTGGTCTGCCTTCTGGTTGCGGCTTCGATACGGAAACCGTGGACCCAGCCGCCGGGAACAAAGGCCCGGACCGCCTGTGCATGGATACTGATCGTGATACTTCTCTCTTACATTGTGGGCTTGGTCCTCTGGGCTGGACTAGGACGAGGATCTCAGGGGTAGCCGGCAGAGCTTTCGTCCCGGCACTCAATCGAAACTATTTGATTTTCCGCGCCTTACGGCGCGTCCATCTATAGAACGCTTCAATTGGACTTTTGGATTGCCCTGTAACTTTCCCAGGGAATACGGCTCTAATCGGGTAGGGATTTGGGCCTTGAAAGAGGAATGGCTATGTCTAAGATGTTTTCCCGTTTGTTTCTTGCGACCTTGATCATAGCAGCGGTGGCTACCATCGTACTGCATAGCAGCGTCACTGCCAGCGAACAGAACGCCAGGACGCTTCCCAAACCAGCGGTGGATGAGCCGCTGGCTCCGTCACCCCGTCAGGAGACGGCGGTGGTAGGCGGGGGCTGCTTCTGGGGAATCCAGGCCGTGTTCCAGCATGTGAACGGCGTGATCAGCGCGACTTCAGGCTACTCGGGAGGTTCAAGTTCGACGGCGGAGTACGAGATCGTCAGTACCGGTACGACCAACCATGCCGAGTCGGTCAAGATCGTCTACGACCCATCGAAGATTACTTACGGACAGCTACTGCAAGTGTTCTTTTCCGTCGCTCATGACCCCACGCAGTTGAACCGTCAGTATCCGGACGAAGGCACGCAATACCGCTCTGTGATCTTCTACGGGAACGACGAGCAGAAGAAGGTGGCTCAGGATTACATCGCACAGCTCGACGAGGCGAAGGTCTTCCCGCACAAGATCGTGACCCAGGTAGTTGCGTTCAAGGCGTTCTACCCGGCGGAAGGCTATCACCAGAACTATGCGGCGCGGCATCCGGACAATCCGTATATCGCGCACTACGATCTGCCGAAGGTAGCCAACTTGCAGCAGATGTATCCGCAGCTTTATCACAATCAGTAGGAAACGGGTAGAGCGGGCACACGCTGGCGCCAACAAAAGCAAGCTCGGACGCTGGCCAAAAGGTCAGCTCCACCAAAAATATAGTGAGTAAAATATGCGTGATCGAAGAAGCTTTCTGAAAAGCAGTTTGTTATCTCTGTCAGGAGTCGCACTTATGAGTGTGTTCGAAAAATCGGAAGCCAATGCCGCGCCCGCGGCCGAGCAGTACGTTGAAATTGTCGAGTTCAAGGACTCGGGCGAGCGGATCGGGCCGCGCCGCGTTCCCAAGGTAGTGAAAACAGACGCGGAGTGGCGAGCGCAGTTGACACCCGAGCAGTTTGACGTCACCCGGCATGCGGGAACCGAGCGGGCCTTCACCGGCCAGTACTGGGACCTGCACACCAAGGGGCTCTTCCGCTGCGTTTGCTGCAAGAACGCGCTGTTTACTTCGGCGACCAAATTCGATTCCGGCACTGGATGGCCCAGCTTCTGGGAGCCGATCGCGAAGGAAAACGTCAAGACGCACAACGACAACAGCATCGGCATGACTCGCTCCGAGGTGGTGTGTACCGAGTGCGATGCGCATCTGGGCCATGTGTTCGATGACGGCCCACGTCCCACGGGACTGCGCTATTGCATGAACTCGGCGTCACTGGCGTTCGTAAAGTCGTAATAGAGTCATCGGGCGTGGCTGGAGCCGCGCCCGTTTTCCCGGCGTTCCCTCTCAGAGCTTTTGTCCGTCCGGCGCGTGAACGGCCGAAACTTAGATACATGAGCGGGACTTCACCACGCAGGTGCCTGGGGACGCGGAGTTTCCCCTACCCTTCGATTTCTCGGGGATCTCCGTGCCTCCGTGGTGAATAACTCTTCCTCCCTGGTTGGCGAAAAATACTCCAGTTCTCACTTTGGCAGTTTCGGTATAGCATGTTGCACCGGCATTTTGCGGCCAACGGAGGATGCCCATGAGCCCTGTCCCGGTGCGTGAGAAGGAATCGAAAGACAAGCAGGCGAGCAAGCCCAATTCCGTCGAAGCGGCAGTTGCGGAAACTGCCGAGGCCAGCGGCGCCAGCGTCGACAAGATCCGCGACATTCTCTTCGGCTCGCAGATCAAGAACTACGAAACCCGCTTTGCCCGGCTGGAAGACGCTCTCGCCCGCGAGACGACCGAGATCAAAGACACGATGCGGCGGCGACTCGACTCGCTGGAGGCCTTCTTCAAGAGCGAGACGGCTTCGCTGGCAAGCCGCCTGAAGGCCGAAAGCGACGAACGCGAGGAGACGCTGAACAACCTCTCGCGCGAGCTGAAGACCACAGGCGCGCAGCTTTCCAAGAAGATTCTCGACCTCGACAACAAGCTGGCGCAGGAGCGTAGCGCGGCGCGGCAAGAATTGATGACGGAAACGCGCAAGCTGCTGGACGAGATTCGCCAACGCAACGAATCGCTCAACGCGCTGCTTGAGACCCGCGTGCAGGAGTTGCGTCACGCCAAGGCGGACCGTTCTGCTCTTGCCGCGCTTTTCGTAGAGCTGGCTGTGCGCCTGAAAGACGAAGGCGAGGAAGCCAAGGATCGCGGCAAGCCTGTGCGGAGCGCGGGAGCATGAGGCGTCTATGGCCTCCACGCCGGCCGAGCTGAAAAGCGATCCCGAGTCCGGCCCGCAAGGCGAGCTGGCTGAACTACGCTCCCTGCTGCTGGGCCAGCAGATGGTCGAGCTGCAGGAACTGCACAAGCGGCTCGACGATCCCAACCTCCGCGCCGAAGAGTTGAGCCAGGTTCTGGCGAAGGCGGTCGCGCTTTCCGTCCATCGTGATCGCGAGCTGCAACGCTCGTTCTATCCAATCGTCGAACAGGCGCTGCAGATTTCTGTTGCGCGCAATCCCAAGTTCCTGGCCACGTCGCTGGCGCCCATCATCGGCGAAACCGTTCGCCGCTCCGTTGCCCAAGCCTTCCGCAGTCTCGCAGAGAGTATCAACCTCATGCTGGAACGGAGTCTGTCGTTTGAAAGCATGAAATGGCGCATCGAGGCGTGGCGCACTGGCAAGTCCTATGGGGAGATCGTCCTGCGGCGCAGCTTGCGCTACAAGGTGCAGCAGGTCTTCCTGATTCATCGCGAAACCGGAGCGGTGCTGCAGTACATCTCGTCGCCGGGCGAAGGAGTGAGCGAGGCCGAGTTGGTCTCGAGCATGCTGACGGCAATCGAGGACTTCGTGCGCGATTCCTTCACCAGCCAGCACACGCAGGACCTGGAAACGATGGAGGTGGGCGAGTTCCTCATCTGGGTGCACCACGGGCCGCAGGCGTTGCTGGCGGGAACGATTCTGGGCACGCCACCGCCGGAGTTGCGCAACGTTTTCGCGCGGGAGAACGAGCTCATCCACCAGGAGTTCGCCGCACAGCTGGCGTCGTTCAACGGTGACGCGAGCCCCTTCGAGGCAGCGCGTCCGCACTTGCAGAATTGCCTGCTCGGCCAGACCGGCCGTCCGAAGAAAAGCGCTGGGTGGTTTGTGGGAGCATTAGCGCTTCTAATACTCGGAGCAGTTGCGTTCGGGTACTTCGCACATCGGCGCAACGCCCGCTGGGAACAGTATCTGGACCGGCTGAACCATGAGCAGGGTATTGCGGTGACCGGCGCCGAACGCAGCTGGGGACACTACTGGGTGTGGGGATTGCGCGATCCTATGTCGCTGGATCCGGTCAAACTCGCTACGGAGGCGGGCATTCCGGCCGGCAAGCTGGAGGCTCATTTCGTGCTCTACCAATCCGTGGAAAAGAGCTTCCAGGACCGGCGCGATTTTGATGCGGAGAGGCACAAGCTGGAACAGCAGGTGGTGCTGTTTCCGGTGAACTCGAGCAAGCTGACGGCGGAACAATCGATCCGCCTCGACAACATCGAAGAGTCGCTAAACAGATTGCAGGAGACGGCTGGCAAACTAGGCGGGAGGATTCACGTGGTGCTATCCGGCCGGGCCGACCAGACTGGCGCCGAGACCAAGAACGCCACCCTGAGTGCGCAGCGAGCGCAGAGCGTCTATGACGCCTTACGCGAAAGGGGTATTCCCGCGGAGATGATCAGCGCGGTAGGATTGGGCGACTCCGAACCCATTCACCATGGCTCGGCGGCTTACCAATTGGAAGTGAATCGTAGTGTTACCCTGAAGGTCCAGTCGCAGTCCCAGGGAGACAAGCAATGATCCAGAAGAAGATCTGCATGCTGGGCTCTTTCGGTGTGGGCAAGACAAGTCTGGTTGCGCGATTTGTACAGGGAATTTTCTCCGCGAAGTATCTCAGTACGGTCGGCGTAAAGATCGACAAGAAAGAGATCAAGGTCGGCGGCCAGGATGTACTGCTGATGCTGTGGGACCTGGCGGGCGAGGATTCGCGAACCCAGGCGCAAACCTCCTACCTGCGTGGGGCGTCGGGATACTTCCTGGTGTGCGACGGGACCTGGTCCGAGTCGCTGGTCACCGCCAAAAGCATTCACAAGCGAGCGGTGGAGACTGTAGGCGACAACGTTCCGTTTGTGCTTGTGGTCAACAAATCGGACTTGTGGGACAAGTGGGAGATCAGCGCTCCGGAGCTGGAAAAGCTGGAAAGCGATGGCTGGAAGGTGAAGGTCACCAGCGCCAAAAGCGGTGATGGCGTGGAAGAGATGTTTCTGATGCTCACCGAAGAAGTGCTGCGCCAGCAGCCCATGAGCGATGCCGCCGGAGAATCCTGACACACCATCCAAACGCAAGTTCCAGGGACTCTTCCCGCTTCAGCAAGCAGCCAGCCTCGGAACGGGGCGGAAGTCGCGCTGCCGAAATCCCGATCACAGGTATTCACTGTCCCTCTGCCCTGTGCTACAACGTGGTAGAAAGTCACTTTCAGGGAGAAGGCCTACCGATGAGGCTCCGGTCGCTTCGCGTTTTCGTGATCTTACTTTTCCTGATACTTCTGATTCAGCCGGGATGGGCGCAGGCCGATCCGCTGCCCTCATGGAACAACGGTCCCGCGAAGCAAGCCATCCTGAACTTTGTGCACGTTACTACCGATGCGAGCAATCCCAACTACGTCGTGCCGGCGGACCGCTTTGCCACCTTCGATCAGGATGGTACGACCTGGGTTGAGCACCCAATCTACACGCAGATGGTGTTTGCCTTTCAGCAGGTCGTCGCCATGGCTCCCGAGCATCCCGAGTGGAAGACGACGGAGCCCTTCAAGACTGTGCTATCCGGCGACAAGGCCGCGATGGCCAAGTTCACCGACAAAGACCTTGTGGCTATTTTTGTGGCAACGCACACGGGAACGACCGTCGAAGAATTCCAGCGCACGGCTAAGAACTGGATCGACACAACCACTGACCCGCGGTGGAAGCGTCCCTATACCGAACTCATCTACCAGCCGATGTTGGAAGTAATGCAGTACCTGCGCGCCAACGGCTACCGGACGTACATCGTGACGGGAGGCGGTCAGGATTTTGTTCGGGTTTATGCGGAGCAGGTCTATGGCATTCCCCGCGAACAGATAATTGGCTCGGCGGTTGCGACCCAATACTCCTATGATCGCGAAGGCCAGGGTGTATTGATACGGCCGCCGAAGCTGCTGTTGAACGACAATTTTTCCGGCAAGGCGGAAGACATCTATCTGTTCATCGGGCGTCATCCTAAAGCGGCTTTCGGGAACTCTACCGGCGATCAGCAGATGCTGGAGTACACCCAGGCAGGCGGCGGGACCAACCTGGAGATGCTGGTGCTGCACGACGATGCGCAGCGCGAGTATGCCTATGGTCCTGCCCAGGGTCTGCCCGATACGAAGATCGGCACATTCAGTCAAGCGCTCTACGATGAAGCGAAGTCGAGAGGCTGGATTGTAATCAGCATGAAGAACGATTGGAAGCCTATTTTTGCTTTTGAGAAGTAGTTGCACAGGGGCAAACAAAACGAGGAGAAACTATGAATAACTTCCTTGCACGCAATCGCTGGGCGGTCTTGGCCAGACTTGTGATGGCGCTGCTCCTGTTCGCCCTTGCGATCGCCGTGCCCCGCGCGTGCGCAGCCGATAACGATCAACAGGATTTCGATTCCTACAAGATTCGCATCGATGCATTCTGGTTCTTCTCGAATCCCGGCGGGAATATCCAGGGTTCTGGTGAAAACGGAACCATCGATATCCAGAAGGACCTGGGGTTCAACAGCTACTCTACGTTCAGCGGACTGGTGGACTGGAAGTTCACGCGCAAAAACCACTTCACCTTCGCGGTCAGCCCGTTTCAACAGAACCGCGAAACTGTATTGAAGAGGACAATCACCTATCAGGGACAGACCTTCGACGTAGGGTTAGTGACGCATGCCGAGTTGAGGGCGAACCTGTACTCCCCCGGCTACCAATATGACATCATCCGCCGTCGCCGCGGGCATCTGGGAGTCGATGTGCAACTCGACCTGTTCGACACGAAGGCAAGTTTGAGTGCGCAGGCCCAGACTACCGACGACGGCGTACATCACGTAGCCGTAAGCGGCAGCGGATCGTTGACGGCGCCCATTCCCGTGGCTGGCCCGACATACCGGCTATACCTAACCGATTCTCCCCGTTTATTTGTTGAAGGTAACGTTTATGGCATGTATCTGTTTGGCTACGGAAATTTTATTTCCACCGCCGACACTCTTGGCTTGACGGTCAATAAACATCTGAGTGTGAATGCCGGCTGCTCGCTGGGCTCGCGCCTGGTGGTTAACAACAATTCGAGTGACCGCATCGGTGTCCATTTGACGCAGCAGGGTGCGCTGATGGGGCTGGAAGCTTCGTTTTAGTTCGCTTTCATTCGAACACCGTGAGGTTAACCATTTACACAGGCGGGGTCCGTGGGCACGATACGACATTCCTTCTCCTACTCATTCGAAAATCGCGAATGAGTGGGGCACCCGGCTTTGTATCAGGGCACGTCTTCAGACGTGCCAGAGCAAATAGGTTATGGCTGGGCTTCAGCCCCTGCCGAACCTTGATTTTGCAGGGCCTTCAAAGCCCAGGCTGTTTGCTGCGACTCGTTCGGCACGACCGAAAGGATTTATGAGATGAGTTCTAGTTCGCTTTCATTCGAACACCGTGAGGTTGACCATTTAGCCAGGTGTAGTCTGTGGACACGATGCGGGGAGATGATGTGATTTCCCTCTCCCACTCATTCGAAAATCGCGAATGAGTGGGGCACCCATATTGCTGGCGATGACTGATATGTGAGACTGGTGCGGAATCTTAAGCACTTATGCGGTCTATCAACCTGGTTTTCCTTTACGGTCAACCGGGGCGGGGATGTTTGACCCGCCCCGGGTTGTGGGAGCGACCGCCATCACGTGCCGTTTAGCACGGAGGAGAACGGCCGCTCTACTCGACTTGCAAGGTGTAGATCACGAACGACCCCAGCGGGCTAGGATGAATTACCAGCTCGGTAATGCTGCCCCAGCCGTTCTTGGAGAAGTCCAGTTTCTTCGCATCGGTGCTGAGCTTGTACTGGAACGATGATCCGACCTGCTTGCCATTGTTATAGGCGGTCACAGTAATGAAGTCGCCGCTGGCATCCCAGCCATCGGACACAACCGCAGCCATGGGCTTGAAAACCGCGGTGTCCCACGCCGAGATAGAGGCTTCGCAGATGTGCTTGTCGGTCGCGCCGTCGGCTACGGTTGCGCCGTAGTTGTGGAAGCACAACGGTCCCCCACCGAAAGCCACCATAGCTTCGTTACCGGTGTAGAAACCGCGTCCGCTGTTGATGGCGCCGCTGGCGCCGATATACAGATTCGCGTCGGGATAGAGGGGCGAATTCACAGTGTCGATCGAGTCCCAGCGCAGACCACCGTAACCATTGGGAACCGGTTGCGGAACGCCGCTGGGGGGAAGCTGCGTAAAGTCGATAAGCTGCTGGGCCGCGGCTGACATGGCTAACGCCAGAACGATGGTTGCGAACAAAGCTACCTTTTTCATACTGACCTCCTTGGGTCATGGGCTGTGTGGCGGCGATGGATCGCAAAGGTGAGAACAACTTCACCGCTTAGCTGCTCTCACCCCAAGCACCACTGACTTTGGTGCTCATCATGTGGCGCCGAAACGCGCCACCGGTCTGTACCGCACGCCATGGTGAGGTCATCGCTCTTTGCCTCCTGGCGTTCCTCCTAAGGAAGCGGTTATTGAGGGCTGGCTCAATTTCCGCTTTGTGTGAGCACAATGCGCTCGGTCGAACTTTGGTTCAATGGTTGTGGTCTGATTTGCGGATGGGTTCGAGGTGATCGTCTAAGCGAGTGAGGTCAAGACAGTTGCCGCCGGCGATGATCAGCGGCTAATTTTTGCAAATTGCATTCTGAAGGTAGAGTGGCCACAATAGAGCTGCATTTAGAGTCCACATCTTGGCTACATACTATGGCACTGAACGGCGCAATTCCTGATTACCTAATTACAGTTGAGACCAACAGCGAACTCTTCCGCGGCAGTTTTTTTGGAGCGAAGAGGATAGTGAAACTTGCGCCCTTCTCGTAGCGGATGCGACTATGGTGCGGCTGAACTGGAGGTTCTGTATGCGATCCACCTTGTCCGTGCCGCTCCTTTCTGTCGTGGTTCTAGCACTAGCGTTTCTATCTTTGTTGTCGTTGTCGGCGCAAGAAAAAATGAGCACCGGGTTGATTCCGCGCAGCGTGATCTTCGGCAATCCGGAGCGCGCGAATCCGCAGATCTCGCCCGACGGCAAACAGCTTGCCTATCTGGCGCCTGTCGATGGAGTGCTGAACGTTTGGATCCGTACTCTGGGCCAGACGGACGATCGGGCCGTAACCTCCGACACCAAACGTGGCATCCACAACTTTCTTTGGCAGTACGACAACCAGCACATCCTCTACACGCAGGATGTGGGCGGCGACGAGAACTGGCGGCTGTATCAAACCGACATCGCGACCAAGCAGACCAAGGACCTGACACCGCTGGAGAAAGCTCGCGTCGACATCGTTGGCTACGACTGGAAGACTCCCGACTCTATCCTCTATCAGAGCAATCAACGCGATCCGAAGCTGTTCGACGTGTATCGGCTCGATATGAAGACCGGCAAGAGCGCGCTGGACACCGAAAATCCCGGCGACGTCGCGGGCTGGCAGGCCGATAACGACTTGCAGGTGCGGGCGGCGCAAATTTCGACGCCGGACGGCGGAACGATCATTCGCGTTCGCAACGATGCCAAGGCGCCGTGGCGCGAGCTGATTAAATGGGGACCGGACGAAACTTTCGGTGGCGTCTTCGGCTTCGCGCCCGACAACAGGAGTGTCTGGGTCGGCACCAGTGTCGACGCCAATGCCGCGCGTTTGCTGGAGATCGATATCGCAACTGGAGCGCGCAAAGTTCTCGCTTCCGATCCGCAGTTCGATATTGAGGGCGTGGTTACCCAGCCAAAGAGCAATGCGCTGGAAGTCGTGACCTTCGTCAAGCAGCGCATCGAGTACGACTTCATCGATCCCAAGATCAAGGAAGATTACGACACTCTGAAGAAAGTTCACACCGGCGACATTGTCAGCCTCTCGCGCAGCCTGGATGACAATCGCTGGGTCGTTACCTACGTCAGCGATGACGCTCCTGTGTATTGGTATCTGTACGACCGTCCGGCGAAAAAAGCGACGCTTTTGTTCAGCAACCGGCCTGCGCTGGAGAAGTACCAACTCTCGAAGATGGAGCCGATTGAGTACGCTGCGCGCGACAGCATGAAGATCTACGGCTATCTCACAACGCCAGCGGGCGCGCCCGCGAAGAATCTTCCCATGGTGGTGTTTGTTCACGGCGGACCATGGGGCCGCGACGTGTGGGGCTACAACTCCTACGCGCAGTGGCTGTCGAATCGCGGCTACGCAGTGTTGCAAGTGAACTTCCGCGGCTCGACCGGATATGGGAAGCAGTATGTGAATGCGGGCGATCGCCAGTGGGCAGGCACCATGCACACCGATCTTCTCGACGGCAAAGACTGGGCGGTGAAGCGTGGCGTCGCCGAAGCCAACAAGGTATGCATCATGGGTGGTAGCTACGGCGGATACGCGACTCTCGCGGGACTTGCGTTTTCGCCGGAAGCATTTTCCTGCGGCGTCGACATTGTTGGCCCTTCGAACTTGAACACGCTGCTGAAGACGATTCCACCTTATTGGTCGACCATACTTTCCACCTTCCACAAGCGCATGGGCGATACGGAAGAGTTTCTCAACTCGCAGTCGCCGTTGTTCAAGGCGAGCCAGATCAAGGCTCCGCTGCTGATCGGGCAGGGTGCGAACGATCCTCGCGTCAATAAGGCGGAGAGCGATCAGATCGTCGCCGCCATGCGCAAGAATGGCGAGCCAGTGGAGTATTATGTTTTCCCGGACGAGGGGCATGGCTTCGTTCGCCCGACCAACAACATGGCGTTTAACGCAGCGGCCGAAAATTTCCTGGCGAAATATCTCGGCGGCCGCGCCGAACCACCATCACCGGCGGAGAGCAAGCTGCTGGATAGCGTGAAGCACTAACGCGCAACGGCTCGCCGTCTTTCCATTTCTCGGGGCAATTCTTGGACAGGAGCTTGCCTTCGTCATGGAATTGCGATTTGTGCGAGAGATGGGAGGTAGAATTCGAGCACTCACCACAACACGGAACAAAGGAGCGCGAATGAGATACGCAGTTCGTACTGTTGTCGTGTTCGTTCTGGGATTTGTCTTCGCGACCGCTGCATGGGCACAGTGGTCGTCGGATCCCGCCCAGAACCTGGCGTTGTCCAACATTCCCGGCGCCGATCAGGTGCAACCCAAACTTCTTCCCTTGCCAGACAACAGTTGGTATGTGAGCTGGTTCAACAATAATCCTAACGATCCTCCACCCAATGGCTACGACGTCTACTATCAGCTTCTCAGCCCCAACGGCGTGGAGCAGTTTCCGCACGATGGCATCCAAGTAGCGAAACTCACACTCAGTTCCACCGAAGATTATGGGCTCGCCATCGACAGCGCCGGAAACGCGCTGCTGGCATTTCTCGACGATCGCCGGGATCCGAATAATCCGCAGGTTACGGCGGCCAAAATGAGTCCCACCGGCGAGGCGCTCTGGGGGCCGAACGGCATCGCAATGACCTGGGATCCGGGCTCGCACAATGTGCCCAAGATCACTTCGACCAGCGATGGATTCATCGTCGTCGGCTGGACGACGAACAACGCCGTCATCCTGCAAAAGCTCACCCCTAGCGGCGTGCCGATATGGATTGGGCAGACCGCTGTCACTGGTTACGGTGTGACGCTGCAGGAATCCGGCTACGAATATCTGCTGGCCGATCTCCATGCTGCCGACAACGGCTCGGTCATCGTCTCCTGGGTGCGCAATCACGGATTCGGCAGCAATAACTATCTCTACGCGCAAAAGATTTCGGCCACGGGACAGCCGGTTTGGTCCGCGCCGGTGCACGTCTTCGATGGCGGCTCGTTGCAGTTTGGCGAGTTCCCCTATTTCACCCCTGACGGCAGCGGCGGCGCAATCTTCTCCTGGTACACCAACAGTCCCGCGCTGCAGGTCTACGCGCAACACATTCTGGCCGACGGAACCGAGGCCTTTGGCCACAACGGATCTCTTGGATCCACGAATTCGCTGGACGTGCAGGTGGAACCGACGGCATCCTGGAATCCCTCGACGCAGGAGACCTTCCTCTTCTGGACGGAGGAGGATTCCAACCAGTTCGAAAACGGCGTCTCGGGCCAGAAGTTCAACTCTGCCGGCGCTCGCCAGTGGGGCGACAATGGATTGTCCATCGTGCCGCTCGGTTCGGACACGCAGACCTTCGTTCAGAACCTA
The DNA here is from genome assembly GCA_049798495.1 of Candidatus Korobacteraceae bacterium. Lineage (GTDB taxonomy): Bacteria > Acidobacteriota > Terriglobia > Terriglobales > Acidobacteriaceae > Bog-257. Next base: position 4,915 of record JBARGS010000285.1, on the reverse strand, counting down.
CAGATCGGCAGTGGCGCGCTGGTCTTCTGGTTCGATCAGCCAGGCTTCGGCTCGGGAACCATCCAGGCCATCAAACTCGATGGCACGGGTAGCACGATCTGCGCGCAATTCCCGGTGTCGTCGGCTTCCGCGGATAAGTCGCGGCTGGCTGCCGGTCTCGCCTCTTCCGGATTGGCGGCTCTGACCTGGGAAGACGACCGCAACGGCGAGAACGACATTTACATCCAGAATGTTAATCCAGATTGCAGCCTGGGAATCGAAGACAGGTTGCAGCAGAAGGGTGGTCGAATTAGATTGGCGAGTCGATATCATATGAAATAAGGCCCTGAATCGGCAGCTTGCGCCAAGCCGGTCACCCGCAGCGTAAAGCGATCGAAAATTCACACACGAAGCCGCAAGTTGCGCCTGCTTTTCCGCGCGTATTTGCGGCTTTCTTTTCATGATGCGTCAGGTGGCATTTCGGGGAACGAAGTCCGCCCGCTCTTATCTCCTGACAGTTCCCGCGCCTGGCGGTGGCTCACAGTCTCGATCTGGAGTGTTTGCAATACTTTAGTTGCAGACACGAGGCGTCGAAATGGTTGACACTCCGTTACCGCTCTGTTACGGTGAGATGTCATTTTTACTCCAGCCAAGCGCCCAGCAGCGCAACACCTTTTTCTGCTGGGAGGAGAGCCAAGCCCGCGGCGCTCCAGGGACCCCGAATTTAGCAGTTCGGACCGGCAAGGCTTTACGTTCCGGATTTTCATAGTTGTTGCTCGCTCCCCGGAACCATTTTTAACCGAGGGTTATAGCTTTGCGAAAACGCTTTTATATTCTTTTCGTAGCCCGCGATGCGGAAGGCCAGCTACGAAAGATTCCGATCCCTATTCATTATCTGTACGTCTTTCTTGCCGGCGCTCTCATCGGCATGTTCACCATCACAGGCATGGCGGGCTCCTACACGCGTATGCTGTGGAAGGTCGCCAGCTTCAATCAGTTGCGCCTGGAAAAGCGGGCGCTGCAAACCCGCTACGCGCAACTGGAGCAGGTCAATCGCGACAAGGACATCCAGGTCGCATCGCTGGGCTCGCTGGCCAACGATGTTTCCGTCATCTACGGGCTCAAACCCAATCGCAAGCTGATGCACGCCGTCGAGGGTCCGGTTAAGCCGGAAGAAGTAAAGTACTCGATGGACCAGCTCTACGCGCTGCGCAACTCCGCCCTGACCGGGGCGGCGACAGCGGGTCTGGGAATGGGAATGACCCACCAGGCGACTCTCTCCGACTGGGTCAACGCTACGACCTCTCCTACCTTGTGGCCGGTGATGGGCCCCATCACCGGATCCTTCGGCGAACGTATCGATCCCATCAATGGTGAAGGCGCGTTTCACTCCGGCGTCGACATCTCCTGCAGCTACGGACAGCCGGTCTTGGCTCCCGCCGATGGCGTTGTCACCTACGCCGACTTCTACAATGGCTACGGCCGCATGCTGCAAATCGATCATGGCAACGGCATCTCGACCCGCTACGGACATCTCTCCGGATTCGCCGTGGCCGATGGCGAGACCGTCCGCAAAGGGCAGGTCATCGCCTACGTTGGCCTTTCCGGACGCAGCACCGGACCACATCTCCACTACGAGGTTCGCATTCACGACACGCCGGTGAACCCGCATAAATTCCTGCGCACAACCTTCGCGCAACTTTCGGGAGTGACACGCGGCTAAGCTTTGCGAGTTTCCGTGTTTTGAAGGAGCGTTGCTTCAAAGAGCATAGCTTCATTGTGAAGTGTCATCCCGACCAAGGACTTCCGGGGTCCCCAGCAAGCGCCGTCTTTGCGCTTGGTGGGGTGGGAGGCCGAGTGGAGGGACCTGCTTCTTCCCCGCTGCGCCATAACTGAGATCCCAATCGTCCTACTGTCATCCCGACCGAGGACTTTAGTCCGAGTGGAGGGACCTGCTTTGTTCCACTGCGGCGGTGCGCATCCCAAGGTATTTTTGTCATCCCGAGCGCAGCGAAGCGGAGTCGAGGGACCCCTACCTTGCCAGTTCACTTAGCGTGCCGAAGCCTTCCCCTTCTCCGGCGGCGCACTCTGCTCCGGCTTCTGCGTCTCCGGCCCAAGCTGGACCGGCGGTTCGCTCAGCACCTTCTTAAAGAACGCATACGGAACCTTGGCGGTCAGAACCGCCTCGCTCTTGTCCTGCTGGACATCGAGACTATCGAACGCCGCCTTCACATCTTTGTCAGGACCGCCCGCGTCCATCTGAATCTCGAGCGACTTGAATAGCGCGAGATACGTGCTCACCTGCTCGGTGAATCTCTGCGCTTCGGCATCGCTGTGCAGAATTACATCGGCTCGCAGGCGCACTTCGTTCAACGGCCGCGCCGAAGCAATCACCACGCAGCCGGCCGGCAGCAGCCCGCTCCAGCCGCCGGGCAGCAGCAGCTCGCCGCGATCCTCGGACGACTTTCCCGCCGGCGGCCGCGCAATCGTCCACACCATGCTGCCCAGCGGCACGCGCCTGTAGTACTCGCTCACCAGCGGAGGCCCGCTGAACGGCAGCGCCGCCTGTTTGTAGCGATCGATCATCCCGTGAATCGCATCGGCGCCCTCGGTGTTCGAGGCGGCGGCAATGTCGATGCCCAGCAGCACCACTCGCACCGTCCGGTCCTCCACCGGAATGAGGTAGATGTCGTAGCCTTGATATTTCTCCGTGCTGGCGGCCAGCTTTTGCAGATAGCTCCCCACCCGCGCGCTGTCAAAGCGGCCTTGCAGGATTTCGCTGTAGCGCGTCTCGGCCGACTTCCCTTTGCCCGCGCCGTAGTGAATCGCAAAGGCAGCCTTATCGAGATCGCGCTCAAATTCAAAGCCGGTCTGCCGCACAAAGTCTTCGTACTGCGGATCCCGCTCCTTGGGCGGACTCTTGCCCAGGCCGGTCAGCAGGCGGATCGGTTCGAGGTTGATGTAGAAGACCGCGTCGGAGGCGGGCAGCAGGCGGACGGCGTCGGGCGCCGCGCGGCTTCGCAGCAGAACAGCAGTCACAATACCGCCCACGATCACCACGATCGCGACGGCAACCCACAAGTAGTTCCTGCGGCTTCGCATGGATTGTGACTCGATGATACGGGAAAAACGCAGGCCGTTGAAGGGTCGTGCCCGTCAGGGCGGACATGGGTAGTTAAGAGATCGAGACTCGTGCGGCTGGGACATAGGCACTTGAAGGGTCGAGCCCGTCAGGGCGGAACTGAACTTAGCCCAGGACGTAAGTCCTGGGGGAGGGTCGTTATATTGATTCCCGAGCCGGCTTGAGCGGCGGCACATGACTGTTTGCCCCCGCCCTGTCGGAAGGGCGGCGAACGAGGAAGGGCTTCCCGGCTGGTGCAGATTGAATTGCATTCGATGACTACGATCAGCCTTGCTCAGCCCAGGTTAGCGTCCAAGAAATGCGAACTCAGCCACTACGCGCTCGCATTGTTTTAGTCTAGTTCGTCGTTCTCCACGGGGAGCCAGGGCCGATTTCTACCCAAATCAGCTCTTTAGTATTCTGGTCCTTGTAAGCGTTCAGCGCTTTCGGAATCGACGAACTACTATACGTAGTAAACCAGCGACCCAGCTGTGAAGCAAGAGATTGCGCGTCGGCTCCGTGTATCGTCAATCCCCGCCTAGAAGGTTCCGGTATCGGAGGATAATCTAGGTTCCTCGGATCGGTTTTCTGAACAAACCAGCATTGTCTTGGCGTGCTGCGGCAGGCAGAACTGAATATCTGGCTTATAAACGCCAGGTTAGAGTTGTCATCATCGGGCCAATTCATTAGAAAAGTTATGGTTTCTTTCTTGCTCAAAATTTCTGACAAACCGTTTCTCATTTGGGTTACCGCTTCTACAGCCTTTTCAGGGTCTGTGGGAATTATTGTGGAAGGCGCCGAGGATGGAGTGGCCGGAGAAGACGGGTTACTTACTTGCATTGGTGGTGCCGTTGCACCCCCTTGCGTACCTGTCTCAGCTTTAGAATGTCCCCGTGAATTCTCTGACGCCAATGGTGGCGGCGAAGTAGCCGCAGGAGCGGTATGGGGCGTGGCGGTCTGCGCCGCTACGGTTGGTGCGCCAATATGATAGTCGCTCGGTGGTGAGCCCGTGCTCCAATATGAGCGCAGTGGATTGGTTAACACTGCGAAAACGGTGAGAGCAAAGGCTATCGACACTACGAACGTGAAGAGAGCACGCCTGAACGCAGGATAAACTGGATGCTCAAAAGGGAGCTTTGTTACGGGATGCACAAGTTGGCTTTGTGAAACTCTTGTAGACGACTGCGTATATTTCCATAGCAGGAGGAAACCAATCGCGATGAGTGCCGCCTGAAAGGCTGGGTTCTCTGCGAATAAGAGGAACTTGGGGAGCAGCCGATACAGATCCACGGCCACCTCAGCCCTGCCTACCAGATCCAGTATTCTGATCGCCCAACCAAAAATCCCAAAACCGAGAATCGCTTCGCCCAAGCGCAGAATTCCTGGCCGTGGACGATTCGATCCGCGCGGTTTCAACGTCGGCACCGAGGAACCCACAAGGGGGCAGACCTCCGCATCTACGGAAGAGTTCGCGAATAATGGATTGTGCTGACCAAACGGCTAGTGGTCAATGATTTCATGGAATATACGGGTGCCCCCCTCACAAGCCGATTTTGCTTATGTGGGTCTTCAAAACGTAGCCGAACGCCCTTAACTCCCGACGCCCTCTTCCGCCGCTTACTCCCCCCGCTTCCCCCGTGCCTGACTCGCCCCCTCCACCACCTGTGCGATCAACTTGTGACCCGACTGGCTGGGGTGCACATCGCATGAGGGCGGGTCGGTCGGCGGGTTACTGGCATTCAGCAAACCGGCAACACACGTATTGCCCATCGCAAAGGAATTGGACGTCGCCGCCTGGAATGCGGTGAACACGTC
>JBARGS010000284.1:0-12910 GCA_049798495.1 Candidatus Korobacteraceae bacterium | reverse complement strand
TTCCTGAGGGTGCGTCTTTCTTGTGGATGTGATGGAGTTCGGTGATATGGCCGCTGTAGCCGTGCGTCAAGGCGGGAGCCGCAGCCTGCACAATCTGGAAGAACAGATTCACGCCGTAGGAGAAGTTCGCGCCGAAGACAAATCCCGTGCGCGCTTCTTTCACGGCGAAACGAATGCGCTCCATCTCGGCGTACCAGCCCGTGGTGCCGACGATCATCGCCTTGCGAGCGCGTATGACCGCTTGCATATTCGCCAGCACCGCGTCCGGGCCGGTGAAATCGATCGCGACATCGAAGTCCCGCAAGTGCTCGGGCGTGAGCCAGGCGCCATTTTTGTTCTCGTCGTAATCGACAGTCCGCACCTGGTGTCCACGCTCGCGAGCCACTTCAGCCACCAGCGAGCCCGTCTTGCCCGGTCCGAGCACAACTAAATTCAGCGATGCTTTACTCAATCGAACACCTCGGGATCGACCTCGGCGAAAAACTTTGCGTGCAGGCGACGCACTGCCTCGGCCACGTCGGCCTCGTCCAAAACGAAGGTCAAGTTGATCTCGGATGCGCCCTGCGAAATCATTCGCACATTGATGTCGCGTATGGCCTCGAAAATCTGCGCTGCAACACCAGGCGTATCGCGCAAGTTTTCGCCCACCAGGCACACGATAGCCTTACGTCCGGAATACTTCACGAATGCCAGGCTTTCCAGATCAGCGGCGATCTGCGGGATCGCTTCATTGGAATCGACGGTCAGAGAGATACTGACCTCGGAGGTGGAGACGACATCGACCGCGCAGCGATGACGGGCGAAGATCTCGAACACTTTGGCTAGGAAGCCGTGCGCCATCAGCATACGCGCAGCAACGATTTCGATCACGGTGATGCGGTTCTTCGCGGCAATGGCCTTGAACAGCGAGCGGGAACGCGGCGTGCGCGATAGGATGCGTGTGCCTTCGTTTGCCGGGTTACGCGAATTCAGCACCAGCACGGGAATGTTTTTCTCGACGGCGGGCAGCACGGTCGCAGGATGCAGAACTTTCGCTCCAAAATAGGCGAGTTCGGCGGCCTCCTCGAAGCTGATCAGCTTGATGCGGCGTGCATCCGGACAAATACGAGGATCGGTCGTCTTCATGCCATCGACATCAGTCCATATCTCGATGCGCTCGGCATTCAGTCCCGCGCCGACAAGGGCAGCAGAAAAATCGGAGCCGCCGCGGCCGATGGTCGTCGTTGTGCCTTCGCGGGTGGCGCCCACAAAGCCGCCCATGATCGGCACGCGTTGCTGCTGGAGCAGAGGAGCAATGCGGTCGTGGAGGCGGTCGTTGATGTCGTCGACTTGCGGGACGGCGCGGCTGTGCTGCGCGTCGGTGATGATGATCTGGCGCGGATCCACCAGCGTCGCGGGGATGTCGCGCAGCTGGAATGCGGCCGTGACTATCATGCTGGACAAGCGCTCGCCAAACGACACCACGTAGTCCGAGGTGCGCGGCGTCAGCTCTCCCACGGCAGAGATTCCGCGGAGCAACTCGTCCAGCGAGTCAAACTCCGATCCCAGCTCGCTATGCAGCTCGGTGTGAAGGCCGGTTCCAAGCAGTTCGCCGGCGGTAAGGTAGTGGCGTTCGCGAAGGCTGCGGCAGATCTCCAGCGCCTGCTCACGTTCGCCGCGGCCGGCAAAAGCGGCCATTCCCAGCAGCTGGTCAGTCACCTTCGCCATGGCGCTGACCACGACGAACGGGTGCTCGGCGAGGCGGGACTTTACGATCTCGGCGACGCGGTCGATGGCGGAGGCATCTTCGACCGAGGTGCCACCGAACTTCATTACGATCACGGCTGCACCGCCGCCGGCCACGTGCGAATCACGACAGCAGTCCCTGCACTTTCAGAAGCTCGGCATTGAGCAGCGCCGCACCCGCCGCTCCACGGATCGTATTGTGCGACAGGACCGTGAACTTGTAGTCGAGCACGCCGCAAGGCCGCAGACGTCCGACACTGACAGTCATACCCTTGCCTCGATCCAAGTCAAAGCGAGGCTGCGGCCGGTCAGGGGCGGGATCGTATACCAGCGGCTGCTCGGGCGCCAGAGGCAGTTTCAGTTGCTGCGGCGTGGATCGAAATTCATTGAACGCCGCGATGATCTCGGCGGGCGTGGTTTTCTGCTTCAGCTTTACGGAAACCGACTCGGTGTGCCCATCTTCGACAGCGACGCGATTGCAGTGCGCGGTCATGGTGAAGTCCGCCTGCTCGATATGGTCGCCGTCCAGGCGTCCCAGGAGTTTACGCGTCTCCTCTTCCATCTTTTCTTCTTCCTTGGCGATATAGGGAATGACATTGCCCAGGATGTCGAGCGAGGCCACGCCGGGATAGCCTGCTCCGCTGACGGCTTGCATCGTCGTGACGAAGAGCGACTCGACGCCGAACTTGCGATGCAGTGGCGCCAGCGCGACGACCAAGCCAATGGCCGAGCAGTTGGGATTGGTAACGATGAAGCCGCCGGACTGCTTGTGCCAGCATTGCTTTTCGATGAGCGCGAGGTGATCGGCATTGACTTCGGGGATAACCAGGGGAACCTGCTCGTGCATACGGAAGGCGCTGGAGTTGCTGACCACGGCGCAGCCGGCGGCGGCGAATTGCGGCTCCAGCTCGCGAGCGATGCCGGCATCCAGGACGGCGAAAATCACGCGCGGTGCGCCATCGGGAGCGGCGTTGGAGACCGTCATCTTCTGCACGCGCTCGGGGATCGCGGTCTTCAAGCGCCAGCGCACAGCGTCGCCGTAGGCTTGTCCGGCCGAGCGATCGGATGCGGCCAGCCATGCCACCTCAAACCACGGATGACCTTCGAGCATCTGGATGAAGCGCTGACCGACAACGCCGGTTGCGCCAAGGATTCCGACAGGGATTTTGTCTTGTGACATCTTGGTATGAAAAGCCAAGTTATATCACGTTCGGGTAGTGGTGCAGTTTCCCACAGGGATGCGCGCCTTTCGCGCGGCGGCGCGAATCGGCGCGCCCAGATCCCTCGCTGCGCAAAAGAAGCTTGCTCGGGATGACAAACTGCACCACTACCCGCGTTCGCGGAGGTGTGGCAGATACCCAGCAAGGTGCCCAGCTCAGCGCGAGCGAGCCGGCAGATGCAGCGCAACGGCAATCTCGCGCGCAGTCTTGTCAATGCTCTTGCCTTCCGTATTCACGGTGAGGGTAGCCTTGCGGTATTGCGGCAGCCGCTGCGCGTATAGAGCGCGGAAGGCGTCGGCATCTCGCGCCAAGGGACGCGGATTCTCAGCACAACGCGAACTGGCGGCGCAGCAGCGCTGTAGCAGCTGTTCCACGTCGACTTCCAGGAATACGACATGAGCGCCATGACGCCGCAGCAGCTGCGCGTTTTGCGGTTGAACGGAAGTACCTCCGCCCAATGCAATGACGGTCGGCGCAACGGCCTGTGACAGGACCGAACGCAAGGCTTCCGTCTCGATCTCGCGAAAGCGTGGCTCTCCATGAACCTGGAAGATTTCGCGAACGCTCAAGTTCTCCCGGCGCTCGATTTCGAAATCAAGGTCGAAGCAATTCCATCGCAAAAATTTGCCGAGGGCGCGAGCCACGCTACTCTTGCCGGCGGCCATGAATCCGGTGAGAGCGACGATAGGAGAAGTCGCAACGCCTCGATTCAACTTGGAATTTGCGCACATCGAGAGGAATTGCCAATAGGCAGGAAGCTTCGCCTGCTCAGTATGAAGTGTGAAGGTTGCGAGGAGATTTTAACATCTGCGCTCTCAAGCGCTTTTTGTGCGGTCCAGAACTCCTACGGCTGATGTGGTAGGAGCGCTGCCACCCATAGGGGATGCCACCTATTTCGGCAGGGACTAATCTTCGGCTCATGCAACTCATACAGATTGGCGAAGTGAAGCAGAAGACGGTTTTGGACCTGGTGCAGGAGATGGCTGCCCGTCAGGTCGCAGAGATCGAAGACCTTAAGAGAGCCGCACAGAGCAGAACTACTAAGAGGCGGAGCGGACGCACCCGGCTTCGTTGCGACCAGTAAGACCGATTCGCCCGTTCTCGCCACGGCTTCAGATCGTGGCCGTAGCACCTTAGGCACCCGCGGTACACATGCCCTAAACCTAAGTAGAAAAACCAACCAGAGTTGAGGGATTAAACGGGATACCTTCAGCAACTCTCAATCCTATACTCGCACCGTTCCTCCCCATTCTGTGCAGGCCTACATCACGCTTGGCGCCTCTCCAAGCGTTTCGGAGTTCCCTGATGTCCGAAATGCGTCTTACGCTCTTGTCAGCCTTCTTGTGCGTTTTCAGCCTGTTAGCTCAAGCCACCGACCCATCTGCTGTTCGAGCTGTCCAGAGCGAATATCAGTCGATCATTCCCAATACCACGCTAACCGCCCAGACCAGCAACAACACAGCGGCGGCGAATTCGTTTCCTGGATGCGAGATCACCACCGTCACCAACGGTCAATGCGTCGACAACGGCAACCTCAAAGCCAGCAATATCAGCAAGGTTGACGTTCATACCCTGCTCTCGGCGTCACAGCAGGGCGCCCAGGTCTACACCACGTACATTCCTTATTGGGTACATGGCACGCATCCCAACATCGGATACAGCTCGCAGGATCCTAACCAGGTGACCAAGGAGATTGCCGACCTGACCAGCCGTGGCTTTAACGGGGTGCTTGTCGACTGGTACGGCCAGGGAAGCTACGAAGAAGGCGCGACCGAATATCTGAAGACGCAGATTGAGCAACAGAACGCCCTGCAGTTTGCGCTAATGATCGATAAAGGCGCCGTCGAGTGGTTCTCTTGTTACCCGACCTGCTCCGCCACCCAGGCTCTGCTGAACACCATCGCCTTCGCCCGGCAAAAGGGGTACTTCAGCTCGCCGGCGGCGATCAAGAATAGCGATGGAAAAGTCATCGTCACGCAGTTCGGCATGGAGTCCTACAGCATCAACTGGACGACCATCGAGAACGACAACCCCGACCTGGAATGGATCTTCGAGAACGCCGGCGCTTTTACCAACAGCTATACCGTCGGCGCCTACGGATGGCTGTCGCCGAAAAATCCTTTGCAGCAGGGATATGAAGGACTGGACTATACGCAACACTTCCTGAACGTTGCGGCACAACATCAATCCAAGAAGAATTGGGCTTCCACCTGGAAGGGTTTTAACGACATCGTCGCCAGCTGGGCCCCGCCGGGCGGGCGGCACATTCAGCAACTTTGCGGCAAGACGTGGCTCGACTCGTGGGCTGCGATCCGCAGTTATGCCGACCGGCTGGATGCAGTACAGGTTGCGACGTGGCATGACTACGAGGAAGGCACCGAGATCCAGACCGGAATCGACAATTGCCTGACCATCTCCGCCAGCGTCAGCGGGCACATCCTGAACTGGAGTGTGGCCGGCGAGTCTACGCTCGATCACTACACGGCCTACATTTCGGTCGACGGTCAGAACCTGATGTCGCTGGGCGACTACCCGGTAGGGACACAGTCTCTCGACTTGGCGCCTTTCAATTTCGCTCCGGGAAGCTACAAAGTCTTCGTTCAGGCGGTCGGTAAGCCGAGCATCGTAAATCAGATGTCGCCAGCGGCCACCTACGTCATCAGTAACGCCGGCCCACCCAGTGTGCGGATCACTACTCCTTACAACGGGCAGCCTGCAGGTCCGGCGACCAACCTTATCGCCCAGGCCAGAAGCCAGAACGGCGGCATCACCGAATACAAGGTCTATCTGGATGGTGCTTTGGTGAGGACGATCCCAGGCGGCCCATCGTTCCAAGCCTGGATTTCGACCAGCATGGGGAGGCATACCATCGAGGTCAAGGCCGAGGATGGTACGGGTCAGTGGGGCAGCGCCAGCGTCTGGATCCGCCGCATGTACTGAGCAACTTCTTGACTAAAGGGGCCGGAGAGAGCTCGCCGGCCCTTTACTTTTGCCCGGCCGACCGCGCGGGTTCTCGAGATGCTGTACCATCCGAACGAGGTGTAAGCAATGTCATTTCGCAACGGAGACAAGTCGCGGGAGCACCGCCTTCGTAAAGCGCGGCAAAAGAAACGCGAGAGCGCTCGCAGCCTTTCGAGCAACACCACCGGCAACGCGCGGCAGCCGGCATCGGACGGCGCAAAGAAGTAATGCCGGCGGCTAGGACGACGCCACGGCTCCCGCGATGTCCGTCTGCGTGAGCTTCTTGCTGTGCAGCAATTCGACGATCGCCTGATAGAGACGGGTGCGAACATCTTGCCGGGTGTGGGCAAATGTCCATTTCCTTCCGTGCATACGCGTACACCAAGTCCAGCCAGTCACCTATAGCGTGGCGGAGATTATGAGCAAGGAAGATTATTGCCACTGCGAAAGGGGTTTTCTTCTCCAGGGAGAATCGTTTTGTGCTCGGCAGGTTCGGATTACTGCTTCGTTGCGCGGAACTTCTTCAGCTGTACTTCGCTGCCCCCGCGGGAGTAGCTGACTTCATCCATCAAGCTCTTCATCATGGTGATACCGCGGCCGTGTTCGGTAAGGTTAGGACCTGCGGCATCAACCGCCGCAAGGTCGAAACCTGGTCCGGAGTCGCGAACGACAATCACTATCGCGGAAGGATCGATATCAACGCGGCAATGAATCGTCTTGCTGGGATCGCTCTTGGAGCCGTGCAGGACAGCGTTCGCCAGAGCCTCTTGTAGCGCCAGCAGAATGTCGATTTCCTCCTGCTCGCTGGAACAGTAGTCCCGCACAAAGTCCATGATCGTATCGCGCGCCACGATCATGGCGGCGCGGTCGCCGGTAAAGACAAGCTCCTTGGAGATCGTAGCCGGTTCCACGGATTGAAGAGCTTCTGGCAAGCGATGGCTCGATCAGGCTGTCATAGCGCAGCATCCGGGCGTGTCATGCTCGAACGCGTCATCCCAAGTGGCGAAATCGGCCATCCGCAGAACCGAATGCAGTCTGGTCATGGCGATCAGTTTGTGTACCCGCCGCGACGGGTTCGCGATAGCCAGTACGCTGTTGCGGCGTTGGGCCCAGCTACAAAGCTCTACCAATAGTCCGAGGCCAGCGGCATCGACGGCGTGGACCCCACGCAGATCGAGAACCAGAACCTCTTCCGCGCGCGACGTGACCATGCAGCGCAGGGTCTCGGCCTCTACGCCCAGCACGATCCTGCCTGAGCAACGAAGGGTCACCATGCCCGGAGCACTCTGAATATCAACTCTCAACATATGCAGTCCTGAAAGACTCCTCCTTCTCAATACCTGAAGGATGTTTGAGATTCATGTTGGTTTCAGCCGTTTTGATGAACTGAGTATGCCTGAAGTTGATTGCAGGAATGTGAAAGATGAAATGCACTTCCGACAATTCACCGCAACCGGGAAAGTGAAAAAACAGAGCCTGAGCTCCGTGGCTCTCTGTCGAACGGGCTTGGCGGTTTATCCCGGAGCGGTATTCCCGCGACGCCAAGCGCCGGCAAACACAAGCTGCTCACTGTGAGTTGGATTGGGGTGTGCTCTTCTTCGGAGCTGTTGTCTGCGTTCCTGTGCCGTGGGTTCCTGCTTTCGTCGCCGAGTGGGGCGGGTTGACGATCTTGATGCTGATGATCTTCGGAGGATCATAGGGACGGTCGTTCCGCGGATCGGTTGCCAGACGCGCGATCTTCTTCACGATGTCGATCTCCTGACACTGGCCGAGGATGGTGTAGTGGCCGTTCAGATGGGGCGTAGGAACCTCGGTAATGAAGAACTGTGAGCCGTTGGTATTCGGACCACTGTTTGCCATCGCCAGCCGGCCGGGTACGTCAAAGGTAAGGTCGGGGCTGACTTCGTCCTTGAACGTGTATCCGGGATCGCCGGATCCGTTGCCCATGGGATCGCCGCCCTGGATCATGAAGTTGGGAATGACGCGATGGAAGATGGTTCCGTTATAGAGCGGCACGCCCTTCATCATCTTGCCGGTCTTGGGATCTTTCCACTCTTTGGTCCCCGTTGCCAGTCCGATGAAGTTGGCCACTGCCAGCGGCGCCTTATCCGGGAAGAGGGTGCAGGTGATATCGCCATCGGAGGTGTCGATGGTCGCGATCGGCTCCGTCTTCGCTTGTGCATTCTTCTCGGTTGCGGAGTGTTGCTGCGAAGTGGTGCTGCCGGTGGTCTGGGCCGCTACAAAGCCGGCGAGGCTGAAACCAAGAATCGTTGTCAATAGAGTGCGCATTAAGACCTCCAAGAACGGTGGATAGTGAATAGTGGATAGTGGATAGGCGGATTTCGCTGGAACTATCCACTATCCACTATTCACTGATTCTGCATCTCCCGCGAGACCTTCTCCACATCGCCGAAGACGCGCAGCAGGTTGCCGCCAAGAATCTTATCAATATCGGAGGCATTGTAGCTGCGCTGGTAGAGCGCTTCCGTAATTTTCGGCAGATCGGCGACGGAGTCGAGTCCCTGCGGCGAACAGTCGATGCCATCGAAGTCAGAGCCTAGCCCGACATGATCCACCCCGGCGACCTTCGCCATGTGGTCGATGTGGTCGATGAGATCGCTTAGCGGGGGACGCGGCAGCTTGGGAGCCAGACGAGCTTTGGCCGCGGCCAACTCGGCCTTCACCTCGGGCGTCTGCGGCTTGATGAATAACTCCTGCACTTTTTCGTAGTCCGGGTCGTGCTGCACGCTTAGTTGGTGGGCGGTGTCACGATACTTCTCGGAGATGAAGGCGCAATAGAAGTTCACCTGCGCCACGCCGTTCTTGGCGGCGAGAGCGCGGAGCATGTCGTCGGTCATGTTGCGCGGAGCATTGGTGAGCGCCCGCGACGAGGAGTGCGACGCGATAACCGGGGCGCGGCTGACCTCCAGTGCCTGATAAAAGGTGCTATCGGCTACGTGCGAGATATCGACCATCATGCCCATGCGATTCATCTCGGTGACGACCTGACGGCCGAAATCGGTGAGGCCGCCATGATGCTGAATGCTCTTGTCGTCGATGTCGCCGCTGGAGTCGCCAATGTCGTTGGTGTTGGACCACGTGAGCGTCATATAGCGCACGCCCAGTCGGTAGTAGTCGCGCAGGATGCGGATGTCGCCTTCTATGGCATGGCCACCTTCAACGCCCAGCAGCGCGGCAAGCTTGTGCTCGCGATGCGCCGTCAGAATGTCTTGCGTGCTGAAGGCCATCATCATCTGGTCGGGATGGCGGCGCGCTTGCTCGTACACGGAATCGATCATGTCGAGCGCGCGTTTGGCTTCGTGGCCTTTGTTGGCCTTGGGTTCAACCCAGATGGAAAAGAACTCCGCTCCCAGGTTGCCGGCTTTGATTTCTTTGAAGTCCATGTAGCCGGTACCAGCGTCCTGCGCCAAGTCGAAGTTCTCATCGACGAAACGCCCCGGCGTGTCGGCGTGCGTGTCAATGATGATGGCCGACTCGTGAATGGCGCGCCAGCTCTGCCCGAAGTTTGCCTGCGACTTAGCTGTAGGGGTTGAGGTCCGGGCTGCTGGCGCCTGGGATTGGGCGGCCAGGACGGCGGGCAGGAATAGAGTGGCAAGAAGAACATGCGAGAAGACTTGCATGAATTTAGATGGATTGCGGACCTGCGACATTGGCGTGCCGTGATTGTAAACGAAGTTCCGGACGGGAATAGGTTGTGCCGTCGCTTTCTATTTACATTCTGGTTGCGGAATTTCGGGATACAATGCCCGGACGCCGTAACAGGAGGAACGAATGGGACGTCCGGTGGTGCACTTCGAAATTGGGTGCCGTGATAAAGCGCGCACTGCTGACTTCTTCAGCAAACTGTTTGACTGGAAGACGCAGGAGGCAGGTCCGGCGACGATGATCGACACTGCCGGCGGCTCGGGCATCAACGGACACATCACCGCGCTGGGTCATGAACCGCACAATTATGTGACGGTCTACGTTGAGGTGGATGACGTGCAAGCGTGTCTCGACAAAGCCGCAGCTTTGGGCGGCAAAGCGCTGACGCCCGTCATCACCATTCCACAGGGACAGTTTTCCTGGTTTGCGGATCCCGACGGCAACACGATTGGACTGTGGAAGGTGACGAAGTAAAGAGAGTTTCAGATTTCAAGTTTGGAGTTTCGAGCGAGTCCGCGATGTTGCTGATGCACAAACCGCAGCCGCCCCTGTCAGAGTTTGTGGATGTGTTCTGGCTCTGCGACAACTACGACGTTGCCCATGAAAAAGAGCGTCTGCTTCCGGATGGAAGTGTCGAGCTGGTCGTCAATCTACGGGAAGATCGTATCCGGATTTACGATTCCCACGATCCCGACAAGTTCAACACGATTCCCGGCTGCGTAGTTTCGGGGCCGCGCTCGGAATTCTTCGTAATTGATACTGAGGGCGAGTCCGCGACTGTCGGGGTTCATTTCAAGCCGGGAGGTGCGTTTCCATTTCTGCAGATGCCGCCGGACGAGTTGAACAATCAATCGGTAGCTCTGGAATGCCTGTGGGGCGCGGGATCGAACCGATTGCGTGAGCGGCTGCTGGCCGTGGCGACGCCAGAGAAGAAGTTTCGCGAGCTGGAGCTCTGTCTGCTGGAACAATTGGTCAAACCGCTAGAGCGGCATCCTGCGGTGTGGTTCGCTCTCGGGCAGTTCTTCGGAACCAGACAGTCGCCGCCGGTTGCGCGCGTGGTCGAGCAGGTGGGCTTCAGCCAACGCCGTTTCATCCAGTTGTTCGCCCGAGAAGTAGGTCTGACGCCCAAGGTGTTTTGCCGGGTGAGCCGATTCCAGAGAGCAATCCAGACGGTGCACTCACACAGCGATATCGATTGGACACAGGTCGCTCTGTCCTGCGGCTACTACGATCAGGCCCATTTCGTTCACGACTTCCAGTCGTTTGCCGGGATCACGCCTTCCGCCTATCTACGGCAGAAGACGGAACACGTGAACCACGTACCGATGGTGGGCTAGGTCAATTTCTTACAAGACGCGCGCTATCGTGGGACGTCAGTATGTTCATGCGACGCCAGATGGCGCATGATGTGGCGTCTGAATCTTGAGAGTAGGGGAGGCAGGCAAATGGCGGTAAAACCAATTCCTGACGGGTACCAGACCGTCACTCCGTACATCACGGTGGACGACGCGGGAGCCGTGATCGATTTTCTGAAGAAGGCCTTTGGCGCAGAGGAAACTTTTGCCATGCGCGACGACAATGGAGTCGTCCGTCATGCCGAAGTCAAGGTCGGCACTTCGATGTTGATGCTGGGCAGCAGTCATGACGAGTACAAGGCGCGGCCGGCCAACTTTTACTTGTACGTGGAGGATTGCGACGCGGCGTACAAGAAGGCGCTGGCGGCCGGCGGAACTTCGCTCAGCGAGCCCCAAACCCAGTTCTACGGCGACCGGCATGGCGGCGTGACCGATTCGCAAGGAAACAACTGGTGGGTGGCGACGCATGTCGAGGATGTGTCGTCGGAGGAACTCGGCCGCCGCGCCCAGGAATTCGCTCAAAAGCAGCAGGGCGCGGAGAAGAAGTAAACCATTTGAATCTGGGGGCTCGCTCACTCATCCCCGCAAACGGGGAGACCCCGTTTCCGGGGCGACGCTGCGGGCCACTGCTGCAAGCTCCTCCGCGAAGATATGTGTGCCGAACTGGAGCAAAGCCCCATCGCAAGATAAAATAGCCATGTATGGACCCTGAGGCCCAGGGGCGCTTCGAGAAAGTCGAGCTCAAGCCGTCTGAGCGTGACGAGAAAGTCATCGCTCACGACAAGAGCCTGACCGCCATCAGGAATCTGCTGCAGACGGGCATACGGATGCTGGTTGATATGGAAGGCAAGATGTCCGCCCTCGCGGACTCGCAAGTGCGGCTGTATGGAGCACTCCAGGAATTGGCAGAAGCGCAGAAGGCTCTGGCGGAAGCGCAGAGGCGAACCGACGAATCCCTGAAACGCTTCCTGGATCGCAGCGGCAATGGGCACCCATCTTAAAGGCTCGGCCCCGAGTCTCGATGCTATAATTTCTGTTTGCCCGCTTCGAAGGGATTCGCGGCGGCGGTTTTGTTGCGACTGCGGCCTTCGGGGATAGATAGGGGTTGGCAGGCCTTTAGAAGTCTAGTCCTCCCCAACTAGCGCGAGGGTGGTGCCAATAAAGCTCGACCCGTTCGACCAGGGCAATCGGTACTCATCCCAAGTCATTCAACATTCGAGGTTCCCGCATGTCAGGCCATTCCAAATGGGCAACAATCAAGCACAAGAAGGGCGCGCTGGATGCTAAGCGCGGCAAGATTTTCACTCGACTAATAAAAGAAATCTCCATCGCAGCCAAGAGCGGTGGCGATCCTGAGAAGAACCCCCGTCTGCGAGGCGCGGTGGCGGCGGCCAAGGCGGAGAACATGCCGGCCGACAATATCAAGCGCGCCATCCAGCGCGGCACCGGCGAGTTGCCAGGCGTCTCGTACGAAGAGATCACCTTTGAGGGCTACGGGCCGGGTGGAGTCGCCATTCTGGTGGAAGTGTCGACCGACAACCGCAACCGCACGGTTAGCGAAATGCGGCACGCCTTCTCCAAGAACGGCGGGAACATGGGCGAGGCCGGCTCGGTGGCCTGGATGTTCCACAAGAAGGGCGACATCGTGATTGCCAAGTCGGCCGCCAAGGAAGACGACCTGATGAATCTGGTGCTCGAGGCCGGCGCCGACGATCTGAAAGACGATGGCGACAATTGGGAGATCCTGTGCGATCCGTCGATTTACGAAACGGTGCTGGAGGCGGTGAAGAAGGCCGGCATCACGCCCGAAGTGGCTGAGGTCGGCATGGTCCCGCAAAACTACACCAAGCTGGAAGGCCACCAGGCGAGCACCATGATCCGGTTGCTGGAAGCGCTGGAAGATCAGGACGACGTCGAGCATGTGTACTCGAACTTCGACATCGATCAGAAGCAACTGGAAGAGGTAGCGGGGTAGGGCAGCTC
>JBARGS010000283.1:0-4539 GCA_049798495.1 Candidatus Korobacteraceae bacterium | reverse complement strand
ATCGACGGTAGGAATTTCTACTCCTATAAACAGATGCTTCAGGCGGGGCTTTCCTACTACAGCATGGGTCGGCCTGAACTGGCGCCCGAACTGATTCCAAAGATTCGGCGCGCCGTACCCAAAGCCGATGCCGCTTAGACCTGAGCAGGCCCTCAAACAACTGCCCGCTCCGCCGATATCCGGCTGCAGGAAACTTTGTCACGGGTTAATATTATGGCTCTCTTCGAAATCGGTCCGAAGTATTGCGGCACTCAGTACGAAGATACAAAAGCGGAGCCTAGCCCATGTCACTTGGAAGCCGGAGTACTGCCGAAAGCCTGACAAGATGTTTGATCCCAGCATTGCTGATTGCTGTAGGTGCCCTCATCATCGTCAGCGGTTCGCGTCCTATTACAGCTCAAGAAGCGAAGAAGAATAGCCCGAGCGAGCCCTCGAGTAACGGCGCTCCCGTCGCACGCGGCCAATACATTGTGGAAGATGTTGCCATGTGTGGTACCTGCCACACGCCCCGCAAGGCGGACGGGGATCTCGATCGCAGCCGCTGGCTGGCTGGAGCGCCCGTGCCGTACCTACCGGCCCGTCCAGACACCGATTGGCCCATCCTGGCGCCGCGCCTTGCCGGCCTTCCGCCCACGAATGACAGTGGAATGATTACTCTGCTGACCACTGGGATCTGGACCAACGGCCAGCAGCTTCGCGACCCCATGCCGAAGTTCCATATGACGCGTGCTGACGCCGAGGCAGTGCTGGCGTATCTCAAGTCGCTTACCCCCAGACAATAAGGCGCTTGTGGTTGTGGAGCGTCACCGGGGTAGAGGATAACCGCGATCGATCGCAGCAAGTCGGGCTTGCGGCCCTTGCTTATCGCATTACTGGGAGACCGGAGGGATCTCCGCTGGTGTCGAGGTCGAAGCCGAGCTGGAGTTTCGCGGCTTCCGACATCAGACCCGGATGCCACGTCGGCTCGAAAACGATCTCAACGTTGACTTCCTTCACGCTAGGCAGTTGCGACACTTTACTTTCGACATCAGCCTTAAGAACGTTGCCCATGCCGCAACCAGGGGCGGTCATCGACATCTTAATTTCGACTTTGTTGGCGCCCTCGTCGAGCGGCGTGATTGCACAAGCGTAGATCAAGCCCAGGTCGACGACGTTGACTGGAATCTCGGGATCGAAGACCGTCCTCAGCTCTTTCCACACCATTTGCTCGCTGAAGGGCTCCCACGCTGCAGCGGCCGGAACAGCCGCTGATGGTGCGGCGAGTCCCAACGCGTCGGCATCGCGAGCGTCAATGCGGTACATGCAGCCGTAGTCGCTGCTGACGGTATAGCTGGTGCCAAGCGATTGCATAATCCTCACCAGCGTTCCGGCTGCGAGCATGCGGCGAAGTCCGCTGGGAATCTCAATGGCCTCGCACGCGCGATTCAATGTGATTGGTACGCCTATGGTCATTGGCTGCTTACCTTATCCAAACGAACAATCCCGTCCACAATTTCACTCGGTCGAAATCGGATCCTGCTTCCCTTCCAGAGCTGCCTGCAACGTATGCCATGCCAGCGTTGCGCACTTCACACGCACGGGGAACTCTGAGACGCCGGAAAACACAGCCAGCTTGCCGAGTTCGGTTTGGTTGCCGTTCGCGTGTCCGGTTACGAGCCGGTGAAAGTGTTCAAAGAGCTTCGTCGCATCTTCCCGGCTCTTGCCCTTCACGGCTTGCGTCATCATCGAGGCGGAAGCCTTGGAGATGGCACAGCCTGAACCCTGGAAAGTGACGTCGCGAATCGAATCGCCCTCCAGATCGAGGTACACGGTGAAATGATCGCCGCATAGCGGGTTGAAGCCCTCAGCTTTGTGGTTGGCAGCCGGCAGCTCGCGATAATTACGCGGCGCCTTGCTGTGCTCCAGAATCACGTCCTGATAAAGTTCGCGCAGATCGGCCATCAGGCGAAAACCTCCTTCACCTTTTGGATGCCCGAGACCAGCGCATCGACTTCTTCCCGCGTGTTGTACAGGGCGAAGGAAGCGCGCGCGGTCGCGGGAATCCCCAGGCGCTGCATTACCGGCTGCGCGCAGTGATGTCCGGTGCGGATCGCAATCCCTTCCTGGTCGAGAATGGTACCGATATCGTGGGGGTGAATGTTCTCCATGATGAACGACAGCACCCCGGCTTTTTCGCGGGCCGTGCCGATCAGCGTAACGCCCGGGATTGCGGAAACCGCTTCTGTCGCGTAGGTGAGCAGCTCGTGTTCGTGAGCGGCAACATGCTCGATGCCTAAACCGTTCACGTATTCGATCGCGGCGCCCAGTCCAATCGCGCCGGCAATGTCGGGTGTACCCGCTTCGAACTTGAACGGAATCTTGTTGTAGAGCGTCTTCTCGAAGGTGACCGAGCTGATCATGTCGCCGCCTCCCTGATATGGGGGCATCGCTTTCAGGAGCGCCGATTTGCCATAGAGAACGCCGATTCCCGTCGGACCATAAACTTTGTGTCCCGAGAAGGTGTAGAAGTCGGCGTCGAGCTCCTGCACGTCGACCTTGATGTGCGGCACCGCCTGGGCTCCGTCGACCAGCACGGGAACCTTGGCGGCGTGCGCCATCTGGATGATCTGTCGCAGCGGATTGATCGTACCCAGCGCGTTGGATATGTGCGCCATGGCAAGCAACCTGGTGCGCGGCGTGAGCAGCTTGTGCAGCTCATCAAGCAGCAACTCGCCGCGATCGTTGATAGGAGCGACATGCAACTTTGATCCCCGCTGCTCACAGAGAAGCTGCCAGGGAACGATGTTGGAGTGGTGCTCCATCGCGGTGATCAGGATTTCATCGCCCGAGCCCACGTGGACGCGGCCGTAAGTCTGAGCGACGAGGTTGATAGCCTCGGTGGTGCCGCGAACGAAGACAATCTCGCTGGTGTCGGCGGCATTCAGAAAACGCTGCACGGTACGGCGCGCCGCTTCGTGTTCTTCCGTGGCGTGCTCCGACAGGAAATGCACGCCGCGATGAATGTTGGCATTGCCGCGCTCGTAGTAGCGCGTAATAGCGTCGATGACTGCCCGCGGCTTCTGCGAAGTGGCGGCGTTGTCCAGATACACCAGGGGGTGACCATGTACCTGCTGCGCAAGAATGGGAAAGTCGCGCCGAACGCTTTCAACCCGAAATTCCGCGCGGGACGAATCCACCAATGGTGGATGCAACTCCCGTGGCGAGCTGTTGGCGACCGTACTCATCCTACTTCCTCCCAACTTCTTCCCTTGTCTTCGCCCAAGGTGGCGGCGTCAACCGGCGCGGCGTGCGCCAAGCCAAAGAGATGGCGGCTGATCAAACCTTCCAGGTACGTGCGCAGTTCCTCCTGCTTCATACGATCCAGGCATTCGCTGGCGAAGGCGATAAGCAGCAACTTGCGCGCCGACATCTCATCGATGCCGCGCGAGCGCAGATAAAACAAGCCGTTCTCCTCGATCTGCCCGATGGTTGCGCCGTGGGTACACTTCACGTCGTCGGCGTAGATCTCCAGTTGCGGCTTGGTGTCGATCTGCGCGTCGTCGGAGAGCAGCAGGTTGCGATTGGTCTGCTTGGCATCGGTCTTCTGCGCATCCTTGTGGACAATGATGCGGCCGTGAAAAACGCCGTGCGCGCGGCCGTCGAGAATGCCGTTGTAGAACTGCCGGCTGTCGCAGTGCGGGCTGGCATGTTCCACAAGCATGTAGTTATCCAGATGCTGACGACCATCGCCGATGAACAGGCCATTGATGACGCACTCGCCGCCTTCGCCGGCCAGAACGGGATGGACGTTGTTGCGCACCAGGCCACCGCCGAGCAGGATTGAATGCGAAGCCACGTTGGCGCTTCTTCCCTGCTGGATGCGCAAAGTGGAAATGTTGAAGGCGTCGGTGTGCTCGCGCTCCAGCATGTAGTGAGCGATGACGGCGCTTTCGGCGGCGACAAGCTCCGTGGCTGTGTTGCTGAACGCAGCCCCGCCGCCGATTGAAACGTAATCCTCAACGATCGCCGCCTGGCTCTCCTCTTCCGCCACAATCAGGTTGCGCGGATGCGTCATGGTCGGCTTGGCGCTCTCCGTCGTGACGAATAATAGATGGATGGGCCGCTCCAGCACAGTGCCGCGGCGAAGATGGACGTAGCCGCCGTCTTCCGCGAAGGCAGTGTTCAGCGCGGCAAAAGCGTCGCGCTGTGTGTTGAGGTAGCGGCCGAAATGGGCTTCGATAGCTTTGGGGTCTTTAGAGATCGCTTCTGCGAGGCTGCTGACGGTCACGCCCTTCGGCAGCTTGCCGATCGTGGAGAGCTCGCGCGAGAACCGGCCATCGACGAAGATCAACTGGCAGGCTACGCCGGGAACATTCCACGGTGCGAGATCCTGCGAAGTGACGTTTGCAGAGCTTTCTGCAAGCTGGAACGGCGTCTTGGCGATGGCGGAGACGTTGGTGAAGCGCCAATCCTCATCGTGTGTGGTGGGGAATCCGACCTCGCAGAATCGCGCGAAGGCGTCCTCACGCAATTTCTGCAGCCAAGGCAGGTCGCGCCCCG
>JBARGS010000282.1:0-5858 GCA_049798495.1 Candidatus Korobacteraceae bacterium | reverse complement strand
ACTGCCCTCGCCAGGCTCTCATAGACCTGGGAGGAAGAGTTCTCGAATGCAGACTCGTGGCGTTTGGGAAGAATCCACGTCTCAAACGGAAAGCGCGGGGCATAAGGAGCCAGCGTGAGAAAGCCATCGTTCTCGGCAACCACGCGCACACCCGCTTCGGTTTCCTGGCGAATGATGTCGCAGAAGACGCAGCGTTCTTTGTAGATGAAGTACTGCTTCGAGCCCTCGATCTCTTCCAGCACATGCTTGGGCAGAATCGGCAGCGCGATCAGCTGTGCGTGCGAGTGTTCCAGCGTGGCGCCCGCCAGCTGGCCATGGTTCTTGAAGATGAGAATGTACTTGAAGCGGCGATCTTTCTTCAGATCGAGGATGCGATCGCGAAAGGCCCAGAACACGTCTTCCAGCCGCTTTTCTGGGAGATTGGCCAGGGTCGTGTCGTGCTCCGGCGTTTCCACAATGACTTCATGGGCGCCGATGCCGTTCATCTTGTCGAACATGCCCTCGGCCTGGCGGCTCAAATTGCCCTCGATCCCCAGCGCAGGAAACTTGTTCGGCACCACGCGCACCGTCCATCCTTCGCTGTCGCGTGAACCACCGTTTGGCCGGTAGGCCAGCACCTCGGACGGGGTCTTGCTTTCGTTGCCGCCGCAAAACGGGCAGAAGCCGCCCTTCATCTTCACGGGTTCACGGGTGAAATCGGTTGGGCGCTTGGCGCGGTCGGTGGAAATGATCACCCATCGTCCAACGATGGGATCTTTACGTAGCTCAGGCACGGCGGACCCTTTCCAGGACTCTCATCGATTCTATGTTACCGCTTCTGATTATCGGCGTGGGTGGCGATTCACTTTATGGGCTCCGGCGCCGGCAGGCTGCCCACCAGCTTCTCCACGTCCGTCATCTCTTTCGGAACGGCGGAAGACAACACCTCCGGCCCGTTGGGGGTAATCAGGATCGTGTCCTCCACGCGGAAGTGCCAATGCTTATCGGGAAACTCGACGATGGGTTCAACCGTCACCACCTGCCCCGCTTGAATCGGGCCTTTGGGAAGCATCACATCGTGCGTCGCCAGGCCGACAAAGTGTCCGGGGAAACCATACCACTGCGCGCCCACGCCTTCCCGCTCGAAAACCTTCTTGCCGGCATCGGCTGCCTGATCGTAGGTGTTGCCCGGACGAAGCATGTCGATCACCGCCTTCTGGCATTCCAGATCCACGCCGTACCACTTGGCCTGCTCCGGCGTGAACTTGCCATCGATGTTGAAGGTGCGGGTAATGTCCATCGTCATGTGATCGAGATCGGCGGCGAAATCAAAAACCACGACGCTGCCGGGCGCAATCTTGTCGCGATTGAAGAAGTAGTGCCAGGTGTTGGCGTGCAGCCCGGCGCCAACGATTGCGGGATAGGCTAGACCCTGTGCGCCGGCATTGCGAAAAACGAACTCGGCTTCGGCTTCGATCTGGTACTCGTACATATTGGGATGGGCCGTCATGATAGATTGCTTGTCGCCCAGCGCACTTATCTTGCCGTTGCGTCGCAGCACTTCGATCTCCGCGGGACGTTTGATGTTGCGCATCGCGTCCATCGTTCCTGTGATGTCGCGGAAGTTTGCCGCGGGATAGCGCTCGCGCAGTTTCAGCAGCGCATCGCGATCGCCGGGCAGGTTCTGGCCGTAAGGATTGTTGTACTCGGCGGCGTAATCGCGTCCAGTTTCGAAGCGCGCCCCGTCGGGCTTGTCGGCAAAGCCAAGGCGCACCCACAGATCACGTTCCACGCCATTACCGAAGAGGAAGCTCAACACCCCATCCAGACTGGATAGCGGCGCAACTGCCGTGTAGCCCAACTCCTTCTGCTCGTCCTTCGACATGGAAAGCAGATTCGCGCCGTAGACCTGAACCTCGCGCGGACTCTGCTGCGGCTCAATGATAGTCACCTTCTGCGTAGCGACGTCCATCAGCATGATGGCGCCGGGATCGGAGAGCGCTGTGTAGTAGTAGAAGTCGTTGTCCTCGCGATAGTGAGCGGCCGGCGGCTCTTGTGTCTTGGCGAAGAGCAGAACGTAACCGGTCTTCAGCTTGCCGGCGAGCTCAGCGCGGCGCGCGGCGAACTCCTGCGGTCCGCCGAGATCGTTCATGGCTGTGCGATCGGTGTACTGAGCGTTTGCCAGAGGCGAGATGAGGATAATCAGGAAAAAGCAGGCAAGTCGAGAATGTCGGATCATGGCGTAGGGCAGTGTAGTCCTTGGGGGAATGCGTTCGCAATGCGGTATGACGAATCAGAAAGTTTGGGTGCCCCGTTCTAGGCCATCTTTTGGCCTAGGGCGGGCCGTTGCTGATGCGAACCCTGGCACGATTCCTGTCCGTTCTCGCGCTGTCGCGGTCCACCAGGATTCAATCTCGACGATTCCCCTCTCGCCCGTCGTGTAGTGACGAAAACTGCTCCATGGCCAATCCTCCGGGCGGTCGACCAGGCCTCGCTTCACCGGATTACGATGAATGTAGCGCAGCTTTTCGACGCGTTTGCCGGGCGTATAGACATTGAAATCGTAGTAACGAGCCTGCCAGAAGTGACCGCTGGGTGTACTTATCCTTCGCGAAAGCGATTGTTTGATGCTCTGCACCGCGCTGGCAAGCGTCCCGCCCTCGGGTTCGCTGATGAGCAGGTGGACGTGCTCCGGCATAACCACGTATCCGGTCACGAAGAAGTCGTAGCGAACGCGGCTCTTTTCCAAAGCCAGCTCAAATAAGTTCTTGGTCAGGACTGGGGTTAGCAATGGCTGGCGGTGATAGCAACTGAAGGTAATGAAGTGCAGATCGCGAGCTTCGTGGTAGCGCTCCAGTCCGCGCGGCATGTTTCGAGAATAGTCAGAAAGGGGACGTTGTCTGTGACGGTCCGTACCGTATGCCGTGACGGCCCCACCCTAGGCCAATGGAGGGCCTAGAATGGGGCGCCCAATGTTCGTTCTCATTAGTCGCATACGGGGTGCCCTGGTTTCGGGCTGGCGCCGGGCGATCGTAGTGGGACTAATGAAGTAATCTGGGTGCCCCGCTCTAGCCCTGATTTCGGGCTAGGGCCGGGCTGTCACTGTGAGTCGCTGTTTACCAGAGGTTGGCTACGCGCCGGTTTGCTTGCCAACGGTCGACGACTTCGTGTGCGGCTTGCCGGCGACAATGTGGATGCACTCTTCCAGCACATCCATCGCAATGTCCGCCTGCTCCTTGCTGACGATCAGCGGCGGCGCAATGCGAATGCTGTTCGGACCGCAGCCCAGCAACAGCACGCCGCGCTCGAAAGCCAGCTCGACGATGCGATCGCGTTCCGCGCCGCCCTGCGTCTTGGCTGCCTTGTCGGTGACGATCTCGACTCCGATCATCAAGCCGCGACCGCGAACATCGCCCACCAGGTCGAGCCGCTGCGGCCAATTGGCAATGCGATCCATGATATGGCGTCCGACAACCTCTGCGTTCTTGATGCCCTCGCGTTCGAGGACGTCCATGGTAGCCAGCGCAGCCGCGATGCAGACAGGATTGCCGCCGAAGGTTGACGCGTGCGAACCCGGCACCCAGTCCATGATTTCGGCCTTCGACATCATGATGCCGAGCGGCATACCGCTGGCGATGCCCTTTGCATTGCAGACAATATCCGGCTCGACGCCGGTATGCTCGATCGCCCACCACTTTCCCGTGCGGCCTGCGCCCGACTGCACCTCGTCGGCCACCAGCAGAATGCCGTGACGATCGCAAATGCGCCGCAGCTCCTGCATGAACACCGTGGGCGCGACCACGTAGCCGCCCTCGCCCTGAATCGGCTCGACGAAAATCGCAGCGACTTCCTCAGGCGGCAGCGTCGTCTTGAACAGCTTCTCTTCGATGAAGCGCGCGCAGCCGAGGGCGAAGGCTTCGGCTTCCTGGCCGCCGCCGACGCATCCGCGATAGACATCGGGATAGCGCACGTGCGTAACGCCGGGAACCAGCGGCGCAAAGCGCCGGCGCTGCTGCGGCTTGGAGGCGGTCAGCGACAACGCGCCCATAGTGCGTCCGTGAAATGCGCCGTAGAACGCAATCACGTTCTGGCGCTTGGTGTGGTAGCGCGCCAGCTTCAGCGCGGCTTCCACCGCCTCGGCGCCGGAGTTGCCGTAGTAAATCTTGTGCGGCCCTTTCATGGGCGCGATCTTCGACAGGCGCTCGCCCAGTGTGACCATGCTTTCGTAGTAGAAGTCGGTGCCCGACATGTGAATCAGTTCGGCAGCCTGCTTCTGAATGGCGGCGACGACCTCGGGATGGCAGTGACCGGTTGAGGTCACGGCGATGCCGGCGGAAAAATCGAGAAACTCGTTGCCATCGACATCTTCGACGATGACGCCGCGGCCGCGCTTGGCTACCATGGGATAAGAGCGGGTATAGGACGGTGAAATGTAGCGCTGATCGCCTTCAAGAATGCGGCGGGCATTGGGTCCGGGCAGAGCCGTCTTGATATTTGGCCCAGCAACGGGAATAAGAGTATTCGCGGACATGTTGTTCTCCTCCGAAAGGCTTGCGGCGCCAGTTGTGCGCCGGAGCTTTTGTCAGCCCGCTAGCTCGATCTGGTTCGACGGAACAGCGCGGGACGGTGACCAAGAGTGGAAGAGTTAGTCGCCGGAGAAGAGATTTGGACGGGCCATGCAGGGAGCCAGCTTGACGTCCGCACGAGTAGAGATGGCTCGTGACCAGGTAGCACGCACGCCGAAGCCACGCCCCGGATGAAAAGCGCTGACCGGCAGATTTGACTGGGTGCGGCTGGCCACAGAAGTGCTCCTGTTTTGATTATAGTCAGCCTTGGAGCCTGCCGTAACCCCCTATTTCCGGGTCGATTCAGGCGCTCGATGAGCCGCCCGCTTCAAACGGTCAAGTACCGCCTCCCACTCCGGAGTACTCTCTGGAGAATCCACGGCAATCCAGTCATAGTCGAGCGCGTCGAGATCGTGCAGAACGCGGTAAAGCTGAACCGCATACCCTACCGCGTCCGTGGGCATGTGGACGATCTCCATGACTTCGCCTTGCGGGCGATGATGGAGTTGCAAGTATGCCCCGCCCCCGGACCTCGGCACCTCGCCGCCCGAAACCAGCACCAGTTTTGTCCGCGGACTGTAGTGCTGCGGATGCATGCCGGGCGAGGGATGAGCATGGGCTGGAGCCTCCGTCAGCCGGCCTATTGGCCCAATCAGGTCCTCGATCTGCGAGCGAGAGATTCCACCCGGTCGCAGCAGCACGGGCTCATCTCCCGTGAGCGACAACACTGTAGATTCAATTCCCACCGTGCAGGGACCGCCGTCGAGTACGTAGTCAACGCGATCGCCAAGACTTCGCCGAACGTGCTCCGCCGTCGTGGGTGAAAGCATGCTGAAACGATTGGCGCTGGGCGCCGCGACAGGAACCTGCGCCGCTTCGATCAGCGCGAGCGCAACCGGGTGATCCGGCATGCGAACGCCCACCGTCGGCAGGCCGGCGGTGACGATCGACGGAACGGCCGGTTGCTTGGTCAGCACCAGCGTCAAAGGGCCAGGCCAAAAGGCTCGCGCCAGCACGGCGGCCTCTTCCGGCCACTCCGCAGCAACGGTCTGCGCCATCGCCATGTTGCTGACGTGGACAATGACGGGGCTCGAGCTTGGCCGGCCCTTGGCCTCAAAGATGCGCGCGACGGCGTCGGCATCGAGCGCATTCGCCCCAAGACCGTAGACCGTCTCGGTGGGAAAGGCGACCAGCTTGCCGGAGCGCAACAGCGACGCGGCGAGGCGAATCTGTTCTTCTACAGCGCGTGAACCGGAACTCATCCCATCGTCTCACAAGAGTTCTGTGTCAGGGCACGGCTTCAGCCGTGCCGCA
>JBARGS010000281.1:0-9591 GCA_049798495.1 Candidatus Korobacteraceae bacterium | reverse complement strand
CTAAGGAGACTCTGAATAACTTGTCGAACTTGCCGCAAGGGCTAAAGCCCCGTTGATTTTGCGACGCTTGCGGCACGGCTTAAAGCCGTGCCCTTTCAAAACCGGGACTTAATCAGAGCTTCCCTAAAGGTGCGCCCCTTCAAAACCGCGCCGGCTAGAGTTTTCCCCCAGACTGTGAAGCCATGCCCTGATAGGCAGAGCGACTCTTGAGATGAAAACAAGCTCTAAAACGTCTTGATGTACTCAATCAGCGCGCGCTTGTCGTCGTCGCTCAACGGCGGCTCCTCCTTGAAGGAACTGGTGCCGAAGTAGTGGCCGCGATTGACCACGAAGTCGGGACACTTGCTCACTTCGAGAAGAGGATCGACGAGGTTGGCGAATACCTGCCGTGCCTGCTCATCGCTGGCGTTTGGCGGCAGGCTCTCCAGATCGTGCTTGACCTTGAGCAGCAGGGCCACAACTTTTTCCTGGTGCTTTACGTTGTCTTCAACACCAGTCGATTCGCCGAGGAGATCGACATTGGCCAGCAGATCGACTGGCGTCCCGGCGGGAATCGGGCCGATGACGATGCCATCGTCGCCAACCAGCCACGGGAAGTAGCGCTGCCCGAAGCTCTGCAGCGGCTTGAGCAGTTCAGGCAGATAGCCGGCGGGAATGCGTAGATAGCTGGTTTGGGTGGTGCGATCGATGGTACCCGGAACCTTGTCGCCCAGCACCGAATCTTTGTCACGCTTCTCCGGCCACAACATCTTCTCGATGGAATCGTTAAACGAGTCCATGCGAGCGGCGACCGAAGGGCTGGCATTGAATTTCCCTACGCTGTTGTTCAGCAGGAAGGGCGCGGTGGACCAGGCGCTGATCAGCGAGGCAGGACGCGTGTAGCCGCGGCCACCGGCGGGCATCGGGTAAGTGCGCGGCTCGCCGCTCACCGGGTGATACCAGGTGATGTTACCGACCGACGGCAGATCTTTGTAGGTGTGCGAGGAGAAGTTGTCCCAGATATTATCCGCGATGGCGTTGGTCGCCAGCGGACTGCAGGCGTTGGTCTGTAGCAGCGTCACCGGCACGCGCATGTCGGTGGAGAGATAGTTGCCCTCGAGGAAGTCGGGCTGCTGCACGATGGCGCGCATCTTTGTCTTGAAGTCGTCCGTCTTGGTCCACGCCCAATACTGGTTCCAGCAGTCAAGATAGTTCTTACCGGAGCAGCCGCCGCCGGCATCCATGCCAGGCGCGCCTTCAGGAATCTTGCTGGAATGGCAGCGCGCGCAGCGTTCGGCGAAAACGATCTTGCCGCGATCCAGCTTGGCGTTGTCTTTGGTGAGGTATGTGTCGCCGCCGGGAGCATCTTTCAACAAGTGCGGCGCGGTGCTCTTCAGAAAGAAGAGCGCCATGTCGGGAGTCTGCGCCTCGGTAGCTTCCCAGTAAGCGGAGTTTTTATTGGCGACAGCGATCTCGATGGGCGAGATCGGCTTGCCGCCAACCAGCGCGCGGAAGTGCAGCAGCCACTCCTCGCTGAACAACCCGATATTCAGATACACGCGATTGAGCGCGCCCAGAGCTCCCACAGAGTCAGACCCGTCCTTCAGAATGCGCGCACTCCAAACCGTATTGGGCGGCTGGAAGAATGCCATCAGCGGCCCCTGGTGAACGTACTCGTTGAACTGTTTGTTGTTGAGTTCACCGCCGGCCAAAGTCTCCTTGCCCCAGCGCTTGGCGACATCCAGGCGCGGCATCAGGCCATAAACCGCGTTCATGGTGCGCGGATTGTTGATGTTGTCGGTCGAGACCAGCGAGGTGTCGAGCGTTCCCGGACGCGAGGTGCGGAACAGTTGCACCGGGAAGCTGCTGGGATCCGATGCCCAGGCGAAGATGCGATCGATCCAAAAATACTGAGCTCCCACATTGGAGGATAGGTTCTCCCACTTGGGATTTTCCGGATCGGCGGGAGGTTTGATGGGACTTGGCCCAACGTGGCAGAAGGCGCACGACATGCCCACGCGATAGGGCCGAATCAGGTTCTTGTCGTTGTAGTAGCTGGGATCGGTGTAGTACTTGTTCGCGTCCCACTTCTTCGCGGCGGCTTCGTCGAAATCGGGATTAGGGAACAGGCGCAGTCCAACAATGCCTGTGGAATAGCCGTAATACGAGCCAACCGGAATGTTCTTCCCGCGCGCGCCGATCTTCACCCCGGGATACTTCTGCTCGTTCTCGAAGGGATCGGCAGGGCAACTGGGATCGCGTGTGTCGAGCCAAAGACCATATCGATTAGGATCTGGGCCGGTCGCTTTCTTGAAGCAAGGCTCGTTGACCAGGCCAAGGTAGTTCCAGCGGTTGTCGCGGCTGGCCTTCAGACCGGGATAAGACGAAAGCGTCTTCAGCAGATCGAAAGTACCGACGCTCTTGACCGTCATCACGTCCCAGAGATGATCATCGCCGCCGGTCCATACCAGCCACATGTTGCGGCCCTTGATCTCGTCGGAAGTGAGCGCCAGGATGCCGTGGGCGTCCTGATCCATGTCGTGGAAATAATCTTCGTCAGCAGCCGGAAACGACGACGCAGGACGACCGGCGAGCCGCGCTTCATCCTGGACGTGGCCCGGTTCAGGCTTGTTGCAGCCCGCGAGCAGAAGAACAGCGATCAGCCCAAAACACCAGCACCACCCACTGCGAACCTGAGTCATGAGGTTGAGCTCCTTGCGATTTTCACCTACCGACGCCGTTTGTCCGGAGCGATCCCAAAGCCTCGATTGCTGCCCCACAGCAGTGGCAGGAAGTGGAGAACTCTTCGCCACGCAAGTAGCAACGTGCGCGGAGAATGTTGGTCGAGTGTCGCCCCGTTTACAGTTGTTTTGTGTTGGTGAGCACTATAGCGAATGCGATTCACTACAGCCATAGCATATTAGTGGTGAAGCAAACCGCCGGCGGCGGCGTGAACACATTTCAGCCACACAGGTGCGTTCTATTTCGCGGAAACGTGAGTCGATTGCGCTATGATGCACGCACTATGTCAGCCTTAGCGTCTGCTTCGCCGACAAACTGGTACGATCTGCCTGCGCCGGATTGGCAGCATCTGTTTTATCCGCAGCGCGGCTATCAATATTTTCGTCAACCATTGCCGGACCCGATCGACGCTGACGCACCACTCACAGCCGCGTGGATGGCGGACGCGGCGATGCTGGCCTATGGCAGGACTGGTTCCGACCTGATTCCGAAACTGCAGTTCGATTCGTTCCTGCAACGTGCGGGCCTCACCTACCAGAAAATTGGCGACTGGAGCGGAACCGCACACGGCACACAGGCGTTCTTTGCTTACAACGCGAAGTTTGCCGTGCTGTCATTCCGCGGAACCGAGAAGGATGACTGGACCGACTCGCTGGTGGATCTCACATTACTGCCGGTGCGCGAAACTCTGGATGTCCCCGCGCCCGCCGATGCAAAGAAAACACTGTTCCACCTGGGACTGCGCGATCCGATTCTGAATCCGTTCGACACGCATGAGCCGGGTGTTCACGGCGGATTTCAATTGGCGCTGAATGCAGTATGGGAGCAGGTCCGCACCGCTTTGACCGAATATCGCGGCACCCATCCGGCTGCACCGATCTTCTTCACCGGACACAGTCTGGGCGCCGCGCTCGCCACCCTGGCCGTCGCTCGCTTCAACGCGGGCAAGCTGGCGCTTATTACCTTCGGCTCGCCACGCGCCGGGAACAAGGCGTTTTGCGATAAGCTCGAGGCTGCGGCTGACCTGGGCATCTATCGCTTCGTCGACAATCGCGATCTGGTTACCACCGTTCCTCCCAAGGACTTGTTTTACGATCACACCTCCGGACTGATGCACATCGAGCAGAACGGCGACATCAAGCCCGACGGAGTCGACGAATCCGGTGAATTGCGGGCCATCGTGAAGGCGCTCAGCGTAGCAGCGGCTGCCGCGATCGATTACACCTCGCAAGAGCCGCCCCCCGGCGAACTGGTCGACCATTCACCAAGCCGCTATTGCTACTTCACCTGGCGATGGGCGCGCGGTGGCCTGGTGCCGTAAGCAGAGCGACTCCCTAGATATAATTGCCCTCGCAATCCAGCGGCGTCTCATTCAACTATTTGGTTCTCAAGACGTGCGAGGCGGGAGCTGACCGCTGCGAGGGGCGAGGGCTCGAATGGCAGAGCAGAAATCATTGCAGGCGGACTGCGAGTACATTGTGGTCGGCTCCGGAGCGGGTGGAGGAACCGTCGCCGCGCGCCTGGCCGAAGCGGGACACACGGTGATGCTGCTCGAAGCCGGGGGCGATCCGCGCGAGTTGCGCGGCGGAGATCCTGTTCAGCCTGAGGTCAACCGTCTTCCGCACGATTACGATGTGCCGGTGTTTCACGCCTTCGCCTCGGAGAATGAGGCGCTGCGTTGGGACTTCTTCGTTCGCCATTATCGCGACGAGCAGACGCAACGGCGTGATCCGAAATATGTTGGCGAGTTCGGCGGCCGGCGCGTCGATGGCATTCTCTATCCGCGCGCCGGTACGCTGGGCGGATGCACCGCGCACAACGCGATGATCCTGGTGTATCCGCACGACGCGGATTGGGACGACATCGCGACTGTCACTGGCGATTCTTCGTGGAACGCTTCCAACATGCGGCGGTATTTCGAGCGCATGGAGGATTGCCATTACCGCCTTCCCTATCGCTGGCTATCTTGGCTGGGAATCAATCCCACGCGGCATGGCTTCCGCGGATGGCTGCACACCGAGAAGGCCATTCCCATGTTGTCGATGAACAACTGGGACCTGTTCAGGGTGATTGCCGATTCGGCTCTAGTGGCCATCGCCGACATTGGCGAGAAAGTGGACCGTGCGCGCTGGCTCCTGGAGAGCCAGCTCGATCCGAACGATTGGCGTACGGTACGGGGGAATTCGATTGGTTTGCGTTTTCTCCCGCTCACCACCCACAAACATGCGCGCATCGGCTCGCGGGAGCGCGTCTTGAAGGTGGCATCCAAGCATCCCGATCGTTTAAAAGTCGTATTGAATGCTCTAGTGACGCGGGTTCTGCTCGATGAAAACCGGCGCGCCGTTGGAGTTGAGTATCTTCAGGGAGAGCGGCTCTACCGCGCCTCCGCAAAGCCCAGCGCCCATGCGGGCGAACGTCGTCAAGCTCGCGCTTCGCGAGAAGTTATTCTTGCGGGCGGGGCCTTCAACACGCCGCAATTGCTCATGCTCTCCGGCATTGGCGGTCGGGCCCAACTCGAGCGTCACGGCATTGAGGTGAAAGTTGACCTGCCCGGTGTCGGGAAGAATTTGCAGGACCGTTACGAAGCGGGCGTAGTCAATCGCATGAATTTCCCGGAGTGGGAGGTTTTTCGCGGGGCGAAGTTCGACGCAACCGATCCTCAATTCAAACAATGGCAGCGATGCCGCAGCGGGCCTTACATGACCAATGGCGCGGTTGTTACGTTGTTCAAGCGCTCGGCGCCGGAGCGGCCGCTGCCTGATTTGTTCTGCATGGCTCTGCTGGGGAAGTTTGGGGGATATTATCCGGGCTATTCGCGCGAGTTCGCTGAACACCTGAACTACCTGACCTGGGCGGTGTTGAAGGCGCACACCAATAACTGCGCGGGCGAGGTCACGCTGCGCTCCGCCGATCCACTCGATCCGCCGGCTGTCGATTTCTGCTATTTCCAGGACGGCACGCCGGACAACGATCAGGACCTCGACTCGGTGGTCAGCGGAATCCGATTCGTCCGCAAGATGACGGCGCACCTCAAAAGCGTTGGGGTGATTGCCGAGGAGGAATCGCCCGGCGACGCGGTGCAGTCGGAGGACGAGCTGCGGGACTATGTTCGCCATACCGCGTGGGGACATCATGCTTCGTGCAGTTGTCCCATCGGCGCGCGAGAGCAGGGTGGCGTGCTGAGCAGCGACTTCCGTGTTCACGGGACAACGGGACTGCGCGTGGTGGATGCTTCCGTGTTCCCACGCATCCCCGGATTCTTCATCGTCAGCGCGGTTTACATGATCGGCGAGAAGGCGGCGGATGTCATCCTGAAAGATGCGAAGTAACTGGGTGCTTCGGAACAAGAGCGTGAGTTCACCACGGAGGCACAGAAGATTTTCTTTCTGTTTTCCTCTGTGCCTTCGTGACTCTGTGGTGAATGAACAACGTTTCGAATTTCTGCCAAATGATCAGCCGCAACACTCGTCACTTGGCGTCAAGTTCGACGGCTTTGATGGGAACGTCCCAGTGGGCTTCCAGGATTTCGAAGCGACGCTTCTCCTCGCGCTTGTAAGTTTCCTGATCGGGGAAGAGCTGCTGCAAGAGTGGAGCCGTGTCGAAGTCATCGCTGGCGATGGCCGCGTTCTTGAAGACGATGGTCACGCGATAGTCCCAGCGGCCGTCTTCCACAGCGTGATAACGAGGCTGGGTGGCAGTCACCTTCAGAATGCGGCCGAGCTCGATTTCCTTCTTCAGCAGCGGATAGTGATTTTTCTTGAACAGCGCGATGAACTCGTCGGCGTAACCCCACTTGGCCTTGTAGTAATACTCGGCCACGAAGGGCTTGTCGGGATTGACCGGCTGAGCAGCCGCCTGAGCACGCAAGGCGAGAGCGGAGTTCATGGCCACGGCGGCCACCATCAGCAGAAGGTAAATTCTCGTAGAACGCATTCGTCTCTCCTTGCGGTTGAGCGAGCCTTTCCAACTACAACAGCAATTTCACCACAGAGACACGGAGGCATGAAGTTTTCTTTTGTCTCTTCTCTGTGATAACTGTGCCGGCGCCTGCCCTGAGCGAAGTCGAAGGGAGGTGAGCCGTCAGTTCTGCGCAGGAACACGCGCATATCATCGAAGTAGAGCAGACAACACGCGCGCCTTCCATTTTTGAGCGATCTACAGCAGAATGTTTGGGCTGAATCAGGCTTCGGTATTCGATGATCAGGATCGACGCGCCGGCAAATGCAATCAGTGAAATCAAAGAATCATCCCGGCCCCGCTGGCGGAGTTGTGGGTTTCGTCAGGACTCTGAGGTGAGATGGAATGCAGCTCTCAAGTATCTTCGTCATCCTGTTAACGATTGGAGCCTTTGCCCAGAATCAGCCGGCCCAGTCCAGTCCAGCCTTTCGCGGCACCTACGAACAGTTGAAACCGCAGCAGAAGCAGCTGGTCGATGATTGGTACGCCGATTACAACAAGGTGATGCACGAGAACCTGCCGCCCTCCGATTACAACGAGCTCTCGCTTTCGACGCGCACCACGTTCGAAGCCATCACCCATGCCCTGATGACGACCCAGCTGACCGGCAAGTCGGGCCAGCCGATGGGGAACGCGCTGGAGTTGGTGCAGTCGATTGAGACCATCAATGGCAAGGTGCCCAAGGCGCGAGGAGACTTGCAGTTCCGCAGTATGTCGTCTTGAAGCCGGACGCGGTGCAGAAGCTGAAAGAGTCGGCACAGTTTTTTCGCGACCGCGACAATACCGTCTATCATCATGGCTACCCCTTGAACTATCGCCAGGACGGCAGCGCTCCCACCATCCAGGTCTCCATGTCGAAAGACGAACGTCATGCCGACATCGATGTGGACTACCGCTCGTCGAAATTTCCCCAGGCGCTGGTCAACGGCCATCTCACGGCGGCAAACTCCGACGTGCGCGCCGGCAACAATACGCAGCGGCACCTGCAGCGCTGGCAGGGCCTGACTGAC
This sequence comes from Candidatus Korobacteraceae bacterium, assembly GCA_049798495.1. Classification (GTDB taxonomy): domain Bacteria; phylum Acidobacteriota; class Terriglobia; order Terriglobales; family Acidobacteriaceae; genus Bog-257. The sequence goes on along the minus strand of JBARGS010000281.1, from coordinate 1,903 downwards.
TGGTGGAGAAATTTGTTTGGTCTCGACCTGTCGGAGCCGGATTCGACCGAAGCCATCGCCGCCAGCGGCGACATTCCTCCGGTTCCGCGCAAGGGCAACGGCAAACTCGAGGACGCAGTATTCGATTACATGAACTCGTGGCTGGTGGAGCAGAAGCCGGAGTTGGCGGCCGCGTATCTGTCGCCGCGCTCCTATGCCTGCCTGGAGGAGTACGGTCCGCAGGCGGGCGCCGAGATCAATACGGCGGCAGCTCCCTACCTCGCCGCGAAAGACATGGCTGCTGCCAATCGCCTGCTGGGCAAGCCGGCAAATCTGCAGGATGTGGTGAAGGCCTCGCCAGTTGACGATTCCCGCTTGACCCTTGTGAAGCAGCAGTACGGAAACATTTTCGCGATCTACAGCGTGCCTAATGGAGTTGCGCCGGAGTTCGAGTGCGACGATCAGAAGGCCTTGCAGGAGTACGAAGCCTCTCGCCAGTCAGGCAAAGCGCAGAAAGCAGGACGATATTACAGCTCTACCTTTCGGCTGACGCCGCCGCAGGAAGCTGGCCAGATCATCACCGTACTTTGGACGAAAGATGGGAACTACTGGAAGGTGGTTTCGTGGGATGTGGAACCCGAGGACGCCAAGCCGCAGGAGGTTCCCGACACTCGCCCCGCGCCCACGCCAGCGGTCGCGGAAGAGCGCACGCCAGGCGATCCGGCACTGCTCGGCGCGACCAGCGAGTTTCTGCGGGATTGGCTGATCAAGAGGAAATATGATGCGGCTATCAGCTACTTCTCGCCGCGCAGCTACGCTTGCGTCAATCTTTATCTCCAGCCCGGCCAGGCAGAGGCCAAGACGTCCGCGCAGTACTCCAGCTACCTGCGCGACTCGCTGAACGCGATTGACCAGGATGTGGGAGCGTCGAAGCATCTGGCGGATGTGGTCGAGCCGGTCGATCCCGATCATCCCGGCCTGAAGCTGGTTCCACATGCCGGCGAGGACGCCTACACCGTGGTGGCCGTGCCCGACTCTCTGGCGGAAACCTTCATGTGCGAGAAGGAGTCGCGCCAGCATCCCTACCAACCGGTGGAATCGGAGACCCCTACCTACGGCAACTATTACGGGACACTGTTTGCCGTGCGCACGCCGGGCGAACATGCCGCGTCGCTGGCGTTTCTGTGGAGCAAGGAGGGCGGGCAGTGGAAGATTGTTTCGTACGAGATTATCGCGCCGTAGGGTTAGAGCGGTTGCACAGTAGCTGGACGTCGGCTGGGTGCTGGGTGCCTCACTCATTCACTGTTCTGGTTGTTGGTCCGCTTATAGTCGCCAAGCGTTCCGTCCTCAACCAAATGTTTTAAGTAGCGATGGTAGTTTCGCGTCATCTCAATCTCTGGAATCACAGCGCCTCCCTTAATTTTGGCCGCGTGCCCCACTCATTCGCGGTTTTCGAATGAGTGGCAGCTGGCGAAGGATGTTGCAACCTATCGCACTGCCAGACTACTCACCTTCTCGCCACGTCGCAGTTTCGCTGCCTTCACTGTGTTGCTCATCAGCATCGCGATCGTCAGCGGGCCCACGCCGCCGGGGACGGGTGTCATCGCTCCTGCGACTTCGACGACTTTGGGATGAACGTCACCGATTAGAGTCGAGCCTTTGGTGGCGAAGTCGTGCTCGCGCTTTTCGTTGCCGGCGAAGAATTCCTTGAACTCCGCGGGATCGGTAATGGTGTTCATGCCGACGTCGATGACCGTGGCGCCGGGCTTCACGAAGTCGGGCGTGATCATGCCTGCTTTGCCGATGGCCGCGACCAGAATGTCGGCGCGGCGGCAGACCTCCGGCAGATCGCGCGTCTTGGAATGACAGACCGTGACCGTCGCGTTGCCGTTGAGCAGCAGCATGGCAACGGGCTTGCCGACGA
>JBARGS010000280.1:0-33127 GCA_049798495.1 Candidatus Korobacteraceae bacterium | reverse complement strand
CGGCTGTGCAGGGCGTAGCGATCACGCCGGTGACGATGACGGGCAGCGGAGGTGCAGGTGGACCGTATACCTTCACCGCGACAGGTCTGCCTCCGGGTGTAAGCATCTCGACCAGCGGCACCATCTCAGGTATGCCTACCGCGAGCGGCACCTACAACTACACCGTGACGGTGACTGACTCGGCAGGCAATCAGGGGACGGTGCACTGCTCGGTGACGGTAGCTCCGCCGGTGAGCTCGACTTGCGTCAGCATAACGGCGGTGCAAGGCGTGGCGATCACGCCGGTGACGATGACGGGCAGCGGCGGTGCGGGTGGACCGTATACCTTCACAGCTACCGGTCTGCCTCCGGGTGTGAGCATTTCGACCAGTGGCGCCATCTCGGGTACGCCAACGGCGAGCGGGACTTACAACTACACAATCACAGTGACCGACTCAGCCGGGAACCAGGGAACGGTGCAGTGCTCGGTGACAGTGGCAGCGCCGGTGAGTTCGACTTGCGTGAGCATCACGGCGGTGCAGGGTGTGGCGATCACGCCGGTGACGATGACGGGCAGCGGAGGTGCAGGTGGACCGTACACCTTCACCGCGACGGGACTGCCTCCGGGCGTGAACATCTCCAGCAGCGGCACAATCTCAGGTATGCCGACGGCGAGCGGCACCTACAACTACACGGTGACGGTGACCGACTCGGCAGGGAATCAGGGCACAGTGCATTGCTCAGTGACCGTAGCTCCGCCAGTGAGCTCGACCTGCGTGAGCATCACTGCAGTGCAGGGCGTAGCCATCACGCCGGTGACGATGACGGGCAGCGGAGGAGCGGGTGGACCGTACACCTTCACCGCTACCGGCTTACCTCCGGGCGTGAGCATATCGACCAGCGGGACGATCTCGGGTACGCCGACGGCGAGCGGGACTTACAACTACACGGTGACGGTGACGGACTCGGCGGGTAATCAGGGGACGGTGCACTGCTCGGTGACGGTAGCTCCGCCGGTGAGCTCGACCTGCGTGAGCATCACGGCGGTGCAGGGAGTTGCGATCACCCCGGTAACGATGACGGGCAGCGGCGGTGCAGGTGGACCGTACACCTTCACGGCCACGGGCCTGCCTCCGGGGGTGAACATCTCGACCAGCGGGACCATCTCGGGGATGCCAACGGCGAGCGGCACCTACAACTACACCGTGACCGTCACGGATTCGGCCGGTAACCACGGGACTGTTCATTGCTCGGTGACGGTGGCGCCGCCGGTGAGTTCGACTTGCGTGAGCATCACGGCAACGCAGGGAGTGGCGATCACGCCGGTGACGATGACGGGCAGCGGAGGAACGGGCGCACCGTACACCTTCACGGCGACGGGCTTGCCTCCGGGCGTAAGCATCTCCAGCGGCGGCACGATCTCGGGTACGCCGACGGCGAGCGGCACCTATAACTACACAGTGACGGTGACCGACTCGGCGGGCAACCATGGGACGGTTCACTGTTCCGTAACCGTGGCGGCGCCGCCTCTCGGCAGTATTGGTATCCGCGTCTGGAACGATCAGAATGCTAACGACATTCAGGATTCTGGCGAACCAGGTCTCAACAACGTGATCGTGCAGTTGGAGAACAGCAGCGGCACTGTCATTGCGACGCAAACTACCAGTGCAAACGGCAACTATCTCTTCTCTGGTCTGCCGGCGGGTACGTACACCGTCTGTGTGGAGGCGTCAACCCTTCCGGTAGGCTTCATTCAGACCTACGACCTCGATGGACTCGTTACGCCGAATTGTGCGACCGGGACACTGACTACGGGTCAGAACCGTACCGATTTCAACTTCGGCTACTTCAAACCCATCTGTACCTCGACTACCCAGGTCACAACCAACTTCAACGGTACGCCGATTTCGGGCGGCAACTACATCTGGCTGAGCGTCCATCTGAAGGCCAGCGGGTTGCCAAGCCACTCGGTAGCGACGGTGCGCTTCGACAACGTCCTGGTCGAAGGTACGATCAGCGGAGCGCCTTTCAACCTTACGGTGCCTGGCGGGATTGTCGTCTATAACCCGAACGTCACCACATCAACCTTAAGCTTCGATCCGAGCTCCAATGTCTTCACCGTGACCGTACCCACGTCGCTGTCCGGTAACGCGTTCGTGACCGGAATCCCATACCTGGTGCCGAACGGCGGAATGCCGGGCGGTATCACGAATGTAAAGGTGATTGGACGCATGTCCACGGATGTGACTGGGGTCACGACGCAGTGGCAATGGGCTGCGGCTGTGTACACGCGCTTCAACAGCGACGTGACTCAACTCGGTATCAAGCCGGTGGACGACAATCACACCAGCCAGTACCACAACTCTGATCCCGCGGGCACACCGGAGAACTACAAGTCGTACGTTACCGGCGGTGGCTGCGGCAACGGTGGTTCGAATTACATCGGCAACAACTCCCCGACCGGCAGCACCCAGTGCCAGTCAGGGTGCCAACACACGACGTACACTTGCAACGGGTGGAACTCCTGCTCGCACAGCGGAAATCCGGGTGCGATTCTGCAGAGGAACTACCCCGTCTGCTACCCACATGGCAACGTTGTAATTGGTTCAAGCAGCGGCTACACTCTGACGTTTACCAACCCATCCGCGGTCGGGAACTTCGTGCTGCAAGGGGGTAACCCCGGGGTGTTGCGAGGCAACGCGACCAACCCAACCAATTCGTCAGCCGGCCAGTTCGCTGGTGACGTGCTGGCGCTGCGTCTGAACATTGACTACTCCGCTGCGGGAATCACCGGGGCGGGATTCGCTAACATGACCGTGAACAGTGGTCCTCTGTGGGGATACACCGTACAGCAGGTGATGGACCTGGCGAATGCCGTGCTCGGCGGGCAAACCTGGCAGCTGCCGCATGGTATGAGCGTCTCCGACCTCGACGCTGCTGTGGCCAACATCAACAGCAACTACGAGAACGGAGCGATCGACAACGGCTTCCTGCACTAACGAACCTGTTGGTGTGAGGTGATAAGTGCCAGCTCGCTACGGCGGGCTGGCATTTTTTTTTCGGCTAGCGGGCGCAGCCGTGTGCAGCTTTTAGGTTTCCAGTTCCATCTTTGCCGCAGGTCCTGGGCGAGAACTCAGGTTACAATCATCGCGCATGGCATCGGATGCAACCATGAGCCGGGAAGGCGTAGCTGCTGCGCGCGTGCCGCGGTTTGTAGTTCGCTACATTCTTCTAGCTTTCCTGTTCGCGGTTGCCGTTTTCTTTCAGATCGGATCGACGCGGGGGATTCTTCGCCATGTCTCGACGGACTTTCCAGCATTCGTGCCGGGCGTGGCCACCGCCTCACTGGAGTATGTCGATGCCAAGGCTTCGGCGGCTGGTCTGCGCAAGGGCGATATCCTGATCTCCATCAACGGCCGCGCCTACACCGGAAGAGTGGTCTTCTGGGAAGCAGTAATGAATGTGGCTCCCGGAAAAGCACTGGCAGTCACGGTCAGATCGCCTGCGCCAAATTCCCGGGCTCGCACCATTTTGCTTCCCGTCACGCCCGGCCGCAGTTGGATAGAGAAAAAGACGATTCTCATTCCCTTCTTCGTGTTGATGCCTCCCGTCTTTATGGTTCTGGGGTTCTGGGTAGTACTGGTCCGGCCTAACGATCTCTCCGCGTGGCTTCTTCTGGGACTATTCCTGGTATTTTCCCAGGTATTGCCGGGAAGCTTTGGTGTGGAAGGCTGGGGCCCGGGTCTGATGAAGTTAGTGGTAGGGTATACCTCCCTGCTGTGGATATTATGGCCCATCCTCATGTTCCTCTTCGGCTATTACTTCCCGGAGACGATGCCCTTCTTCCAGCGTCCAGGCATATTGTGGAAATGGCTGCCCTGGATTGTGGTAGCTCCCTATGCCGTCGCGGGAGTCAGTTCCGTAATCGTTGCCATAGGGGATGTAAACAATTATTCGTCGGTGGCGCCGCTTTATCGTGCTCTTCGCCACGTGCACATCGCCTCGGAACTGTACGCCTATTTTCTGGTGAGCTGTTTTTTCTTTTTCATCATTAGCAAGTCTTACAGGGACATATCGCCTGACTCCAGGCGTCGGCTACGCTTGCTGTCCTGGGGAACGACTCTAGCCATGACCCCCGCCCTGCTGCTGGCTATAACCGTATGGATCACTGGGAGAAAGGAATTTCCCGAATGGCTAACATCAATTGTGCTCCTGATGTTGTTGCTCTTTCCGGTTACCCTGGCGTACGTGATCGTGGTGCAGAGAGCGATGGATGTCAGCGTGGTCATCCGGCAGGGACTTCAGTACGCGCTGGCGAAGAATGGCGTACGGACACTGCAAGTGCTGGCGATACTGCTCGTCACCGTGACTGCGGTGGCCCTGATCGGACAAAGCCGTGAGCGCCCACAAAAGATAATCGTGATTGCAGTGGGTCTTGCTGCCATTTTCACCATCCGTCGCCTGACGGAAAAGGCAGGCGCCTGGATCGACCGCCGATTCTTCCGCGAAGCCTACGATGCCGAACAGGTCCTGAACGAACTAAGCGATGGAGTGCGCAGCATGGTGGAAGTGCGCTCCCTGATTCAAACCGTGGCCGAGCGCATCTCAGAGACGCTGCACATTCCGCGAGTGGCGGTATTGCTGGGGAGCGGCGGGCCATACCGTCCGGCCTACGCGATGGGGTACGGCGTACCTCCCGACACGGTGTTTCCCAAGGGCGGGGGAACGGTGCAAGTCCTCCAGCGGGGGAAAGAGCCAACTCGCGTGTACTTTGACGATCCCCATTCCTGGTTATACCGGGAGCCGGAGGTCACGGAAGAAGATCGCTCCCGACTCACCCAGCTCGACGCAGAACTGCTGCTCCCCTTGAGTGCGCGCAATGAACTGCTGGGATTCATCAGTCTCGGGCCTAAGCGTTCGGACGAGCCTTACTCGCGAGCCGATCTGCGGCTGCTCAAATCAGTAGCGGCGCAGACCGGTCTGGCGCTGGAAAATGCCCGTCTCATCTCGGCGATTGCCGACGAGGTCGCGGAGCGCGAGCGCCTGAACAGCGAGGTGCAGATCGCACGCGACGTCCAGGAGCGCCTCTTCCCCCAGAAGCTGGTTCCCATCCCCGGTATTGCCTATGCGGGAGCCTGCCGTCCCGCGCTCGGCGTCGGTGGAGACTACTACGATTTCCTGGCGTTGCCTGGCGGACGGCTGGGCATTGCCATCGGCGATGTTTCCGGCAAGGGCATTGCCGCCGCGCTGACGATGGCCAGCCTGCAAGCGTCGCTGCGCAGCGAGGCCACGCGCGCCCCCGACAATCTTGCCGGGCTGATGTGTAACGTGAACCGCCTACTCCACGAAGCGCTGGCCTCCAATCGCTACGCGACGTTCTTCTATGCCCAATACGATCCGGAATCGCGCCAGCTCACGTACGTGAATGCCGGCCACAATCCGCCGATGTTGTTCCATCCTTGCGACGGAGGATGCCATGTCTCCCGGCTGGAAGCCTGCGGCACGGTCGTCGGCTTACTGGAAGATGCCACTTATCAGCAAGCGACTTTGGCGATCGCCCCGGGAGACATGTTCCTCGCGTTCACCGATGGTATTAGCGAAGCCATGAATGCAGCCGAGGAAGAATGGGGTGAAGAACGGTTGATCCAGACCGTTCAAGGCTGCCTGGGCCTCCCGCCGGCGGAGGCGATTGCCTGCATCATGCAAACCGCAGATACCTTCGTTGCTGGGGCCAAGCAGAACGATGACATGACGCTGGTCGTGCTCAGCGCCCAATCCTAGCCTGGCTGAGAAGTGGAGACGGTTCCAGCCTGGGGACTGCGTCCGTTTCCGAACCCTCATTCTCGCCAGCGGACGCTGATCTCGCTTTTGCCCCTCGCGATACCTCCTTCACCTTCTCAAAACCGTCCTTCATCTCAACTGGTACCTGGCGGAACAATTGCTCCTGCTCCATCACCGTCTATTGACATGGCAGGGAGTGCGATGCGGAGCCGTCCTCGTCTGCCACTCCACATCGATTCCCTAGGCTGGCACGCCCGAAGTGAGGTGAGGGGATGGAAACCTTGCTGCAAGACATTCGCTACGGCTTGCGCCTGCTCCGTAAGAGCCTTGGATTTACGGCTGTGGTCGTGCTCACGCTGGCCCTGGGTATCGGCGCCAACACGGCATTGTTTTCGGTAGTAGATGCGGTCCTGTTGCGGCCATTGCCCTATCAACAACCCGGGCAACTAGTAGCGGTGAAGGATGATATGCCGGGAGTCAATCTGATTGACGCCGGCATGTCGCAGCCTGAACTCGATGACTTCCAGAGAGTCCCCGGCGTGTTTCAGGAAATCTCCGCCGTGTGGCCAATCAATGCCAACATCACCGGCCGGGAGAAACCGGAGCGGGTTGAAGCCAATGCGGTGAGCACGAACTACTTCACTCTGCTCGGTGCGAAGCCGGCACTTGGCCGGGTCTTCAACGCTGGCGATTCGCGCGAAGGTTTTTCCGAGAGTGCGGTTATCAGCGACACCTTATGGCACAAAATGTTCGGCGGTGCCCCGAATGTGCTGGGCCAGGCATTCCGTCTCGATACCGATCTGTACACCATCATCGGCGTGATGCCGCCCGAGTTCCATCATCCCGGACGCACTCTGCGGCAGGATGTGGAAGTGTGGGTCGCTACCGGATTTGCCGCCGCACCCTTTCCCAAGCCTCCGGTTCGCAGCCAGAGATTCATCCCTGGCGCCATTGCGCGTCTGAAGCCCGGCCTGAGTGTCGCCGAAGCCCAGGCCAAGCTCGACGCTTATGCCGCCAACATGCAGAGGGAATATCCCACGGACTATCCGGCACGGGCGCAGTGGAGACCGCGCCTGGTGCCCCTGCAGCAGGAACTCGTCGGAAACTCGAGCCTCATGCTCTCCCTGTTGTTGGCAGCGGTCGGCGCCGTGCTGTTGATCGCCTGTGTGAACATCGCCAGCCTGCTGCTGGCACGATCTTCCACGCGTCATCGGGAAATCGCCCTGCGTCAGGCGCTCGGCGCCACCAGTTGGAGGCTCATCCGCCAGACGCTGACGGAGAGCCTGGTGCTTTCGCTTTGCGGCGGGGCCCTGGCAATCCCGGTCAGCTTCTGGATGAAACACTTGCTGCTGACCCTCGTTCCCTCGAACCTTCCGAGGCTTTCGGAAATCGCCTTGAACGGACGGGCGCTGCTGTTCGCATTCTTGATTTCACTGATCACCGGATTGCTGTTCGGCCTCGCCCCGGCTGTACAAGTCTCGGACCAGCGACTCTTGGACAACCTCAATCAGGGATCGCGAGGCGTAGGTTTTGGCTCACGGCAGCATCGCTTCCTCAGTGTTCTGGTGGTGTGTGAGTTCGCGCTCTCGCTGGTCCTCATGGTGGGAGCGGGATTGTTATTGCGGAGTTTCTGGAAAGTGCTGGAAGTGCAGCCCGGCTTTAACTCTGACAACCTGGTAACCGCGCAGATTTGGTTGCCAGTGCCCAACGATCCTAAGAACAATCCCTACCCTACGCAGGAAAAGCGCAACCTCTTTCTGACCGACGTTCTTCGCCGACTAAATGCGCTGCCGGGAGTCAAGGAGACTGCCATCGGTGGCGGTAATACTCCCTTCGCCGGATTGCGCAATGCCACAGGTTTCGACATCCAGGGCCGAATCGTCAGCTCCGGGGAAGCGCCCACGGCAGAACTTGGCGTCTCGACGCCAAGCCTCTTCAACGTATTGGGAACCCCGCTGATCCGTGGCAGGCTGTTTACCGACGATGACAACGAAAAGGGCGAGCCGATTGCCTTGATCGATGAGACGGCCGCGCAGAGGTTCTGGCCTAATGACGATGCGATTGGAAAGCAGATCAAGCTTCCTTTCGGTCTGAAGCAGCCTTGGCGGCGCATTGTTGGCGTTGTGGGCCGCAGTCGCGGCGACGGGCTCGACGCACCCTACACGCCGCACCTCTTCCTTCCCGCGCGGCAGGTTCCTGTGAACGCGATGACGGTCTATATCCGGACGGCAGCCGCTCCCGAGGCGCTGGAAGAAGCGGTCCGGCGGGAAATCCAGGCGGTCGATCCCGACCTGCCGGTATTCGGCGTGCGTTCGCTGCGCAGCATCATCTCCGAGTCGCTGGCATCCCGGCGCTTTGCCATGCAGGTGTTGGGGTTTTTTGCGGCTACCGCGCTGTTGCTGGCGGCAATTGGAATTTACGGTGTGATGGCCTACTTCGTGAGCCAGCGGGTGCGCGAGATCGGAGTGCGTATGGCACTGGGAGCGCAACGCAGCGATGTACTGAGGCTGGTGGTGCGGCAAGGTATGATGCTTGCACTGGCGGGAGTTGTAACCGGATTTCTCGCGGCACTTGGGCTTACGCGCCTGATTTCAGGATTGCTGTTCGGCGTGAGCCCCGATGATCCCTATACGCTATTGATGTTTACCCTCTTGCTGGCTGCCGTGGCGTTACTGGCGAACTACATTCCGGCGCGTCGAGCTGCGATGATCGATCCGATGGTGGCCTTGCGCTATGAATGAGACAATCGCTATTTGCTGCTTCCAATCAGCTCCTGCTTGGTCCCGGCATGTGGTTTGGAAGGCACGGCTGAGCGGACCAGCGGATGACATAGACGTCATCGTCATAATGCGAAGGCTTGATGAGGATCAGCGAAAACTGTTGTTTCAGGGCCATTCTGGATTAGATGCCCCCGGTCGCAAAGACTGCTAAGTAAGGTTAGATTAGCACAACGCCGGCGCTGCTATTCACCTTTGGTCCGGTCTCCTAGAGATCCACGCCAAACCCTTCGCCCCGCTGTCCGCTGATTGATCTCATAACCTGACACATTGGTCACAACCCCCGTAAGTAACTCCAGGTACTCTGCTATGGTATCCAGCCAAGAGGATAAGGGAATGCGCAAAATACTATCCTTCGTATTCTTAACTGCGCCATGGTTCGTCGCTATGGGCCAGACTGAGATGCCGAAACCGGCGTACGACTTTTCCTTGCCCCGCGAGGACAGAATCCAGCTTGCCGAGACGGCGGCGCCAAAAGAGATTTCGAGCAAAGCCACGGTTTATCTCTTGGAGCGAACTGGCTATGTAAAGATTCGCGATGGAACAAATGGTTTTTCCTGCCTGGTGGATAGACAAACTCCGTGGAACTCTGAGCCCACCTGCTTTGACGCTGAAGGAACCGCGACCACCTTGCCCACGCGGTTCTTCGTGGAAGAGCAGCGCGCCAAGGGCAAGGCAGAAGAGCAAATCAAGACAGAACTTGACGATGGTTACAAGAGCGGGAAGTTCAAGGCGCCAACCAAGCCGGGGATTGTGTACATGATGTCCGACAGCGGGTTCCTGCTGGTTGCGGGGAACAAGCTGGTTCGTATACCTCCGCACCTCATGTTTTACGCGCCGTATGCTACCGATAAAGACATCGGCTCGCCGCCTGCTGCCGCGAATATGCCGCACCTGATCAGGGAGGGACAGCCAGATGCCTACATCATCGTAATACCTTCCCCTGGCAAGCACGAAGATCATTAGGCAACGGCAAAATAAGTCGAGGCTCGTCGGCGTTGAATTTTAGGCCGTCGTTCAAAAGAATGTCTTCTTGAACTGCTCGTGCCGATTGAGGGCCTGATTCATCAGTTCTTGGAACTCTGGTTCTCCGCGAAGGCTTTGTAACAGAGGATCGCGTACGAAGTAGGGATAGCAGAAAAATCCACCGCCAATGGAATGCCGCAGCATGTGTAAGGCCGAGGTTTTGTCGCCCAAAACCGCATAAGCCTGCGCAACCTTGTACATGCCTTCCGGGTCGCTCACCCCGCGCTCTTCAATCCTGTCTTCCGTCTGTTGCAGGAGCTTTAGACCGCGGGCGTCGTCATGCTTGATCGAGTAGCTGAATGCTTTTCCTACGTTCGCAGGGAGTAAGGCCCGGTTCTTCTCAAAGGCCCGATCAAAGTCTTTGTCCGCCTGGTCGCGATGGTTCATGTAGTACTCGGCCAGGCCGCGATAGAACAGAATGTAAGCAGAATCATTAGCCGGCAGGCTTTGCAGAAATTTTTCATACTCTCCAAGATAGAGATAGCTGTTCATCGCAGAGCTGCTGATCTTCACCTGAGGATTATTCTGCCGGGCCTTTTCGCACTCCGCCACGGATTCCTTTAGCATGCCCGCGAAGCGGTAGGCATAGCCAAGCTCCCAGTGTGCCTCCGCATTATTGGGACTATCTTGCAGCACCGATCGCAGCAGGGGCACGGCCTGCTCCACTCTGCCGGTGTCGGTTAGCAGATTGGCCAGATAAATTCGCGGCTCAACCAGTGCAGGATTTAATGCGATTGCCTTCTCGTAAGCAGCCTGTGCCTTGCCGTAGTCCTCTCGTCCGCCGAACTGAAGCGATGCATTTGTCGTGTAGGCACGTCCTAGATGCGCCCATGCGGGCGCATAGTTCGGTTCCAGTGCCGTGGCTTTCTCTAGCATTTCGATCGCAGCCGCAAAGTCATTCAGCGAGTAAAAATCGATTCCCCGAAGGTAGTCTTCATAAGCGGCTGTGCTAATCGGTTTCTCCGGTTTGAGATTCGCAGCTTCCGCAGGCGAAAGATTCAATTCCAGCTGCTTGATGATCTGCTGCGCCACCCTGTCTTGAACCGTTAGCAGCTTGTCATACTTCAGGTCGAAGGCTTCCCGCCAGAGAATCTTGTCTGGTTTCACATCGATCAGCTGGGCAGTGATCCTCAAATCGTCGCCGTCTTTAATGAACGTTCCTGTAAGCAGCGTATCCACATTCAAATCCGCCGCTACTTTCTTGGGATCGACGACTTGATCGCGATACTTGTCAACCGAAGAAGACGGACGAATGGTGAGGGCATTAACATAGTCAAGTTTGGTAATGATCTCGTCGGCCAGCGAAAATCCGAGAAAATCGGTTGCTGGATCCCCGTTGAGATTTCGAAACGGAAGAATAGCGAGACTGCGAGGACCTTTGGCTGTCGGAAGACCATGCGACCTCCTCATCATGAAGTAGCCAACGACAAGGAGTGCGAGCAATAGTACCGGAATTGTCCATAACCACCGTCGCCCAGACGAAGAAATTTCATCCGAAGATAACGCCACGGCGCGTGCCGGTGTTATCCGGTCCGAGGCTAGTCTTACCCCTTGAGCCCGGACTGGCTCTTGCAACTTGGCCTGAAACTCGGCTTCCTTCTTGAAGTCCTGGAGATCAACCAGCAACTCCGCGACTGACTGATATCGCGTCTCGCGGTCCTTGCGCAAAGCTTTGCCGATGATGCGCTCGATTTCGGCCGGCATCTCGGGGGCAAACTCTGCCGGCGACGCCGGTTCGACCTTCAATATTTCAGCGATGACATCGCTTGCCGTCTCGCCTTCAAACGCCGCTCTGCCTGTGACAAGTTCGTACATCACCGACCCGAGGCTAAAAATGTCGCTGCGCGCGTCCACCACGATGCCCCGTGCCTGCTCCGGAGACATGTATTTAGCCGTGCCCCGCACGATTCCCGCTTCGCTGGTCAACACCGCCAGGGCCGATGCGGTTCGACGAATGGCGTGCCCGGTGCGCTTCGAACTCAACTTGGCGATCCCGAAATCGAGGACCTTGACAATCCCGTCCGTCCGGACGATTACGTTCTCCGGCTTGATATCGCGATGAACAATTCCACAGGCATGCGCCGCTGCCAGAGCGCTCGCAATCTGGATTGCGATATCGATGGCGGTATTCAACTCCAGCCGGCCGCTGCCGATTCTCTGGCGAAGGGTCTGGCCTTCGACAAACTCGGAGGCTATGAAATGCAATCCATCGGCTTGCCCGAATTCATAAATGGTCAGAATGTTGGGATGATTCAGAGCGGAAGCGGCATGTGCTTCCTGCTCGAACCGGCGCAAACCACGCTCATCGCCGGTCAGTTCCGGGGCGAGCATTTTGAGCGCCACCTTGCGTCGCAGTCGCATGTCCTCGGCCAGGTAAACCTCGCCCATGCCTCCGGCTCCCAGCATGGACATGACTCGATAGTGTGCCAACTCGGTGCCGGCGGCGACCGCCGATCTGGAACGTGCCAGCTGAACCCCGGTGGCACTCTGATGATGACTCTCCATCGACACTCCATGCGCCACCTCGGCTACGGCTTGCGGCAGGAAGTCTATGGGCTCTTCGGAGGCATCGAGCAGCGATTCAACTTCTTGTCGTAGCTCTGTATCCGATCCGCAACTCTGCTGAAGAAATGCAGCACGGTCGTTGGGATCAAGCTCGAGCGCAGCATGGAACAACTCTTCAATCCGGCGCCAACGATCGGCAGGGTCCATGCCGCTGTCTCCCCTACGACTGGCTCTGGGCCAGTTCCCGATGCAGCCACGCTTTAGCTAATTTCAATTCGCGGTGGACGGTTGCCGGAGAAATATCGAGAGCAGCGGCCGTCTCATCGTAGGTGAGGCCGCCGAAGAATAGCATTTGAACGATGTCACTCTTGCGCGAGTCAAGTACGGCCAATCGTTGCAGAGCCTCGTCAAGGTCCAACACCGTCGATGCAGCCTGAGGTCCGACGAGTACTGCTTCATCCAGAGGAATTGCTTCCTCCCCCCCGCCGCGCTTTTGGCGGGTATGGGTTCTGGCGTATTCCACAAGTATGCGCCGCACCACTCGCGCGGCCACCGCATAGAAGTGCGCTCGGTCCTGCCATCCCACGTCCGCGTCCATCAGCCGAATGTAGGCCTCGTGCACCAGCGCCGTTGCTCGCAACGTATGGCCGGGCCTCTCCGACCGCAAGCATCGCGCGGCCAGCCGGCGAAGCTCGTTATAAACGATCGGCATCAACTGATCCAGGGCCTCGTGGTCGCCGCCCCGCCATTGCTGGAGCAGCATCGTCACGTCCTGCCGGTCGGGCGACATCCGCGTTTCCTTGATCTGGAAGTTTGATTCGGCCCCGCAACTGAGTCATTAACCCATTTGCGTCGCTCGATCTGCCGGGGACCTCTCACCTGGGAAGCATCTTTGACGTGACCCAGATTACAAACTGTAACCTTTTGTCACACCACGACTTCCGGGCAGGATTATACCCCAAAGTTCCTGCTTCTCGACTCCTCTTTCAGACCCCAGCGGCCAGCCACAAGAATCTTTTCCCCGTATATGAGGGAATCCGCCCGCGAATATCACATATGTAAGTGGAGGCGGCTGCGGTTGTTCAAAACATCCGCAGAACCGCTCCCAAAATTTCAATTGTTTCCGGCCGCCGCCGCAAACATATCTAAAGAGGAGAAAAAATCCATGAAACGCCTTACCTTCACCCTGGCTTTTGCCCTGCTGCTTTGCACTTCCATGTTCGCGCAGAGCTACAGCTTCCGCACGGTAGTCAACCCCAACGAGCCCCAGGTCGGCTTTACCCAATTGCTGGGAATCAACAACAGCGGTGTCATCGCCGGCTACCACAACTTCAATCAGAACCAGGGATTCACGCTGGTGCAGCCCAACGCCTTTACCACGGAAAATTTCCCGAGCTCCATGATGACGCAGGTCATCGGCATCAACAACAATCTGACCACCGATGGCTTCTACGTTGACAACGCCGGTCGTACGCACGGCTTCTTCCGGACTCGTGATGGCCGCTTCACCACTGTGGACTACCCCACCCCGGCCAACGCCGTTTCCTTCAACCAACTGCTGAGCCAGAACGACTATTACCAGGCGGCTGGCTACTATAGCAACAGCGTCAACAACACCACCCCGGACATCCCTTACACCTATGATGAAGTGGGTGGCGTATTCCACGTGATCACGATTCCTGGCGCAGTAGGCGGAGCGCAGGCCACCGGCATCAACAACTCGGGAACGACCTGCGGCTTCTTTATCGATGCCAACGGCGTAAACCACGGCTGGCTGATCAACCGTGGCATCTTCATGCCTCTGGATTTCCCGGGTAGCACCTTCACGCAGGCACTCGGTCTGAACAACCGCGGTAAGGTTGTCGGTGTCTACACGGATGCCGCCGGCCAGACTCACGGATTCGTCTACTCGATCGGAACCGCGAAGTTCGTCAGCGTCGATGACCCCAATGGCGTAGGCACCACCCTCGTCAACGGAATCAATGATGCTGGCAAGCTGGTCGGCTTCTACGGTACAGCGCCCATCAACTCCGGCTTCATCGCCACTCCGACGTCCGAGGCTGCTCAGTAATCTCGCTTGAGCTAGCTTAATAACCTTAGCGGCGACCGAGTGCTCCCTCGGTCGCTCTTTTTTATTATTGACAGCGATCAAAGCTTCCCTAACAAGACAACTTGTGCCGATATATTCGCCCGCTCCCTGGCGATCCAGCATTAATTCTCAAGAAATCACAGTTTGGCAACTCCTGGTCGGGTGTTGCTTCAAGGGCAAGATAGTGGAAGTAAGGTCAATTTCATGGAATAACTACCCGAGGCCGGAGGAACACTATCCGGGGTTAAGGTCCCGCACGTTCTGGCTCCCTGCGATCCAGAACCAAGGCGAGTACACCGCCTCACGAAAGTGATCGGCGCTGCCGTTTGTCGACTCGCCTTCGCTCGACTCTAAGTCCGGAAGGGGAGACCATGCGGCTTAATCGTCCTGTTGTGCTTCTGATGTGCGCGGTGGCGTTGACCCCATCGGCGATCGCACAGCTCGTAACGGCCAATGTGGCCGTGGGTAGCAATCCCTACGCGGTGGCCGCCAACCAAGTCACCAACAAGATCTATGTGGCGAACTCCGGCGACAATACCGTCACGGTAATAGACGGCGCCACCAACATCACAGCCACCGTCTTTGCCGGGGACTTCCCGCAGGCCGTTGCTGTGAACCCGGTCACCAACAAGATTTATGTCGCGAACTACGGCAGCAACAACGTCACGGTGATCGATGGGTCTACCAACTCGACGGCGCCGGTTGGCGTAGGATCTGGACCTGTGGCTGTTGCCGTCAGCCCGGTGACCAACAAGATTTATGTGGCCAACTCCGGCGACAATACCATCACGGTGATTGATGGCGCCACCAACGGCACGACCACCGTTCCCGCGGGAGACTATCCCCAGGCGATAGCTGTCAATCCTGTTACCAACAAGATCTATGTTGCCAACTACAACAGCAATGCAGTTACGGTCATTGACGGAGCTACCAACGCGACAATCAATGTTGCCACTGGATCCGGGCCGGCGGCGGTTGCGCTTAACCCGGTCACCAACAAAATCTATGTGTCGAACAATCTGGGTAATAGCGCCACCGTGATTGACGGCGCCACCAATCTCACGACGATAGTGTCTGCAGGGTTCTCTCCCTACGCGGTTGCCGTCAACCCCATCACCAACAAGATCTATGTGGCGGACTTGTCCAGCAATGACGTCACCGTAATTGACGGAGCCACCAACGCCACTACATCTGTCGCCACGGGCACCGGACCAAATGCGGCCGCCGTCAACCCGGTCACCAACAAGATTTACGTGGCGAACTCCGGCAGCAATAGTGTCACGGTGATTGATGGTGCAACCAACGGCACTACCACTCTTCCAGCGGGTTCTGCACCCTTGGCCATTGCCGTCAACCCTGTTACCAACAAGACGTATGTGCCCAACGAATTCAGCAATAGTGTCACAGAGATCGATGGGTCTCCATTCAACACTGCAACCGTGCAAGTCGGAAACGCACCGGTTAGCGTGGACGTGGACGCGACCAGCAACGCAATCTACATCGCGAATCTACAGGACTCTACGGTCAGCGTGATCAACGGGTCTACGGACACGGTCAGCGCGATTATTCCGGTCGGAGGCTCTCCATCGGCAGTTGCGGTGAACGCAGTTACCCATAACATCTATGTTGCAAACGAACGCAGTGACAACGTTACGGTAATCGACGGCATTACCGACGCCACGACGACCGTTCCCACGGGATCCTCTCCGTTCGCAGTTGCCGTCAACCCGGTCACAAACAAGATCTACGTCGCGAACTACGCTGGTAATAACGTAACGGTCATTGACGGAGCCACCAACGCGACCGCCACGGTCCCGGCAGGATCCAGTCCGTGGGCGGTAGCCGTCAACCCGGCAACCAATAAGATCTATGTTGCAAACCAGGGCAGCAATAATGTCACGGTGATTGACGGTGCGACCAATGGCGTGACGACTGTCCCGGTGGGGGCTGGACCGCAGGCCGTAGCTGTCAATCCGGTGACCAACGAAATTTATATTGCGAACACCGGCAGCAATACCGTGACGGTGATCGACGGTGCCACCAACCTTACTACCAACGTCGCCGTGGGGTTGTCCCCGCCGGCTATTGGCGTCAACGCCATCACTAACAGAATTTATGTAGCGGACAGCGGTGACGATACCATCACCGTGATTGACGGAGCCACCAACCTCACAACCACGCTTTCTACGGGATCAGGACCCTATTCCGTTGGCATCAACTCCGTCACTAACAAAATCTATGTGCCGAACTTTGGCAATGGCAGCAATTCCGTGACGGTGATTGACGGCGCCACCAACTCCACTGCCACCGTCCCGGCTGGATCCGGACCTTATGCCGTTGCCGTCAACCCGGTAACGAACAAGGTCTACGTTGCGGACTTTAACGGCGACGATGCTACGGTAATCAACGAGTCCCCTCGCATCTTGCAGGGCTATGTTGCCGCTCCACAACCGCTCTCGGGGAACATCGGGGACGCGCTTCCAGAGTTCACGCTGAATGCTACCGACGGGCATGGCAATCCCATCACTCCGCTGGGGGTTTACTGGCAGATCGATACCACGCAGGGCCCATGGAGCGCTGCTCAATCCACAGGCGGGAATAGCTTTACTGCCGAGGTGACCACGGCTCTCACTCTGGGGGCGCACATTCTCTACACCTATCCGGTGAAGGGCGATGCCGGAGACCCGACCATCGATATGGGCACGCCACGCATAGGCGACGTTAGCGCGTACCTCTTCACAGTAACGGAGCAGCTTGGGCAGCAGGCTGGGATCACTTCGCCGGCGAAGGGGTCAACGCTGCTTGGCAATACAGCAACCTTCACATGGACCTATGAATCCGGCGCGACCGCGTACCAGTTGTGGCTGGGCCACACGGCCGGGACGCATGACATCGCGTCGATAGGTACTACGGGTCTAGCAGCAACGGTCACCAACCTGCCAACCGATGGCAGCCTGATCTACGCGACTCTATACGGCTATGCCGGCAATAGCTGGAGCGTGCAGGACACGGCAACCTATACGGCTGCCACTGTGGTTGCGGCACAGATCACGGCTCCTACGAAAGGCTCAACCCTGAGCGGTAGTTTGGCCACGTTTACCTGGACGGCAGAAACGAACGGGACAGCGTATCAGGTGTGGGTAGGAAGCAGCCCCGGCATGCACGACCTGGGATCGGCAGGAAGCAGCGGTCTTTCAGCTACCGTCGGCAGTCTGCCCACGGATGGCCGTCCGTTGTATGTCACTCTATACGGCTACGCTGGCGGATGGTCAGTGCAAGACACGGCTACCTATACCGCTGCAACAATCGTCAAGGCGCAGATCACAGCTCCCGCGAAGGGCTCAACGCTAAGCGGCAACTCGGCTACGTTTACCTGGACGGCGGAGACGGGCGCGACAACGTATCAGCTGTGGGTTGGAAGCAGCGCCGGCGCACATGACATCGCCGTCGTGGGCACCAGCGGTCTGGCAGCTGCGGTCAGCAACCTGCCGACCGATGGGCGTCAACTCTATGTCACCTTGTACGGTTATGCTAATGGTTGGTCGGTACAAGATACGGCAACCTATACCGCGGCAACTCTAGCCAAGGCGCAGATTACTTCTCCCGCCAAGGGCTCAATCTTGAGCGGCAGCTCAGTCACGTTTACCTGGACGGCAGAAACCGGCGCAACATCCTACCAGCTGTGGGTCGGGAACACTCCTGGCGCGCACGACATTGCGGTCGTCGGAAGCAGTGGTCTTACCGCTACCGTTAGCAACTTGCCTACGGATGGCCGTCAGTTGTACGTAACCTTGTACGGCTATGCCGGTGGAACCTGGACCGTGCAGGACACGGCCACTTACACGGCCGCCACCATAGCCAAGGCCCAGATCACGGCTCCGGCAAAAGGCACAACGTTGAGTGGCAGCTCAGTTACCTTTACTTGGACGGCGGAAACGGGCGCCACATCGTATCAACTGTGGGTTGGAAGCAGCGCCGGCGCGCATGACATCGCCGTTGTCGGCACAGCCGGCCTGGCGGCGACAGTCAACAATCTGCCGACCGATGGGCGGCAGCTCTATGTCACCTTGTATGGTTATGCCGGCGGCTGGTCGGTACAAGACACCGCGACCTATACGGCAGCGTCGCACTGACAGGAGGCTATCTCATAATCGTTCGCAAGGGGGCGCGGCTTTGAGTTGCGCCCCCAAAATCCTCAGCCTATTTCTGCAAGAACATCTTCACGGCGATCACCACCAGGCACGCCGCGAAGATTCGCCGTAGCAGCAGCGTGGGCACTGCCTGCGCCCACGCGCCGCCAAAATATCCTCCCAGGAAAAATCCTACCGCCATCAGGGCAGCAATTTTGATGTCGACATTCCCCGCGCCGTAGTACTTCCAGAATGCCAGCGCTCCAATCGGCAGTAGCAACGTCGCAACCGACGTTCCCTGAGCGCGATGCTGATCCATACCATAGCCGTAAACCAGGATAGGAATCAGAAAGACGGCGCCTCCCAGGCCGATTAACCCAGAGATAATCCCGATCGCAATACCGATTCCGAGTGACACGGCAGTTTCCATAAGCAACTCCTCACTTTTTTCTTGACTCGCTCTGGCAACGGGCGTATATATCGTGTAACGTAATAGTATGCATAGAAGCGTACGACTGTAAAGAGATTTGAGGGCAATTACCAGAAAGTGCTTACGAACACAGCTTTTAAGGGGGTTTGGGTGGGAAAAAAGAAGAGCATTGAATCGTATCTGCCGCTGACACCGGCGGTTTTCCACGTACTGCTGTCGCTGGCCGATGGCGAAAAGCATGGCTACGTTATCAGCAAGGAAATCGCCCGCAGAACCGGCGATGAAGTTCGCCTCAGTGCGGGCACGCTTTACGGGATCATCAAGCGCTTATTGGAGGATGGCTTCATCGAAGAGTCCGAGGAACGTCCAGACTTCAGCCTCGATGATCAACGACGGCGCTACTATCGGCTGACCAAACGGGGAAGTGCCTTGGCGGAGGCAGAAGCGGAGCGAATGGAGCGTGTGCTGGCAATGGCAAGAGCCAAGCACGTTCTGGGCCCTGAGAGCGCATGAGGCGAGGTTCCCGATGGCGACCAAAACAAATTCGCCCAAGCCTTTTTCCGAGCGCGTATTCGGAGCGCTGCTGCGGTTGCTGCCGGAGGAGTTCCGCAACCGCTTCAGCGGCGAGATGCAGTCGCTGTTCCGCGATCAGCGGCAGGACGCCCGGCGAAATGGAGGCGCATCCCAGGCGCGCTTCTGGTGGGACACGACCAGCGGTCTCCTGATGACTGTGATTCGCGAACATGGAGAAATTCTCTCCCGCGACACGGACTACGCGCTCCGTATGATGCGCAAGGAGCTTGGCTTCACCATCGTTGCGGTCACGATTCTCGGCCTCGCCATCGGAGCCAGCACCGCCGCTTTCAGCGCCGCCAACGCCATTCTCCTGCGTCCCCTCCCCTTTGCCACAGGTAACGGATTGGTGCAGCTTAAACAATTGCAGCCCGCGGTAGGGATCGACAACCTGACATTCTCCGTCCAGGAGATCCAGGACTATCGCGCTCGCAACCACACGCTGAACTCCATGGTCGAGTACCACGCGATGGTGTTTACCCTGCTCGGAGGAAGGGAACCGGAGAGAGTTCTCACGGCCGTCGTCTCGGCCAATTTCTTTCGTGTTCTGGGCGTGACGCCGCTATACGGCCGGACGTTCATGGACGAGGACGATCGTCCCAGCGCGCGTCCCGTGCTTGTCCTCAGCTACGAATTCTGGCAGCGTAGCTTCGGCAGCGATCCCAACGTAGTGGGTCGCACGTATTCGATGAACGACAAACAGCATGTCGTAGTCGGCGTGTTGCCTCCTATTCCACAGTTTCCCGGCGTGGTCGACGTCTACATGCCGACCGCCGCTTGTCCGACACGCTCTGGCAATAAATTCATTGACGACCGCACTGCCAGAATGATGAGCGTATTTGCCACGCTGAAGCCGGGAGTCTCCCTGCACCAGGCCGGTGACGATCTCCGCGGCATCGCGAAACAACTGCGAACCGCGTATCCCGCTTCGTATCCTGTGTCCAAAGGCTACGACATCAGCCTCGCGCCCGTGCATGAAGAGCTGACCACCGGGATTCGTCCTGTCCTCATTGCGCTGGCCGCGGCTGCACTACTCCTGCTTCTTCTAGCGTGCTCCAACGTCGCCGGCCTGATGGTCTCGCGAATCCTGGCGCGCTCCAAGGAATTGACACTGCGCACAGCGCTGGGCGCCAGCCGAGCCAGAATCGTGCGCAGCTTCATCACCGAAGGCGTTCTGCTGGCCTGCGGCGGCGGGGTACTCGGGCTGCTGCTCGCTTTCTGGAGCATCGATGTTCTTGTTCCGTTCACTTCACGCTTCACCACGCTGGCTACGGAGTTGCGAATGGGGCCGGAGGTGATCGCTTTCTGCTTTTTGCTGTCGATAGGGTGCGGTGTTGTGGTGGGATTTACGCCCGCAATCGGTTTGCGGCAGACGCCCCTGTTTACGGCACAGTTGGAGAACCTAAGTAGTCCGGCGCGAATCAGCTCGCGAGCGCGGGCGGTTCTGGTGGCCGCTCAGCTGGCGTTCTCCGTAGTGCTTTTGGTGGGGGCCGGACTGACGCTGCGAACAGTGTTTCAGCTGGAGCACATGGACGGCGGCTTCCGTTCCAGCGGCGTCACGACCGCACGAATCTACATGTTGAAGCCGGGCTACCGTAAATTCTATGGCTCGCTGCTGGAGCGGACGCGGCAGCTTGACGGGGTGCAGTCGGTAGCGCTCTCCAGTACCTTTCCCTTGTATTCGAATGGCGATGACCAGGACTATCCGATGGAGCTAGGCGCGGACGACGGTCCCCTAGCGGCGAAGCGAGGGAAGGTCAGCGCACGTGCCGTAACTCCTGAATACTTTGGAACCATCGGCATGCCGATTCTGAGCGGACGCGACTTCACCAACGAAGACGATGAACAGCACCCCCTGGTTGCGATTGTGAATCAGCATCTGGCCAGGCATTACTGGCCTGATGGCTCTCCCCTCGGCAAAAGCTTAGTGTTCTCGCCAACGGAGAAGCTCACCATCATTGGCGTGGTTGGCGATGTCAGGCAGAGAGGGCTGGATAAGGATCCGGTCGATGAAGCGTACTGCTCGTTCGCTCAAACTCACAATCAATGGATGAGTTTGCTGGTACGTGGTTCGCGCTCGACGCGCGAGATTGCGCCGGAAATTTCCTGGATCGTGCACGATCTGGACCCGGAAGCGGTTATCGCGGATGTCCAGGCGCTTGCAGAGGTGCGCGAGAATTCTCTGGCGCCACGGCGAAATACCGCGCTCTTCTTCACGATATTCGCGGTACTCGCCATGGCGATAACGGCTTCAGGCATCAGCGGGCTGATGGCGTTGGAGGTCACGGAACGCAAACATGAAATCGGCATTCGCATCGCGCTCGGCGCAACTCCGGGCGGCGTGATGGGATCGATGATGGCAAGAGTGCTGGCCATCATGGCCGCCGGTTTAGGGTGCGGTTTTGTTGCAGCCTGGCTCATGTCGGCCCCCATGTCGAACCTCATTTATGGAATCGTGCCGCGCGACTCGGTGACCTTCGCTGCGTCATCCGCGTTGCTCATGATTATCGCCGCGACTTCATCCTTCATTCCGCTGACCCGAATCGCGAAACTTGATCCCACCGTTTTGCTGAGGGCTGAGTGATGAAGTCCCCAGACGACTCACCGGATAGGAACATGACCAATGTAACTGTTGCCATTGCTCTGATGGGAGCAGCGGTTCTGGGTCCAGTACTGAAATGCACCGCGCAAGCGGACCAGGTTCAGGTGCGTTCCGAGATGCTGGTTTCAACCACCTGGCTTGAGCAACACCCCAGTGATCGTGATCTCGTTATTCTTTATGTTGGCCGCAGTCGAAGTGAGTACGATGCAGGACACATACCGGGCGCACGTTTTCTGCCTTTTGACGAACTCGTAGAGCAGCACAAGGATTCGTTGAACGACCTTCCTTCGGTTGCAACTCTTCAGTCCCTCTTCGAAAGTCTTGGCGTGGGAGACGGCTCGCGAGTCGTTCTCTATGGAGACGGCGGCGGACTCCTCGCCGCGCGCGCCTACTTCACACTCGACTACCTCGGACATGCGGACCGCGTTGCCCTGCTCGATGGCGGCATGGAGAAATGGACCTCAGAGGCGAGGCCGATGGATCGTCAGACAATTCATCCCGTCCCGCGCCACTTCACGCCGCGCGTTCAAAGCGACGTGTTGATCGCCACGCCGCAGATGCGTGAGATCACCGACGCGATTGCTGGCGGGGCGGGGAAAGACTATGTGCTGCTGGATGCCAGGTCGCCACGGGAGTTCGACGGGACGGTGCTGTCGGACGCGGTACCGAAGGCCGGCCATCTGCCTGGAGCGCGCAGTTTGTACTGGAAAACCTTGCTGCGCTCGGGCGGGGTTCCTTTACTGCTCGACGCAACCGGCCTGCAAGAAGCTTTTACGGGCGCGGGCGCCGGCCCCGACAAACTAGTCGTGACCTACTGCCGGACGGGCATACAGTCCTCGTTCACCTATTTTGTTGCGAAGTATCTCGGCTATCGTGTGGCTATGTACGACGGATCAGTCTACGAGTGGGTCAATCGCGAGGGATATGACCTGGTCGGTTCTACACGAGTTGTCGATAAGACTTCGGTCAAGAAGTAGAGCTTGAAACAGGAAGTGGAGAAGAGAATGAAACGCAGTTTGCCTTGCTTTGCAATACTGGCAGTGTATTGCGCCGCCGCTTTCTCGCTGGCTTGGGCGGCGAATCCTGCCGATACCAAGCTTGCAACCGGGACTAGTGCGGCGAACCCCAATTTGCTAGTTTCCACCCAATGGCTCGCCGACCATCTTTCCGATCCTCATCTGGTTATCGTGCACATCGGCCACGATCACGGCGAATATCTGGCTGTTCACATTCCCGGCGCCCGTTTCCTGCCAATGGACAAGTTCGTCAGCAGTCAAGCGCAGGATCCGGGCGCCGAGCTATTGCCTCCAGACCAGCTCAAGAAGAATCTCGAGGCCGTCGGCATCAGCGACGATTCGCGGGTTGTGTACTACGCTCCCGACTGGGATCCCATGGCAACCCGGCTCTTCTTCACGCTTGACTACCTTGGCCACGGCGATCAGGCTGCGCTGCTGGACGGCGGCATGGATCGGTGGCTCTCCGAGAAGCGGCCAACTTCGAACGAGGAGCCGAAGATCACGCCGGGTACGTTAACCATCCACTTGCATCCGGAGATTGTGGCCAAGATGGATTGGATGACGAAGCTTGTCGCGGAACAAAGCGGCAGTTCCGATGTCGTGATCATCGACGCAAGGCCGGCGAAGCGATACCGTGCAGGTCATCTCCCCGGTGCTGAGCCGATGTTCTGGGAGAAAGCTCTAGTTAGTCAGGACAACCCGGTGCTGCTATCTCCGGAAGAGCTGAAGCAGAAGCTTACCGCACTGGGCGTAACTCCGGACAAGAAGGTAGTCTCTTACTGTGAAGTAGGATTTCAGGCTACCTATACCTATTTCGTCGCGCGATATCTTGGCTACAAGGCCGCGATGTACGACGGTTCCTATAATGAGTGGAGCGAAGCCAAGCAGCCCGTGGTGCGAGGCGATTCGCCGCGTTAAGCAGGACTGCCTGCCGTCAAAGGCAACAGAAAGGACCAGCGAACAGATAATCCGGTCGATGGTGTTGTCAGGCTTCCCCCACTCTCATTTGAGGATGGTGCATCTGGGCTTGCTGCGAGTTTGCAAAGGTTGAGTGAATGTCCAGATACAGTGGCGTAACGATGGACGCGAGATTTTGGGTCAGGGTGATCATATCCCCGAGTGTAGATGGAATTGGGAGACTGTCGGCGGTGTAACGATCTTCAACCTCCTGCCGTAGTCTCGCGGCAGACTGCTGAATATCCGGAGCAACCGCGGCAAGGTTGCCTGCTACCTCATCCGACATTGTCTGGGCGATGATGGCCATGTCTCGCTCGAAGGCATCCTGTGCTTCTGCTATCGACTGAGGCAGGTCGGGGAACCGCCTTTCGAAAAGATATTGCGAAAACGTAACCTGCACCTGCAACAGGGTGCCAAGCGTGGGCTGCCAACGCTTGAAGTCGTTCCGAATTTTGAGTTTTCGCTCGCGCGACGGTCCGAACTCAAAAACCACCGCGTCGGCCTGCGCCTTAACCGCATTGAATCCATCATTGATCTGATCGCGTAGCTGGAGGACGCGTTTGGCCGCTTCCTGACGGTCCTCTTTTCGTGATTGTTCGATGAGCTCAGCCAGCAGCCGGAGATTGCGGGCAAAGGCGCCTTGCATCTCCTGTAGAGCGTCCCGAACCCACAGACGGTCAAAGACCAGCCACATGCACACGAGGCCAAGCAGGACTCCAACCACACGATCACGAGCCACGGCCAGGGAAGGCTGGATGGCGAATTCCTGGAGGTTGATCAGGTAGAAAGCCAGGGCAAGCTGCACGCCAAGATAGGAGAGCCTCGGTGTTGCCGTTGCAATCCAGGCTGAAATGGCAGTGACTACAGCAAACAGGACGGTGAATCCGGTAATTCCATCCAGGTGGGGCAGCACAAAAATTTGTGCGCCCATACCGAAGACGAAGCCGCCCAGGATGGCTCCCCCAAGTCGCAGAAATTGCTTTTGCCGGGATGACCCGATGGTCGACAGTGCCGTGATAATACAGGTTGCGACCGCAGTGCTTAGCTGCGGCCAATCGATGGCCTGATAGACGACATAGGCCAGCATCGTAGCCGACGTGCCCCGGATCGCGAATTTTAGGTGGTCGCGATTGGAAAAAGCGTCGGCGACGAACAGCTGTTGCCGTACTTCATCTACCGGCGGCGGGACAAACAGCGCGTCAAGGCTCTCTGTACCGGAAAAGGCATGCGGGATTAGCGCCACCGTTCTTTCCATCTCTGGCAGAAGCGGCAGCTCCGAGGGTTTAGCCTCGCCGACGACGTCGAATGCGTGCGGCAACTCCTGTTTCTGCAAGTGACCGCGAAGATCTTCGATCTGGCTTGCGAGCCGCAGGCACCGCTCCCGATCAGACGCGGGGGGAGCAATAGACCGGCTGGAAAGAACAACACAAAGACTCTCCGTTAGATCGACGAGACGTCCCAGCAAGGCAGCGGCGACGTTCATCTGCGCGATAAATTGCGGCTGATAACCGGAGCGCAGCAACTGCCTTCGCATCCGCGACGTGCCGAAGGCAGCATACAGGGAGATCTCTTTTTCCAGCTTATCGCCAATCGGAAGACCCGTGGCCAGCTGCCGCAACACCCCCTCGATCGCGTGGAGCCGGCTCTCCAAAGATTGGGTCAGGTCGGTGATGGGATGTACGCGCCGAAAGACGTATTCCACGGCTACCGTCACTGCTGAGCCGACCACCACGGAGAGACCCACCCAGAGGGAATTCTCGGTACGCTGATTCACCGTGAGATAGGTTTGGTCCCACAGGGGGATGGCTGCGGCAAGCGTGAAGCCGAAGCCAACGGCTGTGAAGTAGTCCGGCATAATGTGGATGAGATAAAACGCCAGGAAGAGCGAAAGTACGACCCACAGAAAGTGAGTGAGGGGATCGTCGACCAGAGTCATCACACCGACGACGGTATAGACCGTGGCGATCCCATAGACGGCCGCCGTCCGAAGGCCAGAGCGGAGCGTAGCCGTGGGATTCTCGCGGCTGAGGAAAAGAGTATAGACGGCGCCAAGGAATCCGTACGGGATACGGAAGGTCATCACCAGCACCATGGTTATGGTGGCTGCCATGGTGATGCGGCCTACCACCCAGGCCCGGCCCGCGTATGGCGAAAGCTCGGTCTTGAGAAACTGCCAGAACCATACGCTGGCGTCGTCCAGCCTTCCGTGCGACGCAACCGCGGGCAGCGCCTGATCCTGGGAAGACATTGCTACTGCGCCCTTCCGGACCGATCGGGCCGCATGACCACTACTGCCGATTCGCTCAGACGAAACGGCTCCGTCTCAGGCGCCTCAATGCGTACGCGCACCGGAAACCGGGTGGCCAAATGCACCCAGTTGAGCGAGCGCTGCACATCCGGCAGACCGGGAGAGAACGAGCCCACCAGGGTCGAATCCGGTTGCACGCCGAAGCCAACGCTGTCGATTACGCCGTCATAGCGAACGTTAGGGCGGGAGAGCACATACACATCGGCGTGCATGCCTGGATGGATATGGCGCAGCTGGGTTTCGCGGAAGTTGGCCACTGCCCACCACACGCGGGTGTCGATAAGCGTGAAGACCTGCTGGCCGGTGTGTGCGTAAGCGCCTCGGGAGATGGTGAGATTCGTGACCCGGGCATCGAAGGGCGCGTACACGCGGCAATTGTTCAGGTTGTATTCAGCATTACGGATGATGGCGCGCTTGCCCTCGCGCTGCGCAGTAAGCGGCTCCAGCGTCAACACGCTGTGTTGCGACTGAGCCAGTTGCGCGTGGCTTTGACTGACGCTCGCCTTTGCCTGTTCGTATTGCGCCCGCGCTGAGAGTACCTGTGCCTCCGCCAGAGCCAATTGCGAGCGCGCCTGATCGACGGCTTGCTGTCGCGCAGTTACCGCGGTCCTGGCCTGGTCCACCTGATCGACAGTGACAAACTGCTTGGCCAGCAAGGGCTCGATGCGGTGAAAGTTGTTGGAGGTGTAGGAAAGTTCTGCCTGAGCGCGATCCAGTTCTGCCTTGGCGCCGGCTACGTTCGCCTTAGCTTCATTGACCGCCGAGGCTGCGCGGTCAACATTCGCCGCTGCGCCCTCGGTGTTCGCCTGTGCCGCACCTACGGCACTCTGTTGCGAAGCGATGGTCCTCGTCTCGTCGACGATCTGGCCCTCCAGCGTGCTGAGATCAGACCGCGCTCGCTCCAGGGCGTACTCGTAAGGACGGGGGTCGATCTCGAATAGCAACCCACCCTGCTTGACGAAGGCATTATCTTGCACCGCAAGGGTTGTAATGGGCCCATCGACCTGGGGAGCAATGCCAATAAAGTTGGCGAATACCTCAGCGTCGTCGGTGCGAGGGTATCGGGTGGTGACGCTGACCACGAGCAGACCCGTGATCAACGCAGCCACAGGAATAGCCACGCTCACAATCTTGCCGAGGCGTTTGCGCTGAACAGGAGTGTCGGTTTCAGGCATGGGCTCTTTATTCCTACTTCAGCTGAAAAACACCAGCCAGATCAAGAACGTGAAAAATGCAGCCAGAGAGGGATATATAAGGATGAGCGGCGAGAGCTCCTGTTCGAAATTCGCGCGTACGAAAAGAACTCGCACGCCCGCGGTCAGCAGTATGCCAATTACCCCACACAAGATCCATGCCGGGAAGAATGATCCCAGAATGTTGAAGGAAGGGGCGCGGGAACAGCCTGTCGCGGCCAGCATTGCGGCCGTGCACGCTCCGATTACCGCGCTACGCAGCTTGCCCATAGGAATCAATGGTTGCGATTGCCTCTTCATCTTAAGGAGTCTTCGCATAAAGTAAGCCGCCGGTTTGGTAAGCGAGAGCGGCCAAGCCGGTTAATAGTTGAGTTCGTGCGTTAACATCCGCGGTACGCGCATCCGCCAGCGTGCGCTGTGCCGACACTACGTCGATTTGGCTGCGCACACCATAGTTGTATGACTCTAGCGCAGCATTGTAGGACTCGGTGGCCGATTCCAGTAGCGCGGCGGCGGCTTTCTGCTGACGCAGCGCAGTACGCGCCGTCGAGTACGCCGACCAAACCTGGTTCTCCACTTGATCGCGAATCGCATCCACCGCGGCGGCGGCTTGCTTTTGATCAGCGTGGGCTTTGGCCAGGCGGTTTTCCCGGGCTAGTCCGTCAAACAATGTCCAGGTCAAACTGAGCTGTGCATCCCAGGTTTCCTGGGTTGGAGAATAGACTCCTGGCAATTGTTCCTGCTCTCCATACGAATGGGCCAGACCGGCCTGACCGTCGAGGCTGAGTTTAGGAACGTAAGCTCTGCGTGCTGCCTTCACTTCGGCGCCCGCGGCGCGGAGCTGGGCCACGCGTTGCATCAGGTCAGGCCGCTGTGCGAGTGCCTTGTCGATGGATGTCTCAACCGTGTCCGCGATACCGTCGGGCATCTTGATGTTCTGGATACTCTCCACCTGAAATCGGGTGGTGGGCGAGATGCCAAGAGCGGTCGCCAGATCGCCATACGCGATTTCCGTTGCCCCAAGGGCCGCCTGCAAATCGTAATCGGCTTGCGCGGCGGCGCTGCGGGCCTCGAGCACGTCGGGCAAGGTTGCCAATCCATTCTCCAGCCGGGCTTCGGCCGCCTGCTGTACGGTCTGGGCGTTCTTCAGATTGGCTTCAGCCGCGTCCTGCTGTCCTTTGGTGTCGAGCAACCGATAATACGCTTCCATGACCTGGAAGATGACTTTGCGGTGCGTGTCATTGAATTGAAAATTGGCGGCGAGGAGATTGCTCCGGCTGATGGATATCTCTTGCGACCGCTGCAAGTCAAAGATGACGTAATCCAGAATAAAAACCGGAGAGAAAGTTTCCACCGTTTGCCGCTGGAAGTTTGGACCAAAGAAAATGTCGTTACGAGTGCTTCCCGCCAGGGCGGCGGCGGCCATGGTTGGGTACAGTGTCGATTCAGCGATGCCCAGATCGGCCGCTCGCGCCTTCGCGTTCTCCCACGCTACGCGCGTCTCTGGATTGTTCTGTTCGGCAACGTTGACCAGCTCCGATAAGGTGTAAACCTTCGTCGGGTCGAGAATTGGAGACGGAGCGAGCCTCGGCGGCACTTGTAGACGCTGCTTCGTCAGGGAGGCATCCCAGGGATGGTCCGGGGCCGCGGGCGCTTTTTGAGCAAACGCGATGCCGTCCGCAACCAGCATGCAGAGCATGATGACTGTTCGTCCACGAAAACGAGACATTCGTTAAGCCAGGATGCCGTAACGGCGGCCGCTTCTTGAGAGTGACTGGATCATAACACGCAGAATCCCGACCGGCATCTGCATATTGTCGGCGCTCGAGCTTGCCGTCCCCGCTGCTTCTAGACGACCTGGCCCAAGCGTCGTATGCCTTCGTTAATTTCAGTTTCATTGAGCCGCGAGTAGCCCAACAGAATTCCTGGACGCGAAGGCCGCTTTAGAAAGTAGCGCGATATTCCGTAAACCCCGACTCCACGCGACGCCGCGGCCGTAATTACCGTGTCCTCGGCCACGCAGGACTTCGGCCACAGCACGACATGAGCTCCAGCGCCATCGCCGGTAACTTCCACACGATCGCCCAGATGAGTGCGAATTGCGCCGAGCAGCGCATCGCGACGCGCCGCATTTCTGCGGCGAACGCGACGCAGGTAGCGCTCATACATCCCAGTCGAAATGAATTCCGCCAGCGTCTCCTGCTCCAGCCTCGCGGTGTGGCGATCCGATAACCACTTTGCCGCCAGAAACGCCGGCAGCAGACTCTTGGGCGCGATCAAATAACCAATGCGCAAGGCCGAAAAGACAGTGCGCGAAAACGTGCCGATATAGATCACGCGTCCTTCACGGTCCAGGCCTTGCAGAGATTCCAGCGGTTGCCCTTCGTAACGGAACTCGCCGTCGTAATCGTCCTCCACGATGACCGCGTTGCGGCGCTTGGCCCACTGCAAAAGCTCCAGGCGCCGAGTCAGCGAAAGGATCGCGCCGGTAGGAAACTGATGCGAGGGCGTGACAAACGCAATTCGGGCGTTGGACGGCAGCTTGGCCGGATGCAAACCGTCGCGGTCCACCGATATCGGGAGCAGATGCGCGCCCGCGGCCCGGAGTACTTCTCTCGTGCCCTGATAACTCGGGTCTTCGATGGCCACCCGATCGCCTCGTTCGACCAGCACTCGCGTAATGAGGTCGAGCGCCTGTTGCGAGCCATTCACCACCATGACCTGCGATGCATCGCACAGGACGGCGCGCGAGCGCCGCAGATGAGTAGAGATGGCTTCTCGCAACCGGAGATCACCGCCCGCGGGTCCATAGTCGAGCTCCGCGACGGGCGCCTTGCGCGCGCATCGCAGAAGCATGCGCCGCCACATCTCGAAGGGGAAAGTCTCCAGGTCGCTGCGCCCGTAAGCGAAGTCATAGGGCAGCGAGGGTTTGCGCCGTTGCGGGAAGTTGATCCTCGAATAAGCGGCAGCCGCGGACGATCCAAAACGCGACAGCCACAGCTTGACTTGGTGTGACGATCCAGCCCCCCGGCTCTCTCCCACGCCAGCCGAGACATAGGTTCCTGAGCCGCTGCGGCCTACCACGAATCCTTCCGCCAGCAGCTGATCGTAAGCCAGTAGCACCACCGTTCGGGAAACCTCAAGTTGTTCGGCCACATCTCGCGTCGAGGGAAGCCTGTCGCTGCTGTTAAAGGCTCCAGAGAGAATTGCTTCCCGCAAGCCGAGATAGACCTGCCGGAAGAGTGGTCCTCTTCGTTTCGAAAGTGGTATTGCCAATGTCATAAAAAGTGGATCTTTCAAAATACCACAGGTTTTTGCATGCTGGGACCACGAGACGTTTCGCGGAAGCCAGTCCTTCTAGTGAGCGATTAGGCGAACCAAAACCTTTGGATGGAGAAGAACAGGATGCAGATATTGCAGCAATCTCGGCTATACGTCTTACTTGGCGCTCTGATTTTCGCGACGTATTCGGCACAGATGCCGGCGCAAACCAATTCAGGCGGGGCAAAAGCCGGAGCCCAGGCGACCGCAGAACGCGATGGCCAGCACGATTTCGATTTCGAGGTGGGAACTTGGAAAATTCACTTGAAAAAGCTCCAGCATCCCCTAAGCGGCTCCACGGCCTGGGTCGAATTTGACGGCACCTCGGTGACTCGCAAGGTCTGGGATGGAAAAGCTCAACTGGAGCAGTTCGAAACCGACGGTGCGGCCGGTCATATCGAAGGTCTAACCCTTCGTCTCTACAATCCCCAATCCCGCCAGTGGAGCCTCTATTGGGCCAACAGCAAGAAGGGCACGTTAGAACAGCCAATGATCGGCGAATTCAAGAATGGGCGCGGAGAGTTTTACGACCAGGAGCCGTTTAACGGTAGAGCGATTTTCGTTCGCTACATTTGGTCGGAGATCACCCCCAATTCGGCTCACTTCGAACAGTCCTTCTCCGACGATGGTGGCAAGACTTGGGAAGTCAACTGGATTACGGATCAGACGCGGGTAAACGATGAATCTGACAAAGCGCACTGACCCTCGCCTATTGCTGGTGGCTCTGATGCTCGCGTGGTGCTCGACGCATGCGCCCGCGCAAACAAGTTCCAGTGCGGCCAAAGTCGAATTGCGAGCACCGGCCACGGCCCGTGACGGTCAGTACGATTTCGACTTCGAGATCGGCACGTGGAAAACTCACCTGTCGCGCCTTCAGCATCCCTTAACCGGCTCCTCTACGTGGGTCGAATATGAGGGCACTTCGGTCGTCCGGAAAGTTTGGAATGGCCGCGCCAACCTGGTGGAGTTGGAGGTCGATGGCCCGGCAGGTCACATCGAAGCGCTCTCCTTGCGTTTATACAATCCCCAATCCCGGCAGTGGGGTCTCAACTTCGCCGGCAGCAATAGCGGCGTCGTGAGCCAACCCACGATCGGGGAGTTCAAGAATGGGCGGGGCGAGTTCTTCGATCAGGAAACATGGGATAGCCGAGTCATCCTGGTTCGTTTTGTTATCTCCGGCGTAACGCCGAATTCATGCCATTTTGAACAGGCATTTTCGAACGATGGCGGCAAAACCTGGGAAGCCAATTGGATCGCGACCGACACACGGGTGAACGATGAAACCGACAAAGCGAAGTGAACTCCGCAGGCTGCCCAGTCGCGGCTCGCATGAGGCGAAGGTGATTCATGAGATCCTCGACGCCGGCTTTCTGGCGCAGGTGGGATTTCAAGTGAACGGCCAGCCATTTGTGATCCCCACTCTGTATGGCCGCGACGAGGACAAGCTCTACCTTCACGGATCAGCCGCCAGCCGCATGCTGGGTGAGCTCGATGCCGGTGCGCCGGCATGTGTCAACGTCACTCTCGTCGACGGACTAGTGCTGGCGCGCTCTGCCTTTCATCACTCTATGAACTATCGCTCCGTGGTGGCGTTCGGCACGGCTCGCAAGATCGAGGAAGCGGAACTGAAGACGCGCGCCCTGCGCATTATTTCGGAGCACCTGCTGGCGGGCCGCTGGAACGAGGTTCGTGCTCCCAGCGAGAAAGAACTGAAAGCGACGGCGGTGCTCGAATTCACTATCGAGGAAGCTTCTGCCAAGATTCGGCAAGGGCCGCCGCTGGATGATGAGGAGGACTATGGCTTGCCAGTCTGGGCCGGCATTCTTCCGCTGCGGCTGGAGGCGAAAGCTCCTGTACCCGATTCACGGCTGCCCAATGGAATAGGCGTCCCACAGTATGTCCAGCGGTTTCGGAACTAAATAACGCCTTCGTACGCCAGACGACTCAGAGGAAATAGTCCCGTGATCATCGAAATGCGAACCTATAAGACCAAGCCCGGCTGCCGCCCCCAATTCCTTGAAATATTCCGATCTAAAGCGATGCCGGCACATGCGGGAATCGGCATGAAAGTACTGGGCCCATTCTCGTCGCTTGAAGACCCGGACACCTTCTTCTTTATGCGCGGCTTTCCCGACCTTGCCTCACGCGAGCCGATGAAAGCGAAGTTCTACGAAGGAGAACTCTGGAAGGGAGAACTGGAGCAGCTTCTAATGCCGATGTTGGAGAAGTACGAAGTAGTGTTAGTGGAAGATCCTGACGGCCTGGTTCATTGGAGTTGAAGCGCGCAGGCTCCTATCCACGTTGCGCGCCATGTAATGGCGAATACTCCCCAGCAGTCGCGATGCGGCCCGTTCCCACAGCTGTTCTCGCCTTCCGAATCATTTGACGGCAAGAAACGGAGTGCCGATTCGCTGGCGCGGATCGTAAACTAACCTTCGGG
>JBARGS010000279.1:0-10138 GCA_049798495.1 Candidatus Korobacteraceae bacterium | reverse complement strand
CATCGCTGTTGACCAAGGCTGAAAGAATGGCTTCCCTTGTCGCATACTGATGGGCGGCATTACGGGCGTAGGCGGCGGCACGGTGCGCGACATTCTGCTGGCGCGAGTGCCCACCGTCTTGCGCTCCGATGTCTATGCAGTAGCGGCGGGCGTAGGAGCTCCTAATGCCACCGCTCGCAATGCTATGATCAGCGCCGTTGGCTCAGGAGAGACCACGGATCGAAATCGAACTGGAGGAGGGTGACGTACTGGAGTTCGGCGCCGACGTGCTCGCTCTTAAATATGCGCAACATTATTACGGAGCAGACGAAGCGGGCTCTTCCCGGCTGATCGCAGGCGGCGTTGCCGGCCCCGCCACTTTACGGCCGCGAGTTTGGGAGCATGTTTTGGTGGATGCAAAGGGCTTGCTTCCGACTCGCTGGGTACTCTTTCTGGGCGTGCCCCGCCTGATGCAATTCAATTACGGCGAAATCGAGAAGTTCGGTTTTGAGGCGCTGAAGGTAATCGCATCGAAGTGTCCGGATGCCGGGACGCAGAATCGCCTTACTTGGGCAGCGATGACAACTGTGCTATGGCCGCAGCCGCTGTCAGTTTCACTTCTATCTGCTGATCAGTCAGGCCATTTTCGATGGAAGGCAGTACCGACGGATCGCCACGTTTCGACAGCGCATCATAGGCTGCGGCGCGGATCACCCATTGCTGATCGGTCGTCGCGGTTATCAGCGCCTTCTCCGATTTCGGATCGGGATCCTTGGCCAGCATCTTGAAGGCTGTCGCTTTCACTACGATGGCATTCTCTCCGCTGTCGTGAATCATCTTGAAAGCGCCGAAGCCGAGGCCACCGAAGGGCACGAAACCAATGCCCTGCTCGAAGGCCGTCTCCGCCAGATCCTTGGGATTGTGCAGCAGTTGGTTCAGCTTCTGCTCCTGCGACGACACTAGTCCGCCTGACTTCATCTGTCCGGTCGCGACTACGTAATAGGTGTCGTAACCCTCCTCGTTATTCATCTCGACCAGAGACTTCGCCGCCGCCATCACAACCGCCGGCGAGCTGTCCTTTAATGCCTGCTGCAGAGCGGGTATAGCACTCTCCACCTTCAGCGTGCCCAGTGTAGTCGCCGCCGCCTGGCGCACGTCGACGTTCTGATCCTGCAACGCCTGCTCCGCCATGGTCACAGCTTTAGGATTGCTGGTAATCAAGGCCAGCGCGGTTACGGCGGAGACGCGCTGCTGACTGTTGGTGCCGGTAGCCGCGGATTGCAGAATATTCCATGCCGTTTGTTGCGGGCCCTGGGCCATCAACGCTCCCGAAAATACGAAACAGACAGCCGCCATCACCGTGAGACTTCTCGTCGCCTTCGTCATTTCCCTGCAACTCCTCTCCCAAGTGTGGGAAGCCATCGCATCCCATGGATTTTCGGATCGCTCCAGCCTACGCTGCTCACGTGGCTGGCGAAACTAGCAAATGTGATAGATCGAATGGTTACTATCGTTCCCCGCGTCCGCGACGAATCTAATTGGCTTTGCCGCGCCTCCGAGAGCTCGTCTGCAAGGGGAGCGACGTAAGCTTCTTCCGCGCAGGCGGGGGCATGAGCGAAAAATCGTATTCGGCCTACGCGACGACCTTCAAGGTGGCTTGTCCCAGCGCGTATAGCACGCAGTTTGACGACAAGACCTCGACGTTCCAGTGCATCCAGCCGCCGAGCTATGTGCTGACCTTCTGCCCCGCGAACGCGGGATCGCGGTAAAACCGCGAGGCCTATAGAGTCTGTGTGAGAACTCCGCTTGGGGCCGGATCAAGTCGCGTTGGCTCGCAGCCCAGTTTGCAACGGCAAAACCTGGCACGTCGGGGATATCAACAAAGCCACACAGACTCTATGGCCGTGAGATTTTCGGGATTGCTGCATTCCAGACTGCAGCGAGGGCGGTGCGTGGGCTGCGTCACCGCCGGTCGTTTGGCGAATAACTAAGTTGTACACCCACAGTCGCAAGCGAGCTTCCCGTTGCCGCTGCTTTTTCGCTTCAATCTTCAAGCATCTGTTTCATTTATGTGTCTACTACCAGCCACGGTTGATTAACTGATTAATCACATGAGATGCCTTTACAAAGAACGCGTTTAGGGGGACAATCTTTTCTGCAGTTAGGCAGTTCTGGGGGAGGGCTGCCTTCCGGGCGCTCTGCGGTTTCCGTAGAGCGCTCTCGAATTTTTAGGGGCCAGTTTCCTCGCAACTCCTTGGAGAATTTGCCCCCCGCCGTTCCGCGCGGGCGATCTGCGTCCTGCCGCACCCTGCTGCATCTAATCACATTATCGGGATGGTACGATGGAGAGTTGAGCTTGTCGCGGCTAGCCGGCCGGGGTAGGCAGGGAATCCCCGCAGGAGGAAGAATGGCGAGTAATGCAATTGTGGAAGTAACGGATGCGAATTTCGATCAGTTGGTGCTCAAGTCGGACCATCCCGTAATCGTGGATTTCTGGGCAACCTGGTGTGGCCCTTGTCGCGCCTTGGCGCCCATCGTGGACGAAGTGGCTCAAAGTTACAACGGTCGGGTTACGGTCGGCAAAATGGATGTGGACAAAAACGCGGCTACACCGCAGCGCTATGGGGTGCGCGGTATTCCCACGCTGCTGGTTTTCAAGGATGGGCAGGTCCGCGAGCAGATCGTGGGTTACGTTTCTCGTGAAGTGATTGAGAAAGCCCTCGACAAAAATCTGTAAGTCGGAGTCCTCAAGCGAAGCGCGGTTGCGGCCGCGCTCTTTCTTTGCCGCACGGAACCATACGACGCTCTTCGATTGGCGAGAAACATTCAGCTAACGCCGAAATGGACTGACCTCAAGCCAGCCCAATTTCGGCGATCTCGCGGCTTCCCCCAGCCGCTCGATATCGAATTGGTACCGGTTAACGGTCCGGACCAATTCCCGTGTCCGGTCCGATGGTTCGGCTGCTTGGGGGCATTGCCTGGCCGGGAATGGTCTTGGAATTTGGCCCCACCGAGGTTGTGCTGCGACTCTTGCCCGCGTTGGGCGACACCGTCGACGGTACCGCGCCGACAGGTCTGGCGTTGGGAGCAACGCCATCATGTCCCAGACTGATGGCACTGGGGTTGACTCGAGCGCTCGGGCTCATTGGTCCAATGTTCGGTCCGATGCTGGCGCCACGGGCGGCGGGGCCTATACCCCCTACGGTTCGGCCACGCTGAGCGAAGCTCACGGTGGACAACAAACCCACTAGCATTCCACAGATAAGCACCTTTTTCATATTTGGTTCTCCGCTAGTTCTTTGGTCATGGCTCCGTCCAGCCCGGCGGTTGATGGTTGCGGTGCGCTACAGTCGAAGCCGCACCCTGACGCAGAACTAGAGGTGCACAGCACGTGCCAGAAGCCGGTGAAGAAAACATTGAAGTTAGTGCGTGATAGCTACATTCCGAGCAGGGAACTTTTGCGAGGTACTAGGTAAAGCGTACTAGGCTGGCGCATGGCACCCGGGAGTTATGCTACTCACGCGTAGAGCGGGCTTATCGTACCGCTACTGTACTTGTCCTTACGCTAATACTTCCGCAGAACCCCGATGACTCGCCCCTGCACCTGCACCGTCGCCGCGGGGACGATGATGGGCTGCATGGCGGCGTTCGAGGGTTGCAGTCGTACCTTGGCGCCTTCAACGTAGATTCTCTTTAGCGTCGCATCGCTGCCGTTTACCAGCGCGACTACGATCTCCCCGTCGCGCGCGGAGTTGGCCTTCTCCACCAGCACGTAATCGCCGTCGACGATGTGTTCGTCCTGCATGCTCTCGCCCTTCACCTGCAGCACGTACACCTCTTTGGAGCGGGTGAAGTCGGAGAGCGAAATCGACTCAGGATTCTCCACCGCTTCCAGCGGCCGGCCCGCGGCGATGCGGCCCAACAGGGGCAGGCTCATGCCGCTCTCGGCGCTCGCTGCTGCCGCTACGGCCAGCGACTGTTTCATCAGGCCCCGCGGCTTCAGCAGATCGATCGAGCGGGCGCGGTTGGAGTCCCGGCGCAAAAGCTGCTTCTCCTCCAGATTGGTGATGTGCTTGTGCACCGTCGCCAGCGAGTTGAGCCCCATTGCCTCGCCAATTTCCTCGAATGAGGGCGAGTAGCCATTCTTGTCAACAAACATGCAAATGAAGTCGTACACCTGTTTCTGCCGGCGGGTGAGAGCCATGGTGTGCTGAGCCTCCACTCTTATTGTTAGCGAATGAAAGGCGAATGTCAACGAGAGTTGCCAGCCTTGGGCCGTTGCTTTGTTGGTTCCTGGTTGGTCGGCTTGTTCCGGCAACAAACCGGCGTCATACTGGCTAATAACAAAATCTTCTGAACGACTGTCGATTTCCACCATTTCAACCGTCGTACTGATGCCTGACGAAAAGGCAATTCACTTTTGGAGGCAGACAATGCGTTACATGCTGCTGATCTATTCCACGGAAAAGGCGGAGGCGCAAATGTCGCCGGAAGAGCGGCAAGCCATCATGAACGGTCACTGGGCGGTAATGGATGGCGCTACCAAGGCTGGCATTCTGCGAGGCGCCGACCCGCTGCACCCTACCAGCAGTGCGACTACAGTGCGCATTCAGAATGGCCAGCCGGTGACTACCGACGGGCCCTTCGCCGAAACCAAGGAGCAATTGGGCGGCTACTACATCCTCGATTGCAAAGACCTGGACGAAGCCATCGCGTGGGCGTCGAAGATCCCCACCGACTGCAAGGGGGGCTCCGGGTGTGTCGAGATTCGCCCGATCATGGACATTCCTCAGCGCGAGCAGGTTGCGGAGCAGGTTGGCGCGCGCGCGGTTTGAAGCACATTCGGTGGTCCGGGCTTGCTGGGTGGCCCACTCATTCGCGATTTTCGAATGAGTGGGATCCCAGAAAAACGGTGGATCGCGCTCTGAGAGACTCCTTGAGCCGCAACTTCCAAGGGAGTGAGTTTGCATTTGACAACCGTGGCAGATGAGCTTCGCTGCGAAACCGAACGCCGCATAGAATCCGTGTTCCGCGAAGAGGCGGGGCGCATTGTCGCAGGCTTGATCCGATTCTCCGGCTCCTTCGACTTCGCCGAAGAGGCCATGCAGGAAGCGTTCGCCATCGCGCTCACCGAGTGGCAACAGAAGGGTCTCCCCAAGAACGCCGGCGCATGGATCACCGCGGTTGCCCATCGGAAATTGATCGACCAAATCCGGCGCGAGCGCACGCGGAGCGACAAGGAGCCGGACCTGGTGTACCACATCACGATGTCCCACAATGTGGCACAAGATCCATGGGACGAGAACGCAATGGAATATCCCGACGACCGTTTGCGCCTCATGTTTACCTGCTGTCACCCGGCACTCAGTCTTGACGCACAGGTGGCGCTGACCCTGCGCACCCTCGGTGGTCTGACAACGTCGGAGATCGCGCGCGCCTTCCTGGTTCCCGAGCCGACGCTGGCGCAGCGGCTGGTGCGGGCGAAAGGCAAGATTCGCGACGCCCGCATTCCTTACGAAGTTCCTCCGCTGGAGGCGCTTCCAGCGCGCCTGGCGTCAGTGCAGGCGGTCCTGTACCTGGTATTCAATGAAGGCTACTCGGCCACTG
Organism: Candidatus Korobacteraceae bacterium; assembly: GCA_049798495.1. GTDB lineage: Bacteria > Acidobacteriota > Terriglobia > Terriglobales > Acidobacteriaceae > Bog-257. The sequence goes on along the minus strand of JBARGS010000279.1, from coordinate 4,552 downwards.
CCGGCGAGAACCTCATCCGCCGCGAACTCTGTGCCGAGGCAATTCGCCTGGGCCGCGTGCTGTGTGAACTTGCGCCGGACGATCCGGAGAACCTCGGCCTGCTGGCGCTGATGTTGCTGCAAGACTCACGCCGCGATGCGCGAACCAACGCCGCCGGCGAGCTGATAACGCTGGAGGAGCAGGATCGCTCGCTGTGGCTGAGGAACCAGATTGACGAAGGAGTGCGGCTGGTGGAGCGGGCGCTGGAGCTGCATCGCGTGGGGCCGTATCAGTTGCAGGCCGCAATTGCAGGGGTGCACGCCGAGGCCACAACACCGGAACAGACGGATTGGGCACAGATCGCGGCTCTCTATGCGGCGCTGGCGCGCATCCGTCCGTCGCTGGTCGTGTCACTGAACCACGCGGTTGCCGTGGCCATGAGCGAAGGCTGCGAGAAGGGATTGGTGCTGATCGATGAGATCGGCGCATCCGGCGGCCTCGACAACTATCATCTGTACCACGCCGCGCGCGCTGATTTGCTGCGGCGGCTCAAGCGCCGGGAAGAAGCGATTGCCGCCTACGAGAAAGCCATTGCTCTGGCTGGCAATCGCGTGGAAGCAGCCTACCTGCGGCGGCGGGTAGCGGAGTTGCGGTAGGCCATTTCAGGTTCTATCATCCGCAAAATAAGTAGCTTTAAGCATTCGGAAGGCGATCAGTCTCCGGCAACGGTGAAGACGAAGGCGCGGACGTCGCATACCAATCCATATGCCGCGTGAAATACATGACTGCGGAAATAGCGGCGAAACTGGCCAAAGCCCCGACCAGCAGTGCCTGGTCTTCTAGGCGCAAGAGGAGATAGATGAGAGCGTACAGTGCGCTAAAGACAGCCAGCGCGCGGAAGCCATACCTTCGACTGGCGAAGATCCATCGGGCATATGCGGAGATGAGAACAACGGTGGCAGTGGCCGCAATGGCGAACGCGAGATCGAAGCCGATGCGCTCGGCAATCGACAGCAGCAGCAGATAAAAGACCACCTGCGCCACGCCGATCATAATGTACTGCGCTGGGTGAACGCGCTTGCCGCTTCCGACTTCGAAAAGGAAGTAAGAAAGAAAGACCAGCCCGATGAAGAGCAAGGCGTACTTCAGCGAGCGTGTCACCGACTGATAGGGATCCGCCACTTCGACAAAGGAAACGCCCATTGCAGTACGGCCCAATCGCGTAAGAACCTCCGAGTTTCCCTCCGCAGGCACGCCGCGCGCGATGAAAGGCACCGACCAGTTCGCCGTAAATCCACGATCTGTCAGATTCTGAGTGACCGGCAGATACCCGCCATTAAAGCTGGGATGCTGCCAATCCCCATCGACGGACACTGTCGTTGTTTTTCCGAAGGCCAGAACTGCCAAACGCTGAGCGCCAGTAAACTTTAGCTCGGCGGAAATATTGAACTTCTGATTGGGGTTTGCTACCAGATTAGCTGGCGTGCCAAAGAGAGCGAGCTGGGTATCACCGCCTGGCGGTAAATGGACAGTAATTGCCTGGAGTGCGGCCGCCGGAGCGAGAGCGACAACGTTTTCGCCGGTGTTGAGCGTGATCTCTGCCTGCGCCCCGCGTGCATCGGTCGCGCCGACGAGAAACTCCGCGCGATTCCAATCCAGCACAGCGCCCTCGGGTGCGTTGGCAGGAGTCGCGGGAATGTCGAAAGACGCTGCGAATGCAATGTCCGCGTGATACACGGGCACTTTGAACAGCGAGCGATGCCGCACCTCCGACCTGGTATTGACTGTCGTCTTCGCGGTGGCCGGAAAGACGACGTAGACTCCGTAACCTTCAGGTTTGGTGAGGTTAGCAGGGACCGTGTAAGGAATGGCAAGAATCGGCCCAAGGAAAGTTTGCGGGCCTCCAACCAGACTGCTCACCTCGGCAATGACTTCATCGGCCCGGTTTGTGCGGTCATCGATCAAGCTCCAGACAAATAACGCTGGAATGGTCATTATCACAGCGAGAAAGCAGACCACAATCAATTTCACTCCCATCGAACGAAAGGGCAGCTTTACAAAGTCAGGCGAAAGTTGAGGCACAGAACCTCCGTTTCCCGCGAATCAAGATATTTTCAAATTGTATTGGAAACTACTTTGTATTGTAAAGTGCATTGGTATTCTGGATACGTCAGCGGTTGGGAGGGCACTTAGTAGGCGTTCGGCTGCCTTACGCCCCGACCTTCATCTCGCTCAGGATCTCCTCCACCGTCGCGATAGCACTGGTGATCTCTTCATCCGTGTTATAGAAGTGCGGGGAAAAGCGCACGCCTGCTTTGGGGCGGTAGTCCACCAGGATGTCGCGCTTCAGCAGTTCGGCGCATACTTGCTGCGCGTTGGGCATGTCGATGGAGACGGTGCCGCCGCGGCGTTGGGGATCGTGCGGCGTGTTGACGCGCCAGCCGTGTTGCGCGGCCAAATCCATCAACATTGCTGTCTGGCACTTCGATTTCTGACGGATGTTCTCCACTCCGACTTCGCGAATAATCTTCAGCCCCGGCTGTGCGACTTTGAGCGCGGGAATGTTGGGCGTGCCCTGCGTGAAGCGGTAGATGGTCGGCGAGTAGCGGGTGGGGCCGATCTCGAAGCCGAAGGGATTCTCGTGTCCGTTCCAGCCGGTGAAGGTCGGCTCCAGCTTCCTGGCCAGGTCAGGCCGCACGTAAAGATACGCGGTGCCCGGTCCGCCGCACAGCCACTTCAAGACGCCTCCCGTGCAGAAATCGACGTTTAGTTTTTGCACGTCGAAGGGCAGCGTGCCGGTCGATTGAAACGAATCCAGCAGAACATAGGCGCCGACGCGATGCGCCTTCTCGACGATGGCCTCCACGTCCTGAATGAATGCGCTGCGAAAGATGACGTGCGAGATGGGAACGATCAGCGTCTCTTCGTCGATGGCGTCGAGCAGGCGCTCGGTATTGACGTGCACGGTGTCGTCGTTCGCCACCATTTCGACGCGAGCCCCGCGCGAGCGTTGCGCCTCCCAGAAGTACATCACCGAGGGAAAGTTCAAATCCGTATAAACGACCTTGTTGCGGCGGCCGCTGAAGTCCAGGCACGAAGCTACCGTCGCCTGGCAGGTGGTGACGTTCTGCAGACAGGCCACCGAACCGGGAGGCGCGTTAAACAGTGCGCCGATCTCGTCGCCAACCTGAGCGGTCAGCATCCACCATTCCTCTTCCCAAGCGCGAACGCCACGCGTGTTCCACATTTCGGTGTAATGATGCAGCGACTCCTCGACTCCTCGTGGCATAGCGCCTAGCGAGTTGCTGATCAGATACGTAGTGCGTTCAAGGATGGGGAACTCGGAACGGTAGCGAAGGAGATGGTCGGGCATGAGAGATATTGTAGCGGTTTCCGCAATCGTGCAGGCTGTCAAGATCGCTATCGCCGCGCGCTTCGGGAGAGGCAACCTCCCGCTTCTAAACCCGCCACTTTATTTCGGCAGGGAGGGGCTTACACGAAACTTAGCGGTGATTCCAGGGTTTCAGTGTCACCGTGCGGGTGCGTTTGCTTCGTGCCTCGCATGGCTTGGCTGAGTTCGAATAATTCTGAGTTACTACTGGAGCTCTATGCGGCGTTGGCCCTGCTTACTTGCCCTTCTTCTAGCAGTGAGTTTGTCCGGTTGCGGCGGCAGCAACAACACCACGAATAATGTGGGGCTGTTTGGCGACTGGAATATCGTGATGTATCCCACCGGCAGCAGTACCCCTTCCTACGTGTTCGCCCTTGCGATATCGCAGGAGGGAACCAGCTACAGCGGAAGCTCCATCACCTACACTGGAGGCGTGGCCGCTCCCAGCAATATGTGCATCAATGCCAATGCTCTGAGCGCGCAGGCGACCACCAGTGGCACCAATTTCACCATGACTGTGACCGACACGACGACCGACACTGTCATAACGGTTAACGGCTCGCTGGCTACGCAGTCAGGACAACTGTCCGGCACGTACAGTAATTCCGTGACAGCCGCTTGTCAGGAAAGCCGGGGAACGATGGCCATGAGTCCGCAGTAGCCCGTCGCGACTGTTTCGCCGGCTGTCGCACCAGGTCTCTGCGAATCCCCGTCGCCTGGCACTCATCTACAATAATGAAGATGCGGGGTCGAGGAGTCCCACACCCATGCGACGTGCTGCTTTCTTTGTGGCCGCTCTGCTATTCTCCGGCGTTACGCTTCAAGCCCAACAAATTCGAGGCGACTATATCGAGTCGCGCTCGACCGACGTCTACGTGGCCCAGTGCTTTGCCAATGGCGAGGTCGGACTTACCGGCAATCAGGCCCTGCTGGCCTGGCATGTGCAGGAAGGCTCATGGAACGGGGTTAAGCTGGACGGGCTGACGGTGGCTGCGGCGGTGCGTGCTCGCGCCACGCTCGGCGATCCTTATGGCGATCCTTATCCGGCGCAGGCGGTATTAATGGTGGACGATGCAGCGAATGCCGCTCAACGGTCGGCGCTCATCGCCCTGGCTCAGCATGAAGGCGGCAAACTGCTGGAGAAGGTTGTGCGCGTGGAATACGTTCCGGTCGTCCTTGACG
>JBARGS010000278.1:0-14405 GCA_049798495.1 Candidatus Korobacteraceae bacterium | reverse complement strand
GGATCGATCTCGCCCGGTTCGACCAGATGCTCGACCTCGACGATCGTGATTTTCCCCGCAGTCGCCATCATGGGATTAAAGTTGCGCGCCGTCTTGCGATAGACCAGATTGCCCCAGCGATCGCCCTTCCAAGCTTTGATGAGCGCGAACTCTGCCGTCATGCCGCGCTCCAGAACGTACGGACGGCCGCCAAACTCGCGCGTCTCCTTACCTTCGGCGACCACGGTTCCATATCCCGTCGGAGTGTAGAACGCCGGAATACCCGCGCCGCCGGCACGGATTCGCTCCGCAAGCGTACCCTGTGGGATGAGCTCCAGATCGATGCGGCCGGTCAGCACCATCTCTTCCAGCAATCGATTCTCGCCGACATAGCTGCCCTTGTGCGAGGTGATCTGCCCGGCAGCCAGCATCAGCCCCAGGCCGAAGTCGTCCACGCCAACGTTGTTGCTGATGGTGTGAAGGCCTTTGACGCCCTTCTTGACCAGCGCGCGAATGAGGTTTTCCGGAATGCCGCACAGTCCGAAGCCGCCGACCATAACGACCGCGCCGTCATGAATGTCATGGACCGCCTCGTCGGCGTTCGCTACCACCTTGTTCATTGGCATAGGATTTTTGATTCCGACCGGCGATTGTACCGAGGGACATCGGCTCGTTGCAAAAGCTTCATTCCTTGACCAACTCAACGCATTCCGGCTCGATCCAGATGCTCTCCATGTACGACGGTTTACCGACAACCTCGCCGACGTCGATCTGCAGATAGCCGACGTTGTTCATGCCCATCACAGGGAAGACATGTCCTACACAGCGTTCCAGAATGGCGCGGGTGCTGAACCGTTCTGAATCCTGAACTCCGTCCGGCAGACGGACGACGCGGATCAAGTCGCCTTCTTTCATATGCTCATCCTTTGGAGTTTCACCAAGCTGTAGAGATTGTCATTAGGAGCGAAGCGAGAAATCCGCTTTTCTGCCGCCTGTTGGGGAAGCGGATCCCTCGCTACGCTCTTGATGACAATACGTCTTCACGATCCACCATTCACGATCCACGATCCACGCCGTTACCAAACTTGTTCGCCTCTTCGAACATCTCCCGCAGTCCCGGCCCGCGCAGATTCTCCCGCAGGTGCGCCAGTTGCTGCTCGAAACGCAGCAGCGCCTCTTCGATATTCTGCGTATTGGTGAGTGCGATGTCGCGCCACATGGAATATGGGCTGTGGGCGATGCGCGTCATCTCCCGCAGCGCTAGCCCACCGATCTGGACGACCGCCTCGTCATCGCCCAGCTCGTCGCGCAGAGTCGACGCCAGCGCGGTCGCCATCATCTGTGGCAGGTGACTGATCCAGGCGCACAGGCGATCATGCCGCTCGGCATCCATTGCAATTACTCGAGCGCCCACGGCGCGAAGCAAATTCACATACTCCACTTGCCGTGAAGTGTATGGCTGATCCGGATTGACCGGGGTGACCAGCCATACGGCATCGCGAAACAAGTTCGGGTCGGCGTGCTCGATTCCGCCGTGTTCTTTACCGGCCATGGGATGCCCGGGCAGGACGCGCTCCGAGGCCTTGTCGCCCAACACCGCCCGGGCCCGCTCCACCACCTGCTCCTTAGTGCTCCCTGTATCCGTAACCAGCGTGGCTGGCGGGAGGGCGGGCGCCAGCCGTTCGATCATCGATAGAATCGCGCCGACAGGAGTTGCAAGTACCACAATGTCGGATCCAGTCGCGGCCGTGCGCGCGTCGGTCTCACCGTGATCAATCGCGCCGCGGGTAAGCGCCACGCCCAAAACCTCTGGTTTATCGCAGCCGACAATCTTCCCGGCAAAGCCACTCTGGCGCAGCGCCAGCCCGAGCGATCCGCCGATCAACCCCGTTCCCACAATCGTGATTTGACGGACTGGCATGTGCTTTGAAAGGGCGCACCTTCAGAGCTTGCCCTGAGCTCGCCGAAGGGTGCGCCTAAGTCGTACCCTAAACTATAGAATCTGCTTCAGTCGGCGCCAGGTCTCCCTATTCAGACTCAGATCGTGCGGCCCACTGCCGGCGCGATCATCCGCAACTGCCCCATCAGCTCAACAAATTGCTCCGGAAACAGCGACTGCGCCCCATCCGACAGCGCCTCATCGGGTGAGGGATGCACTTCGATGAGCAGCGCGTCGGCTCCAGCCGCTACCGAAGCCCGCGCCATGGGCGCCACCTTGTCGCGCAATCCCGTCCCATGCGACGGGTCGGAGGTAATGGGCAGGTGCGACAACTTGTGCACGACGGGAATCGCCGAGATGTCGAGGGTGTTGCGCGTATAGGTCTCAAAGGTGCGAATGCCGCGCTCGCAAAGGATGACATCGTAGTTGCCGCCCGACATGATGTACTCGGCCGAGAGCAGCATCTCCTCGATGGTGGCGGCGATGCCGCGCTTCATCAGCACCGGCTTGCGGACTTTGCCCAGTTCGCGAAGTAGGTTGAAGTTCTGCATGTTGCGTGCGCCCACCTGGAAGATGTCGACATAGGGCATCATCTGCTCAATCTGCGAGATCTCCATCACCTCGCTGATTACCATCAGCTCGTGGCGATCGCCGGCCTCGCGCAGCAATTTGAGCGCTTCCAATCCGAGACCTTGAAAGGTATACGGAGAACTGCGCGGCTTGAACGCGCCACCCCGCAGAACCTTAGCGCCCGCCTTGCTGACAATCTCCGCCGCAGCGAAGATCTGTTCCCGCGATTCCACCGAGCAGGGCCCGGCCATCACCACAACTTCTTTACCACCGATCTCCACGCCATTTGCCAGGCGAACGATCGTGCCTTCCGGTCGAAAGGTCCGCCCCACCAGCTTGTAGGGGGCGCTGATGCGGTGCACCGTCTGGACCCCGGGCAGCACTTCCAGTTCGCGGATGTCGAAGTCGATGCGTTTGCCGACGGCCGCCAGCACGCTCTGGCGCGCACCCGTAGTGCGATGTACCGCAAAGCCCATCTTCACCAGGTGGTTGGTCACCTCCTGGATCTGGTCATCGGTCGCACTCTCCCACATGGCAACGATCATGACGGCCGCTCGCCTTTCGCAATAACCGCTCTTCGCTTCGCGCTCTTCGCTTTTCGCCAGATGGCTATTAGCTCTTAGCCCTTAGCTCTCAGCAAGAAAATCTTTCCTTTGGATTCTTAGACTATCCACTATCCACTATCCACTAACCCCTAGCCACTGCCTTTCAATCCCTCGGCTCCAACTCAGTCGCGTCGCCGTCAACATCGACTTCGGGCGCCATCTCCTCCCGCTGGATCTGCCGCATCACATCGATCAATCGCTCGTAGACTTGGCGCAGTTGTATATCAGACAGCGGACCAGGATTGTTGCGCGCAATGTTCTCGAAGATGATCTTCTCGCGATTGGGTTCGTAAATCGGCATCGACGAGTTGCGCTTGAGCTTGCCAATCTCATGCGCACACGCTGCCCGCTCGTTCAGCAACTCAACCAGCTTGCGATCCAGGTCGTCGATCTTCTTGCGCCAATCTGCAATGTCCATGGCCCGTTCGCTTGTGCCCTAGCCTTGGCCGCTGGCCTCGGCATGTTTTGTGGCTCCACGGAGGGAGGACAGAAGTTCTGACACGGCGACGGCCTCCCGCCCAGGGTTCTGTTCAACGCATTGAACGATGGCGCTGCCCACAACGGCGGCATCGGCGAAGCTGCCTATTTCAGCAAATTGCTCCGGCGTGGAGACTCCGAAGCCGACAGCAATGGGCAGCTTGGTGAAGGCGCGCAGGCGCTCAACCAGGGAACGGGCATCGGCAGCCACTTCCCGCCTCGCCCCGGTAATGCCCGTACGCGAGATCGCATACACGAAGCCACGCGAGTGCTTGGCGATGGCGCGCAGCCGCTGCTCGGGACTGGTAGGAGCGGCGAGAAAAACCGGCGCAAGCTTGTGCTGTCTCATCGCATGCAGATAGTCGGCTGCCTCCTCTACTGGAAGGTCGGTGACGAGCGCGCCATCAACGCCCGCCTCCGCCGCCGCCGCGCAGAACGCTTCGAGCCCGAACTGCAGAATCGGATTCAGGTAAGAAAAGATGATCAGTCCGGCGTCAGATTGCTGGCGAATCTGTTTCGCCACCCCGAGCACTCCGGCCAAATCCGTGCCGTGTTTCAGCGCTCGCTCGCTGGCGCGTTGAATGACAGGGCCGTCGGCAACGGGATCGCTGAACGGCACGCCCAGTTCGACGACGTCTGCACCGGCGGCAATCGCGGCCAGGGCGACCTCACTCGAGGTGTGGAGATCGGGATCGCCGCACGTGATATACGCCACCAGGCCAGGCCGTTGTTTGAATCGAATCGCCAAATCTACACCTTTCTATCCTCTCCCCTTTGAGACTGTCATCCTGAGCGAAGTAAATTCGCGACCGCGAATGAACGGAGTCGAAGGACCCTTATCGCCGAAATTATCCTCCAAGCGACAGCAACTTTTTCGACTTCGCTCGGCCAAACGTCGGCGTCACTGCGCAAAGAATGACAGTCCAGAAGCGACGTCACTAAAACTGGAGGTTCTCCCGCAAAATCCCGATGTCCTTGTCGCCGCGGCCGGAGACGTTCACTATCACAATGTCGGAGTCCGACATTGTAGGTGCGCGCTTGATGCACTCAGCTACGGCGTGCGCCGACTCCAGCGCCGGAATGATGCCTTCCAGCGTCGCCAGCCTGCGGCATGCATCCAGCGCCTCCTGGTCAGTCGCCGACACGTACTCGGCGCGTCCTTGGTCATGCAGCAGCGCGTGCTCAGGGCCGATTGCCGGATAATCGAGGCCGGCCGAAACCGAGTGTGTCGGCGCAATTTGCCCCGCCGTATCCTGCAGTACGTACGAGTACGTGCCCTGCAATACGCCGGGACCTCCGCCGCCGAACCGTGCGGCATGTTCGCCGAGGGCATGGCCTCGTCCGCCAGCCTCCACCCCGATTAATCTCACCTCGCTATCCTTGATGAACTCGTAGAAGGCGCCGATCGCATTGGATCCGCCCCCGACACAGGCGATCACCGCAGAAGGCAGCCGGCCTTCGGCCTTTAGGATCTGCTTGCGCGCCTCCTGGCTGATGACGCGATGGAAGTCGCGCACCATGGTTGGGTAAGGATGGGCGCCGAGCACGCTGCCCAGCAGATAATGCGTAGTGCGGACGTTGGTGACCCAATCACGCATAGCCTCGTTGATGGCGTCTTTTAGTGTGCGTGAGCCGGAATCGACGCCGCGCACCTCCGCGCCCAGCAATCTCATGCGGAAGACATTCAGTTCCTGCCGCCGCATGTCCTCCGTGCCCATGTAGACGACGCACTCCATGCCGAAGAGCGCGCACACGGTCGCAGTGGCGACGCCGTGCTGACCGGCTCCAGTCTCTGCGATGATGCGATGCTTGCCCATGCGCCGGGCCAGCAGCGCCTGCCCGATGCAATTGTTGATCTTGTGCGCGCCCGTGTGCAGCAGGTCTTCGCGCTTCAGATAAATCTTCGCGCCGCCGAGTTCCTTGGTCAGCCGCTCGGCGAGAAAGAGCGGCGTCGGACGTCCGGCGAAATCGGCCAGCAAGCGGTGATACTCGTCGCGAAAAGTTTTGTCCTTCTGCGCCTTGGCGTAGGCTGCCTCAAGCTCCTGCAACGCCGCCATCAGCGTCTCGGGAACGTAGCGTCCGCCATACGCGCCAAACCGGCCTGGGACAGCGCGGGGACCTTTCGGCGGCTTCTTTTCGCCGTTGGCGGGTGCAACCGTGGCTTCTTGACTGCTCGACTCTTCCATATCCTGATTCACCCTGCGATCGCTTCCCTCTGACGGACTGCGGCGACAAACTCCCGCACCTTGGTTTCGTCCTTCTTGCCTGGTTCGCGCTCGACGCCAGAAACGACATCCACGCCCCAGGGTGAAAATAGCTGGATCGCGTCACCGACGTTAACTGCACTCAATCCGCCAGCAATAATCAGCGGCATCGTTACCTGAATGCTTTTGGCCAGCGGAACTGCTTTCTCCCACAGGAACGGAGTACCTGTTCCGCCGCGCCGCTTCGACGAACCCGAGTCGAGCAGGATGGCGTCGATGTTGCCCTTGGACTGTAGAAACAACGAGACATCCCCCACTGTCACGTTCAGCAATGATCGCGCCTGGAGCGTCTTGATGATCTTGTGTCTCCCTAACGCTTGTCGAAACCGCGGCAACTCTTCGGCAGCTTCGTCGCCATGCAGTTGCACGCCAGTCAACCCGGCTTGCACCGCAACCTCAGCCACTCGCGCCGGCAATTCATTCACAAACACCCCAATCTTCTCCACGTAAGGCGGCAGGGCTGCAGTGATTTCTGCTGCCTGCGTGACCTCGACCTGCCGTGGGCTGGGCGCAAAGATGAAACCCAGCGCATCAGCTCCCGCCGCCACGCTGATCTGTGCGTCGTCCAGGCTGGTGGTACCGCAGATCTTTACCCAAGTCATCGCGCCGGAACCGCTTGCGCCAATAGTTCGCGAAGCGCACTGCCGGGAGACGGGGCGCGCATCAGCGACTCGCCGATCAAGAATGCATCGAATCCGGCCTGCCGCAGCCGCGCAATATCGTCCCTGGTCTCGATGCCGCTCTCGGCAACTTTCACGACAGGCGCGGGTATCAACTCGGCCAGTTGCACCCCAGTATTTAAATCGACGCAAAAGGTATGCAGATTGCGATTGTTCACTCCGATGGTCTCGCAGCCTGCCCCGAGCGCACGCTCCAACTCCTCCGAGTCGTGCACCTCGCAAAGGACATCGAGGCCCATCGCGCGCGCGCGCCGCGATAACGTTCCAAGGTCAGAATCAGAAAGCGCTGCCACAATCAACAGCACGGCGTCGGCTCGATGTGCTCGCGCTTCCAACAGCTGGAATTCGTCAACGATAAAGTCTTTTCGCAAGCAGGGCAGTCGGGTAGACTGCGACGCGATCTCCAAATTCTCCAGCGAGCCTTGGAAGTAGTGTTCGTCAGTCAGCACCGAAAGCGCCGCCGCCCCGGCCGTCTCAAGTTCCCGGGCCAGTTCGGCAACCGGGAAATCCTCGCGGATCAGCCCTTTCGACGGCGAAGCCTTCTTTAGCTCGGCGATCACGGCGATGCCTGTTTTCGCCGCCGATAGCAGCGAATTACGAAAGCCGCGCGGCTGGTGGTCCTCGGCTGCCAGGCCCAAAGAACGCAAGTCCGCGGACTTCTTAGCGACGGCGACTCTTTGCCGGGTGGCAGCGATGATCTCTTCCAACTTGGTGGGCACAGTGCAAGAAGTATACCTGTTTACGCCGGGTCGCTGAGGGCCCCCAACAGGCCGAGTCCTGCGTTGTGATCTGCAAATCCACCGTGCCGTTTTGTGCTGGCGCTTGTCGAAATCCCGTTCGTCGAGCACCCAAAAGTTGTAGACGAGAAGCAACTTCTCTCTTTCGAAATGCTCTTTTGTTCAGCTACTCTGCAGAGATTCAGTAGAAGGACTGGCTGACCAACCTGGGCCCCTCATCGCGCAAGCTTTCCCCAGATGAATATGGCCAGGGAAGATGATTCGCATGAAACGGCTCTTGGCCATTTCGATTCTGTCTTTCACCATCGTGTTTAGCGCTCTTGGGTTTTGCCAACAGCCGACGATGGCGCGCCTGAATCACGGGTCCGTGCCTGACATTACCCACGCGACCAACGTGCCCCAACCTGCTGCCAGCCCGGCTCCTCAGCGGCGCACTGCAATGCTGTCGGAGTCGGCTCTTTCGCGGGTTGCCGCCCGGGCATTGTTTGTAAACTCCGACCCTGGCCGCGCTGGTTTGCTGGCCAAGCAAGCCCTGCGCCGGGATAGCCGCGATGCGGAAGCACTGTTCGTGCAAATGGAATCCGCCGGTATCGCGGCCGACCAGACGGCCATGCTGGATGCGGCGTTGCGTCTGTGCGAGCTTGGTGGCGCCAGCTCTGATGATCCTCGCGTGCAGCTTGCGGCGGTCCGCATTCGCGAGTCGGCGGCCAATAGCGAGGAATTTCGCAGGGCGCTGCCTCGTGTTCAGTCGTTGCTGGCAACCTCGTCGCAGCTCTGGCCGGATCTTCAATACGCCCTGCTGAACGCCGCAATGGATGGTGTTCCGGGACCAAATCCTTATGCGGTCTCACGGGCCGCGGGCATCCTCACCGACTGGCGCATCGCCGGGCCGCTGGGACGTCATTCGCCGCTCGATTTCGATCAGGATCTCACCGCGAATAGCGAGGACCTGGTCCAGTCTACGTACAAGGGTCGACCAGTCGAGAACTTTGAGTTTCCCGATGGTCGCATCGTCCTCCCGGATTATCTCCCACATCGTGGGATCTTCTATGCGGTGGGCCAATTCGCTGTTCTGACGGCAGGCAACTGGACGATAAGCGCCGAAGGCAGCGGCAGGCTGGAGGTTTACGTCGATGGTCGACCGGTATTGCGAGGTGCGGACCAGGACGCGAGCAGGGCGCACGAGTCCGCCAGTTTTGACGCCACACCCGGCCCGCATCGAGTACTGCTGAGGTTTGCACCTTCAGCTACTCCGCTGCGAATCTCCGTGTGGCGAACCGTATCGCCATCCCGCAGTTTACTGCGCGCGAGAATTTCGGTGGAGGAAGCCGCCTACCAACTCGCCGCGGAACGCTATGCCGCTGGTGAATTCGGAAGCGCGATCAAACAGATGAATGCAGTTCCCTCGGCCGGCGACTCGGCCCCCCTGCAGTATCTGTTAGCCCAAGCTCTGGATCGGCAGCGTCCTACAGCGTCGGAGAGTGCCACAGCGTGGCATAAGCTGCTTGCACTCGCGCCCGCAGCGCTGTCCGCTGACCAAGCGCTGGCCAGAAGAGCGCTGAAGGACGGCGACCCTACCCAGGCTGCGAAGCTGGCGGAACGCGTGCTTGCGCTTCGATCGAATGATGCGGCGGCATTGGAGACATTGACGGCTGCGTTGAGCTCGGGTGCGGTTGACTGGACAACACCAGATGAGGCGGACCTCTGGACCCGGCGTCTCGCCGCTCGTCGGTCATGCGAAGCTCTGGAAGCTGCAACCGAATTCTATCGCTCGCGGAGTCTGCCCGTCGCAACCGAGGCGGCACAGCAGAGACTGGAAGGCTGCGCGCCTGAATCGCCGGCGTACGCGCAGTCACTTTCGCAGCAGGGAAATCATATGCAGTCGGCGGAGGCTCTCCAGCGTTTAGTGGCGGCCGCCCCGCTGAATCGAACCGCGCGCGCGATGCTGGTGCGTGAACTGCAATTGGCGGGAGAGGACGCGGCTGCGCAACACGCAGCTGCGGAGTGGCTGCGGACCGCCCCCAACGCGGAGAACTACCATCGGCTGGCAGCAGGTAATGTAGACCCTGCGCCACAAACTGCAGAGTTCTACCTGGCATATCGTCGCGATGCCATGGCGGCGGCGCGCGAGGGCGCGCACCGGCAATTCGCCAAAGACGCCGTGGTGCTGCTCGACGATCATGTCGCGATTGCCCGACAGGATGGCAGCATCTCGCTGTATGTACATACGGCCACCCTCGCTCTCAACCGCCGGGGCATCGACCAGCTTGGAAACCTGAAGGCTCCTCTGGGCGCGCAGGTCCTTCAATCGCGCATCATCCATTCTGATGGCATAGTCGAATCGTTCCCACCTGCGGCGAGTAAGGCCGCCGATTCGTTTGTTTCTGATGACGTAATCGACGAGGAATATGTCGTGAACTACGCGGGCGACGGCGGAATTCCGGAGCATTCGGAAGCGTTTCAGTTTGTCTTTGGGAGTTTCGACCGGCCTGTGCTCAGTGCCCGCTTCGTCGCTCTGACCCCGGCGGAACACGCAGACGGCGGTGTGGTGATCACCACGGGACAGGCTCCGCCCATGGGCGCAAGTGTCCACGACGGGATGCTGGCGCGAGTGTGGCAGAAGGATGCGGAACTCAATCCGAATGACGACGCGATGGCATCAACCGGAAACAGTCCCGCCATTGTGAGAATCGTCGAACAAGAGAACGGCTGGGCGGTGCCCAGCAACGCCGAGCACCAACGGCGGATCGATACCATTCATCCCGGCCCACGCCTGGAAGATTCATCGATGCCCATCTGGTACCGATGGCCACGTGGGCTTGCGACGACGCTCTAGGTGCTAGAGCATGGCGTCGCCGCCACGAACCGGAGATACCGCCGGCTACGAGCCGTACTCCTCCCGCAAGTCGCGCCAAGCCTTGACGCCGCGCCTCTCCGTTTTCTCCGCAAAGTCCTCGCCAATCTTCTGTAGCGTGGAAAAGATCTGCATTCCTTTACGCAGGTAATCGGGAGCGTCGCCGAGAATGGCTTCAAATTTCTCGGGATACTCTGACGCCAGCACCGCAAGTCCGGCGGCAGCAAAGGCCATCCCCGCCGGACGTCGACCGGTGAGAATCAACACCGCGCCAGCGCCAATCGATCCGAAAATAACCGCTCTCTTCCAGTTCTGCATGGTTCACCTCGAGACACACCCTTCGCCGCGAAATACTTTAGAAGAGCTTGGGCTCAACGCCGTTGTATCCCTCTCGATCGCTGAGCTCGAAATTCATTTCGCCGGAGCAGCATTGTCAGCAGGCTTCTTTTCAATGGAGACCAACTCCACGTCGAAGATCAGGGTCTGGTTCGGTCCAATATCAGATCCGGCGCCGCGCTCACCATAGGCCAGATTGGCAGGGATAAATAGCTGCCACTTCGATCCCACCGGCATCAGTTGCAGCGCCTCGGTCCAGCCCTTGATGACGCCATTCACCGGAAAGGTCAGGGGCTTGCCTCCATGCTTCTCGGTGCTGTCAAACTCGGTACCATCGATGAGCGTGCCCCGGTAGTTACAGGAAACTGTGTCTGTGGCCGTCGGCTTCGGCCCCGTTCCCTCTTTCACAACTTTGTATTGCAGGCCGCTGGGCAACGTGATCACGCCAGGTTTGGTTTTGTTGGCGGCGAGGAAGGCGTCGCCTTGCTTCGTATTCGCTGCTTCGGCCTGTTGCTTCTTAGCTTCCTGCTGCTGGCGAAGCTGGCCCTGCATTTCGGAGAAGGCTGTCTGCGCCTGCTGGTCGGTCAAAAGAGTCTTGCCCGCCATCGTATCTTTCAGTCCTTGCATAAGAAGATTGGGATCAACGTCGACGCCATCCCGAGCCAGGCTCTTCCCCAAACTCATTCCCAGCGCGTAGCTGAATCTGTCTTTCTGCGTGGGAAGGCCGGGGACGGGCTGGCTTGCCGCCGGCGGGGGTTGGCTCTGCGTCGAGGCGGGAGGCTGCCCGGTTGCGGAGGGGGAAGATTGCGGCGTGCTGGCCGGGGTCTGCTGGGCCAGGGTGCTCCCAAGCAACATCAATCCTGCGGCGAGGAGATTCGTGGTTGTAGTGAGAAATTTGAGCATAGGGCATTGTCACATCCGGGAGCGTATGGCGCAAACTACTCCCATTACCGGAAAGAAGTCCCAAAATGCCCACGGCGGCAACCACTTTCGAGATTGCCCGCAGAGACACTGAAGTGTATATTGTCGCCGAGATTCAAAGGACCAATGAGAATTTGCGCTCACGATTCCTGCGTGCGACCAGGGGGTCCATTCATGCCCAGTTGCAAACCAGTACTCTCGGTTTTTCTCAGCTTTGCCGTGGCATTTAGCGTTCTCGGCCTCGACGGCTGCAAGAAGTCGGAACCGAACCAGACTCAATCGAATCAGGGACAGCAAGGGCAACAGGGGCAAGCGCCGGCCACGACGTACGCCGCTCCCACAGCGGATCAGCTTTACCAGCTCGTCGCCCCCATCGCCCTGTTTCCGGACAACTTGGTGGCGCAGGTTCTGGCGGCTTCCACCTATCCCAACGAGATCAGCGCCGCCTACACGTGGATGCAGCAGAACTCCGGGCTCAAGGGCCAGCAGCTACTGGACGCGGTGAATCAGCAGTCATGGGATCCCAGCGTAAAGGGGCTCACGCAATTTCCCGACGTGCTGAACCAAATGGCGACCAATCTTTCCTGGACCTCGGCGCTGGGCGATGCCTACTACAACGTTCCGCAGAGCGTGATGAACGCGGTGCAGGTGATGCGGCAGCGCGCGCAACAATCGGGCAATCTGAAGAGCAACCAGCAGCAAACGGTCACGGTGCAGAATCAGGCTCCCGCGTCGGCGCCGCCTCCGCCAGCGCCGGATGCGGCTCCGCCGGCGCCGGTTGTGGTTCAGCCCCCGCCGCAGACGATCATCATTGAACCGGCGCAGCCTACTGTTGTCTACGTCCCCACGTATAACCCGACCGTGGTTTATGGAGCTCCGGTACCGGCTTATCCGGGATATTCGACTGGCGACATGATCGCGACCAGCCTGATCTCGTTCGGCGTGGGAGTGGCTGTGGGCGCGGCGATCAGCGGCGGTGGCGGATGGGGATGGAACTCATGGGGATGCGGCTGGCATAACTCGACGGTGGTTTATAACCACAATACCTACATCTCCAATTCGAATACATTCGTCAATCGCAACAACTACTACAACCGCAACGCAAACTACAACAACTACAACCGCAATAACGTCAATTACAACAATTACAACCGCAACAACGTCAACATGAACAACTACAACCGGAATAACGTTAACGCCAATAACGTCAACCGGAACAACCTCAATAACAACAACTACCGCGCCAACAACTTCAACAGCAACTACTCCCAGCCGCATTTCAATCAGAAACTGGATCAGCCGCAGTATCAAAACAAGAATCTGAGCCAGAACCAGGGCGCCCGGCAGCAGCCCAACTTCAATCAAAATCGCCAGCAGCCCAACGTGGCGCAGAATCGGCAGCAGCCGAATTTCAATCAGAATCGCCAGGCCGGCAATCAGAACCGCCCCAATAACTATAGCCAGCAGCGCACGCCTCAGCGGGGCTACGGACAAGCGCCGACGAAGGGCACGAGCAGCAGCGCGTTCGGCAATTACGGTGCGGGCGGTAATGCCCGCACGAACAGCGCCCGCGGACAGCAGAGCCTGGAAGGAAACCGCGGAGGCGGGAATTCCGGTGGGGCGCGCGGCGGCGGCAACTCAGGCGGAGCCCGCCGGCGGTAATGGTCGCGGTGCCCGCAGACAGCGGTTCTTGACCTCAATAGCAAGGGACAATGGTTATGCGATCAATACAGCAAATAAGAAATGCGGCGCCTGTCAGGGCCGCGATCCCGCAGATGGTTGGTTCCGTTATGCTGGCAGCCGCTCTCCTGACGCTGTTGATGAGCGCGGTGTTTTGCTTGGCGCAGCCGGGAAATGAAAAGACCTTCGCTTCGCCGGGCGATGCGGCGCTGGCGCTGTATAACGCGGTGAAGTCGGACAATGACCAGGCGCTCAACGCAATTCTAGGTACGAATGCTGGTCCCATTCTTCACACCGGCGATCAAGTCGCCGACAAGAATATGGCGACCGAATTCGTGCAGCGCTATGACAAGATGCGCCGTGTGGTGATTGAGCCGGATGGCACGGCAACCCTCTATATCGGCGCAGAGAACTGGCCCTTGCCCATTCCGCTGGTTAAGAACAGCAGCGGCGCTTGGTACTTCGACACCGAAGCCGGCAAGAAGGAGATTCTTTACCGGCGGGTAGGCCGCAACGAAAACGATGCCATCGACATTTTGTACTCGCTGGTCGACGCCCAGCGTGAGTACGCCTCGGAGCCGCGCGATGGCGATAAGACCGCTCACTATGCGGCCAAGTTCCTGAGCGATGAGGGCAAGCAGAACGGGTTGTACTGGAAGACTAGCGACAACGAGCAGCCCAGTCCCATCGGCCCGCTACTGGTTTCCGCCGCCGGGCAAGGTTACAACATGCAGCAAGGCAAGGCTGAACCTTACCACGGTTATTATTACCGTATCCTAACCAAACAGGGAGTGGCGGCGAAGGGCGGCACACGCGATTACATGGTGAACGGTCAGCTGACCCGCGGCTTCGCTTTCGTCGCCTATCCGGCGGAGTATCGCAACTCGGGAGTAATGACTTTCATGGTGAATCAGGACGGTATCGTGTATGAGAAGGATCTCGGCGCGGATACCGAGAAGACTGCCGCGGCCATGACAGAATACAACCCCGACAGCACGTGGCGGCGGGTTGATTAGGATACCGTCTCGCGTAGGGTTCTACGCGTCGTCGAGGGGCTCTTAATCTCCAATTCCTGGAATCGCCCAGAGGCCCTTTTTCCCCAGCTTGTGTCCCGGAAGATCCCTTCGCCCAGCCGGAGATGCATTCGTATTCGGGACAGGAAAACCGGATTCTGAGCTAATTTCCTTTGGAGGATTTTGTTTCCATGGGTAAAATCCAGTGCTCCTGGAATCGCGCCTTCGGCTAGCCGAAATGCTGTAGGCCGCGGATGGCGATGCCGATAGGACGGAAAGAGGCAGGAATCCGTGTCGATATTTGCGTGGTGCAACCCGTCGATTTGCCTCTGCATCCTTTGCCCCAGGTC
>JBARGS010000277.1:0-7910 GCA_049798495.1 Candidatus Korobacteraceae bacterium | reverse complement strand
GACGTGTGGTTCAACACCATTTCGATGATGACCCGGATTCCTCGATCATGGGCCGACTCCAGAAACTTCCGAAAATCCTCCAATGTCCCATAGCTTGAGTGGACTGAGACGTAATCCGCGATGTCGTAGCCATCGTCGCGCAGGGGAGAAGGGAAGAATGGCATGAGCCATATCGCGCTGATCCCCAGTTCCTGGAGGTAGTCAAGCTTTTCTTCAAGCCCATGAAAATCACCGATGCCATCCCCGTTGCTGTCGTGGAAAGTACGGACGTGGACTTGATAGATGATCGCGTCCTTGTACCAAAGCACATCCCGATTTACTGGCAAACCGCTCCTCCTCGGCCAATTTCAGGTCCACCCTGCAAACCAAGGCAACGCGCAAGTTTATATGAAGTGACAACTGCAAAATGATGCAGAATCATACAGTGCGCCTAATGCTAGGTCGGTGATCGATATTGATCCCCTCGGCTGAGCTCCTGTTCTGGATTTGTTACCGCGGTCATGGCGGTCATCCTCTTCGTCAAATGGGTCTTCCCTTGGCAACAATCCATTAGATCAGTACCCGCTTCTCGTCCTTGTGCGTTTTGTTACCGCGGCCTGATCTCCAATTTGCGATGCCTCATAACACATAACTCATAAGTGAAATGGTTCCATCTGAATCTGTAGAGTCCAGCCGCCGAACACCCCGATGGAGTTTGTGGCACCCACAGCGTTGGAATCCCTCGATGGATACATAGTCTGGGGCTGTTGGGAGGCAAAAGGGAAATTCCTGTTGAGACGTCTCACCCTAGCATACGATTAGAATCACTTGCTGCATGTACGTGAGCAAGGACAAAATAGCAGAGGTGTTCGATGGGTTTGCTGCTCTCCCCAAGCATGTCACTCCGCAACATTCTGTTCGCGACTGATTTTTCGTCGTGCTCAGAGGCTGCGCTAACGTACGCCATCGGTCTGTCCCGCCGGTACGACAGCTTGCTGAATATCGTCAGCGTTGTCCCTGCGGAGATATGCGACAACGCTCAGCCGCCGGACGCGTTCTACTTTAGACATTCTGCCGAGAACAAAATGGCGAACCTTGTGGCGTCCGAGCTGTTTCATGGAATCAAGCATCAAGAACTGGTCACAGAGGGAGAGGGAGGAGTTTCCCAGGTTTTGTCCAAATTGATGCAGAAGCTGGAAATTGATCTGGTAGTCCTGGGAACGCATGGACGAGGCGGCGTGAAGAAGCTTCTGCTTGGTTCGGTAGCAGAAGAGATTGTTTATTCCGCGCCCTGCCCCGTGCTCACGGCCGGGCCATACGCCTCCCCGAAACCTATACCGGAACTGAAGCTAGCGAGAATTCTGTACGCGACCGACTTGCTGCCTAGTTCGGCAAAGGCCCTTGCGTATGCGCTCTGGTTGGCGGAACACGAGCACGCCCACTTGACTTTGCTGCATATTCTCAAGATGCCCGCCGATGTTCCGCTGGAATACCTCGAGGCGGAGAGGGACATTGCGATGAAGCGGCTTCAGCAACTCCTTTCATCCGAGGCGGGCCTCTCCGAGGAAAGCGAGTTCATCGTCGAAGTCGGTGTACCGGCGGAGCACATCTTGAAGGTGGCTAAAGGCCAGGGTGCAGACTTGATTGTCATGGGACCGCACCACACTTCCCATCCCCGCATATCCGTCCACCTCCCGTGGGTTACACCTCACCAGGTGCTATGCCACGCCCGGTGCCCTGTTTTGACAGTGCGAGGCTGATATCCTTGATTCCTTCCTCGCTCCAAATGGCCGCCGGAGCCAGCTTCCTACCTTCGACTCAAACCGCCGCTTTAACTCTAGTGAGACCGCGCCCATCAGACGCAAGATGTACCTGTCTGTCCGCCTCTGAAACGGATTATTATTTCCCCATACGCCGTCGAAAAGCGTGGATCCTGATTCCACCACGCACCAGAGCGTTGTCGAGACACTCGCCTCCGTGGGTCGTCAGTTGGTGGTGGCGTACCGAAGCGTGGATGTTTTGAATCGGGCCAGCCGCCTGGAGTTGGTAGAATCCCAATCGGGGTTGCTATGAGTTGGTTTCGCGCCGGGGACGAATGTAAGGTTGCGGACTCCGCCGGACCTGGAGTAATGGGCTATCTTCCGGAAAGTGCTTTTCGTGGATGAAGGAGGGACATATCGCGTCCTGAACCGACAGATCTTCCTGTTGATCGCTCTCGCGGTTATTGCCATCGGGGTATTCGCTCTTACCAGGAGGGTAGCGGCGAAGGAACAACAAATGGACGCTCGAATAGCTGCCATCTGGTACAAAGAAGGTGAGCGTCAGCTCGGTTCTGGGCAGATCGAAAAGGCAATTGAGTCCTTTCGCAAAGCAACGACTGACGCTCTCGGAGACCGGACCTACACGCTCGCGTTGGCCAACGCTTTAGCAGCTGGCGATCACGATGCAGAGGCTGAGCAGACTTTGCTTCGGTTGCGGGAATCCGATCCCGAAGATGCCGGGATCAACCTCCAACTGGCCCGTCTGGCTGCCAAGCGCCGAGACGTTCCTGACGCCGTGCGTTACTACCAAAATGCGCTTTACGGCCGCTGGGCCGGAAGCCAGGTGGATGAGCGCGAACGGCAACTGCGAATTGAGCTGATCCGCTTCTTGCTGGGCCACCAGCAACGCACCATGGCACTTTCAGAGCTGCTCATTTTGGAAACTGAGCTCCCGCCATCGGCTGCGGCACATGTGGAGGCGGCACGCTTTTTCCTGGAGGCCGGGGATACGCAGCATGCTTTGAAGAATTACGCTGAAGCGGTTGAACTGGACAAGAACAATGTGGACGCGCTAACCGAAGCCGGCGAAGCAGCGTTCCGTCTGAAGGATTACCAAAGGGCTGATCAGTATCTGAAAGCCGCGCTGGAGCTAAATCCGGCGCCCCAGAAGACGCACCAGCTCTTGTCGGTCACTGAAATGGTCCTATCGGACGATCCTCTGGACCGGCATCTTACAGATCGGGAGAGGCAAGAACGCCTGCTTCTGGGCTTCGAGCAAGCTCGGCGGCGGTTGGAAAGCTGCCTCAGTCAGACGTCAGATGGCCATGGGACGGCTGAGTTGGTCGGTCTTGAGGATCAGGCTCTCGGGCTTGAACCCGAACTTCATTCCAAACGTCCTCCGGATTCCGAGTTGATCAGGTCCGGGACTGAACTTATCTACGCCATTGAAAAAGCAACGTCGGCCGCTTGCGGAGAACCACAGGGGCTGGATCAGGCGCTTCTCCTGATTGGCCAGAAGCACAGCGGTGCGCAACAATGAGCACCTCTAACCTGCTGTTCATAAAGAGATTGCGGCTGCGCGAGAATCACATTTTCCTGGCGTTGACCATAATCATCGGGGTTCTCGCCGGCCTGGCCGCGGTGCTGTTTACTCTGGCAATCAAGGGCACGACGTATCTGCTTTTCGGAATAGCGCCTTCCTATTTGCGCTACATCCTGGTTCCCACGTTGATGAGCCTGGTTACGGGCTTTTTGCTGGCAAAGTTTTTCCCAGACGCCCGTGGCAGTGGAGTACCCCAAACCGAGGCCGCCTATCATCTCAATCAGGGAAATATTCCGGCACGTGTCGCGTTTGGGAAGTTCCTAACGGGCGCGCTCTGCATCGGATCGGGCCATTCGATGGGAAGGGAAGGCCCGTCGGTGCAGATAGGCGCAGGCATCGGTTCCTCGATCGGGAAGTGGTTTCATTTATCGCCGGCACGCTTGCAAAGCCTGGTGCCTGTCGCGGCCGCCGCAGCTCTATCGGCAGCGTTTAATACTCCTGTCGCAGCGGTCATCTTTGCGCTCGAAGAAATCATCGGAGACATGAACGCGGCCTTGCTGGGCTCTACGGTCGTGGCCTCCGTCGCAGCGGTCATGGTCGAACGCTCCATTCTCGGAAACAGCCCCATCTTTCATGTGCCCGCGTATCACCTGGTCCATCCCGCCGAACTGCTTGCCTACGTGGTCCTCGGGATTGCGGGTGGCATTGTTTCACTGGCTTTCTGTAAGGGTCTGCTTAGGGCCCGAAAGTTCTTCCGGGGAATGCCGAAGTGGACCAAGATCCTTCAGCCCGCGATGGGGGGCCTAATCATTGGCGTAATCCTGATCTTCTTCCCCCAAGTAATGGGCGTGGGCTACCAGTACGTTGACCAGGCGATGAATGGCGGCCTTCTGCTCAAAACCATGCTGCTGCTGTGTCTAGCGAAATTGGTGGCTACCATTGTTTCCTACTCCTCAGGAAACGCCGGCGGCATTTTCGCACCGAGTCTATACCTTGGGGCGATGGCGGGCGGCACCGTCGGGGTACTGATGCACCGCTTTGCTCCGTTTCCGACAGGTGATCCCGGAGGGTACGCGCTCGTTGGGATGGGCACGCTATTTGCGGGCATCATTCGCGCCCCCATGACTTCGGTGTTCATGATCTTTGAGCTCACGCAGGATTACCAGGTCCTGGTGCCGCTGATGATCGCTAACATGATCAGCTTCCTCATCTCAAAGCGATACCAAGCGGTTCCTCTGTATCATGCGTTGCTGGAGCAGGACGACGTACACATGCCTCAACCGGGCACTCGACAGGTGACCGGCGCCTGGAGCGCCCGCGATATCATGACGCGAGACTTTAGTTTGGTCCCGCCCCACAGTTCAATCCAAGAGGCGTCGGTGATTGCGGCACAAACCGATGCGCAGAGCGTTCTCGTAGGCAGTAACGGGGTCTATTCCGGCCTTGTGACACGCGATAAAATCGAGAGCGCGCTCCACTCCGGCGCCGCTGAAGCTCCCATCACAACGATCGCCACCGACAAATGCGCGCATGTTCACCCTGACCACCCGCTTGAACTTTTGCTAGACCGACTTGCCAAGAACCCCGGTCTGCTGCCGGTCGTGAGCCGTAGCCAGGTGAATCGTGTTGAGGGCGTGATTACACCGCAGACGCTGGTCCAATTTGTGCAACAAAAAATGGGAGGACCAACGGACAGTGGCGAGTAATACCATTTTCCGCCCCGATAAGCTCACCTACGCATGCCGCGTTTAGTGACCACCAAAAAGCGCCGTAACACATGAAGGCGGACCCCCGAAGATGCTGCCTTTCCGCAGGTCCACGATTCCCGCAATGAATTGCGCCGTGCCTCCGAAGCAGATTGCCAACGCCAGAGTCGGTCCAGCGCTCCAGAATCCTACGTTATGTAGTCCTGTCGCCGTTGTTGTCAAACCGAAACCCATCAGCCCGACCACCGCCGGATTGGCCCACCATTCTTTGCAGATACCCGCATCTGTGATCTCAGCCATGTCTTTCATCCTTTCTCAGTGCAGCGGCTCGCGCCGTTCTTCTGCGTTGCTGCATCGAGCTCGTGTCGCTGCTTTGGCCAGACTCTCTATCAGTTGGAATTTCCCGTTTTAGTTCCCAATAGTCAGAAACTATGCACCCCGCGAGGGATCCCAGGGCACTACTTCTTCTTTGGCCGGGCGCAGGGCTTGGAACGGCGGCTCCATCGCCCCAACGCGAGTCCCGCAACTGCTGGCCGCGGTCTTCCCATCCGGTTTTGTCAGACACCCCTCCTTGATCTGAGTCAGCCGGGATCCGATCTGTTAGCAATTCAGCATTTCTGACCCCGACTCGGTCTGGTCTGGCGAGCTCAACGCTGCATGGAGAAATGCGCCCGGCGATTGAGTTGCCAGCAGGCTTCCGTCTATCAGTAATTTTGGCACGATGAGCAAAATAGTTGTGGACGGCCGTCCTGATCATTGCTTGGGGATCTTCGGCCGGCCACTGATCTAAGTGGATACGCAACTTGATCGGAGCGTTGGGAGAAAACTCCTGCGCCCAGCTCACGATGAATTCTTCCGCGTCGTCGTCTAGGTCCTTTTCAATGAAGGGAGAAGGGTCCATCGAATTGAAGAGCTGGCTCGTGTCGCGGAGTTTCAGGCTTATGGTGCGCGGGTGTCCCCGCTCCGTCGAAGCGGTGTTAGAGAACGAAAAACGCATACGAGATTCTCTGGCTTTCAAAGCCAGCTCAGTGGAAACGCGCTTGGCCAACAATGAAGTTGGCATCGGCCGGCAACTTGACCCGAAGCGACTTGATCCCGATCAAAGTTATAACTTCTCCTGTGCCTACAGGATAAACCTCGCCTTTCCTTCATGCAGTAGTGACGGGCGCGGCAAACGGGTAGTTATCCGTGAATTACTGCGCCTATCCTGGCGTCGGCCCACCTAGGGAAGCTCTGATTAAGTCCCGGTTTTGAAAGGGCACGGCTTCAGCCGTGCCGCAAGCGTCGCAAAATCAACGGGGCTTTAGCCCCTGCGACCTCGAGTAGGACTTAATCAGAGGTTCCCTAAGCCCCATGCCGGTCAAGTCCTACGGGGGATAACCGGCTCATACCGCCGTCCAACTGGAATTTTCGGCTCGGGCTTCGTATCGCGGCCGAATTGTTCCAAATTGACCAGCTGAATGACTTGAGCAAGCCCAGATTAGGTTGCGGTAAGAAGTCCGTTTTGTTGTTGGGCGGTCCATTCTTAAACCGAAAGGCAAACTTATGGCAAAGCGAGTAGTTGAACATCATTTCAAGGCGGCAGAGCACCACGAACTGGCGGCACTGCATCACAAGGAGGCCGCGAGACTATGCGAAGCAGGCGAACCCGATGCGGCAGCACATCAGGCACAAATCGCACAGGGCCACCCGGAGCACGCAGTGAACCATGCGGCAGAGGCAGCGAAGGCTACAATCGAACCGACCGTTTTGGCGAAGTCCGCCGCGGACTCAAGAGCACACGTTATCCCCCAACCTGACGGCTTATCTGCGGCGACGGACACACTTGCGGCCTTTCCGAGACGACTTGGTAGCGCGCAGACGAAATGCGCAATCCGACGCGATGGAATTTCGAGTCCCCAGTCAGTAAGACAAAATCCGGCCCGCACTCGCATTGACCGAATTGACCGAGGAGTTAATTAGGCGACGGGCCTATCAATTTTACGAGGAACGCGGCCGTAAGAACGGTCACGACCTCGACGATTGGCTATGTGCAGAGGACCAGGTAATGGGGAAGAGGCCCGGCAATTCGGCGACCGCGCATGAAGGTACCAAATCGGGGCATCACAATGTGAAGTGATGGTTGAGCTTGTGCGGTTAACCTTCCCCGATGGAAACTATAAGTGACCAATGACGCAGGCGAGGTCAATTGGTCTCCCTCCGCTCCCTTCGAGTGCCAGTGATTTCGAGACCCTCGTTTGACCCCGTCCTTTTCTTGCCGCCCAAATTATGAAGGAGGTTTGCTGTGAAAAAGTCTGAGAAACCAGCGGGTGAAGTTTCGACTTCGGAGCCAGCAGTTACCTCCGTGACCGAAGAGGCCATTCGCGAGCGTGCGTACGAGCTTTACGAGCAGCGCGGGCGGCTGGACGGACACGCGGTGGACGATTGGCTGGCGGCCGAAGCCGAGATGCAGCTCAAGAGCAAAGGTGCGGCGGCTTAACCCATCTGCACCCCGTTGGGCACGCGTACCATTTCCTTCCCTGTTCGGGACTGGAAGAGTTACGTGGTGCTCGACATTCTAGTGGAAGATTCCCCCTTCTCGGTGAAACTTGCCCGATTCCCCTTTATCCGGCCGCATCAGTTCGGCCTTGCATTTGCGCTGGCATCCTTCTGAGTAAAACTGCCCAATGCGATTTTAGAAATTCAATTGTTCAATCGCTGCTGGCCGAGATGTCCTGTCTGAAGGAAGTTGATGTGGGGCGTGCTTGGTACCCTTTTCTCCCAAAATCGCTCGTGCCAACGGCTCAGGCGCTTACGAGTCGGCCATTGGCGTTCAGGGCGGCAACTGTGAGAGGGAATGCCTTGCGAACCGGTTGCCGGTTACCGGCGCCGGCACCTACGAAGGATTGCATGTAAGACTGTGCTACTTGATCCCAGGTCATG
>JBARGS010000276.1:0-1875 GCA_049798495.1 Candidatus Korobacteraceae bacterium | reverse complement strand
TTGAGCCCGATCACGCGCAAGAACCACCAGCCGTTGTATCCAAGCGCTTGTTGAAGGCGACGGATCGAGAACATTGCCAGAAGGTAGGTCCATAAAACGGCGACCCCGAAAAAGACAAAGACCCCGCGAGCTGGGACGTGTCCAATGTAGGTAAGCCAGGCAACAAGCGCGAGGTGAACAAGGTGCGCAGAAGCAAAGGCGAGACCAAACTCACGCGCACGCCGCTTGAATGGCTCGAAAGCTGGTCCAAACAATGCAGTCATCGCGCCGGCAGCGTAGGCTGACCAAAACAACAGGAACGAAAACCGCGCGGTCACCTGTAGTGCCACGTCCGTGCCTCGCTCCTCTGTTCCGAACGCCGCGAGCACCACAGCCGCCAGACCAAGTGCCGCTGACGTTGCCCCCGCGGTTTAATCCATGTTGAACTGGAGTCTGGCCCTTTATGGAAGGACCAGACGATGAAGCGGAAGCGGTTTACGGAAGAGCAGATCATTGGGGTTTTGAAGGAGCACGAGCTGGGCGCGAAGACTGCCGACGTGTGCCGCAAGCACGGGATCAGCGAGGCGACCTTCTACAACTGGAAGAGCAAGTTCGGCGGCATGGACGTATCCGAAGCCAAGCGGCTGAAGCAGCTTGCGGACGAGAACGGCAAGCTGAAGAAGCTGCTGGCCGATGCCATGCTCGACAACGCGGCTTTGAAGGATCTGTTGTCAAAAAAATGGTGACGCCCGCTGTGAAGCGAGAGGCGGTCGCGCATCTCAGAGCTGAACACGAGATGAGCGAGCGGCGGGCGTGCCGGGTGATCGGCTGCCAGCGGATGACGGTGCGCTATCGCTCCCGGCGTCCGGATGATCCTGCCTTGCGCGAACGGCTGCGGGCCTTGGCCCGAGAACGCCGGCGATTCGGCTACCGGCGCCTTCTGATCTTCCTGCGCCGGGAGGGTTTCGTCGTGAACCACAAGCGGCTTTTGCGCATCTATCGGGAGGAACGTCTGATGGTACGCAAGCGGGGCGGTCGCAAAAGGGCTTTGGGCGTACGGGCGCCGATGGCAGTGCCGCGGCGGCCCGACGATCGCTGGTCGCTCGACTTCGTCTCCGACCAACTGGCGAGCGGTCGCAGATTTCGCATCCTGGCGATCTTCGACGATTGCACCCGGGAATGCCTTGCCGCCGTAGCCGACCTCTCGCTGTCCGGCCTCCGGGTGGCGCGCGAACTCGATCTCCTGATCGCCAGGCGCGGCAGGCCCAGGACGATCCTGAGCGACAATGGGACCGAGCTGACCAGCAATGCGATCCTGGGCTGGTCCGAGCAAACCCGGGTGGGATGGCACTACATCGCACCGGGCAAGCCCATGCAGAACGCCTTCGTCGAGAGCTTCAATGGGCGTCTGAGGGACGAGTTTTTGAACGAGACACTGTTCACGTCCCTGCCACAGGCGCGCCTCGCGCTTGAGGACTGGCGACGCGACTACAATAATGTTCGGCCCCACTCGGGCATCGGCTGGCTGGCGCCAGCCGTCTACGCGGCCACATTCTCACCGCAACGGGACCAAGCCGCTGCGCTCGAAAGGGGCTCCGCGCCTTGGCCCATTGCTCAAACTGTGCAGGATGCCAACCGCCAGACTCTAGGTTCTACTGGATAAAAGTCGGGGGCAACGTCAGTACCCGTCGCATCTCCAGGGCACAGTCCTTGCACAAATCCTCGATACTTGCGCGACAGGCCACACAATCGACGGGTAGCGTCCCCGATCTTTTCTGGAAACTCGTCATCGCTGGACCACCCACGTCGTTGCAGACGAACTCCCTCGCCTTGGGGGAGTGGGTGACGGCGGACTCCTGAAATCTCCACGGCTTCCGGTTATCTCCAGCCTAAGCT
>JBARGS010000275.1:0-4489 GCA_049798495.1 Candidatus Korobacteraceae bacterium | reverse complement strand
CTCTACGGCGGCACCCAATCGGGAGGGAGGCACACATCCAACATCCACGGAGGCGGATCAGCCGATGGGGATCTTTTCCTTCCAAGATCGGAGTCTGGTGTCCAATCTTCAAAACCCGAGGCTTCACAGTCTGCGTGAGAACCGTGCCGCCCCTATGGGGCTTAACAACAATTTTCCACCTTACCCAGGACTCCGCTGCCCACCCCAATTCGCGCAAAAGCAGCGCGAATCGGGGACCCCGGTTGCGCTCCGTCCTGGGCTAACTGCAATTCCACCCCTTCGGGGTTCGAAGTTCGCGTGTCATACTCCACGGCTGAAGATCGGAGTTCGTTCTCACACAGACTCTTCAAAGCGGGGTCTTCCCATCCAACAGTTCTGGCCTGACTGGACTTAGTCGTATCGAGAAATTCGGCTGCCCGGCTTTGCACCGGGCAGCCATTTATCTTTTACGGTTCGGGCGGGGTGTAGAGGTCCTGCAGGCGGAAGGTGCGGTAGGACCACCAATTCGCTTGCAGCTGATAGACGATGTTGCCGTGGATGTCGACCTCGGTGGATTGCGCGGCGTGCTGCGGGACGAAGAGCAAGCCGTTACCGAAGCTGGCGTAGAGCGGGTTGCCCGGGGAAGACAGCAGCTGCGCGCTTCCCAAGGCGCCCGAGTAAGCACCCAAGTCGGCCTGCAGCTGGATGACGACGGTGCGGGCGCGCTCGCTGACCTGCAACATCATGCCGCGGCTGTTGCCGGTATTGCCGCATTGCGTGTGGCGAAGGTTGCCATCGTCAAAGACGGTGAGCGTCTCAAACGCGCCGATCTGGGTCTGGAAGGTTGCATCGTGCTGATGGGTGAACCAGGGGAAGACGGCGGGATCGCCGCACTGGGTTTGCGGCGGATTCAGGATAGTGAAATCGCCGAAGGGACCCATCCGCCAAATGAGGCTGCCATCGCCATGGCCGTTGTTGTAGTTGATCTTGATGTACCAATCCTGATCGCGCTGGGAGATCACGATGTTGCCATCGGAGGTGAGTTGCACGGCGTTGCTGTGCAACCAGTCGTTGGCAAAGGGGAAGGCGGGATTAAACAGGGGACAGCCTTCCGAATCGTGGGCGCAAGTTTCACCCAGCGTGGCGGCGCGGCTGAGGTCCTCATGAGCGAAGGAGTCCCACGCCCACACCAGTTGCATGTTGTGATCGAGGACGAGGACCATGTCGCCGAGGATGTCGACGGGATCCTGCTGCGTGCCGCCCTGATACTGGGTGGAAGCCTCATCGCGCGCGCCCAATAAGAGCAATCCGCCGTCGGGCAGACGCCGTGTCTCGTGGGCGTTGAACGAACTCATCACCGGATAACCCTTGGCGACGAGTTGCTCGTTGAGGATCTCGACGTTGGTGGCCAGAGTCACGTTGCCGGCCAGGTCGTACTCCTTCAGGGTCAGATTATCCATGGCGAAGAAATTCCCGCCCGCTTCCTGGCGCGTGATGAGGATCTGTCCGGGGTAGTACCAGAGGACATTGCCATTGAGGTCGGTGGCCGCGGGCCAGAGGATGAAGGGTTGGCCGGTGCCGGGTACAAGCTGAAACAGATTGATCGGGAAGGCCGCGTCATGCTGGGTCGCCGGCACCTTCACGGTGAACGTTTCGTCGCGGGGAAAATTGTTGGGCAGATGTCCGGTGGTGAAATTGAGGTCGGAACCGCTGTTATCGAAGCCGGAGGCGAATTCCTCCCAGTGCATCTGGTATTGCGTGACGGGCGCCATGCCGGCAATCAGGAAGTTATTGCTGGTCGAAGAACAGGGAACGGAGTTGGTCGCGCTGTAGGTCTGCGTGCCGTTCTGGCGGAAGCGCACGCGGATGGAATGTCCCACGGTGCAGGGACCGGCGCTAAACAGCGCGACCAGCGGATGGTTCGTCATGTTCACGGCCGACTGCCCGTTCTGGGTAACGATCGGGTGGATGACGTAATTCACGGAGACTGCCGGATAAACGATGTGCTGCGTGATGTCGCGCACGACCACGGAGACGACATAGGTGCCTTCTACCGTCCACGGAACCCAGGTGAAGGAGTTGGGCAGATCGAAGTCGCGGACAATCTGATTCTGACCTTGCAGTGCTGCGCTGAATTGATAGTCATAAGTATCGTTGGGATTGCCGCCGCTGATGGTCGCGGTCCAGAGAATGCTGGTGTCCAGCAGTTCCGGGCTGGGCAGGCTGGGATTCAGGGTGATGGAGACGGAAGGAGGCCGGCCCGCCGCTGCGGCAAACGCCGGCAGCAGGCTCAACCCAAGCAGCAACACGAGACACACACAGAACTTCTTTGACAACGCACACCTCCAGTGTTAATAGGTAGGTCGCACGATGAACGTGGATCCTCGTCCTGGAAATTAAGCTGAGCGACGAAGCGAGGCAGGCCGCAGGCCCAGAAATTGGCGATAACTATACACCATGCGAGTTGCTGGGACGTAGAAATAACTGCCGGGGTGGTTATTCACCACAGAGACACGGAGACACAGAGAAAAAGAGTGAAAAGAAAACCTTCGTGTCGTTCATGTCCCCGAATTCCTGCCGTCCGCC
Source organism: Candidatus Korobacteraceae bacterium (assembly GCA_049798495.1). Lineage (GTDB taxonomy): Bacteria > Acidobacteriota > Terriglobia > Terriglobales > Acidobacteriaceae > Bog-257. The sequence goes on along the minus strand of JBARGS010000275.1, from coordinate 1,924 downwards.
GGGGAAGAAGGAGTTACTTAACACCATTCGGCGATGCTCAAGGGCACCCGCGCGGAGCCAGCGAGAAAAAGAAGTGAAAAAGAAAAACTCTGTGTCTCTGTGCCTCTGTGGTGAACCTGCGCTCACTGCGCCGCGGGCTTCCACTTGTTCAGGAAGGCCAGCAGGTCTTCGGGAGCCAGCGAGCGCGTCTTCTCGAATTCGCCGCCCTGCTGGCTGTAGAGGAGCTTGCCGTTGCTGTCGAGCACGGCCAGCGCGGGGATTCCCTTCTTCATCGGCACCTGGTACTGCTGCATGATGTCCTGATTCTTGTCGCCCTGGCCGACGTCGATGTGCACCACTTCGTAGCTGTGTTGGAGGACGCTGGCGAGATCGGGGCGATGAAACGCCAGATCGAGGACGTGACAGTCGTAACACCAGTTGGCGCCGAAGACGAGGATGACCCGCTTATGCTCCTTGGCTGCGAGCGCCAGTGCCTGTTTGATTTCCGCATGCGCGTCCAGATCGGGAGCGTAGATCATCTTGTCGGTGGAGGTGGGCTGTTGCAGACGCGTAGGATCGCTGCGCTTGCTGGCCACCAGCTTCCACTGGCCGCTCTGCTGCTGCCAGAGTTGCCCCTCGGTGACGTAGACGGTGTGGGGGACGGCCTGGATCTCGGCTTCGAAAACCACCTGTTGCAGGCCGGGCTGCGGCGAGGTGGACTGAAGTATGTTCAGCTTGATGCTCCGGGCTTTGAAGCCGGTCCAGAAGGAGACATCGGAGTCGGCGCTGGTTTGGCCGCCGGGGGTGCCGATTTGCGGGGCCGGGTTGCTGCTGTAGAGCGCTTTCAGCCCCGCCGGGTTGCCGGCGAGGACGGTGGTCTTCCATTGCTCGAGCGGCGGGAAGGCGGCCGGTTTCTGTTGTCCCACAACGTAGGAGGTGAGAAGAACGAGGAGGAGGAACAAGGCGGGCAAGTGGAACTTCATGAGTACAACTGTAAGACATGCGGAAGCGATCGGCCAAATGAGGCAGGGGTAAATGTGGTAGAGCCAGTACCAGGCATGGTGGATTGCATTATCGTGATGTGGGCATGAGCCGATGTGCAAAGTGCATCCTCGCGGGCTGGCGTGCGGGACGCTGGCTTCTTCCCGCTGCATGGTTGGGCAGTTGCGGCTTTTGCTGTGCGGCAGCCGAAGGCTCGACGTATGGCGACTCCATTCAGCGGTGATTCGGATTACAGCTTGGCGCTGGAGCTGAAAGCCTGTCGTGCCCGGGGCACTCGGCAACTTTCTCTTCGGCTACCCCGCCGTGAACGGCGGGGCTATCGGCTTTCACCTCCTGCGGAGGGTGTGGTTGGATCCGTCTTCGATTCATGCGACGGCCAGCAGTACGGCTCCGGGCGCAAGCTCCGGTTGGTCGCGGCCGCTAGCTCGAAGCTCGCGGCTCGTAGCTCAGAGCTAGTTGCTCGCAGCTAGTTGCTAATTGCTTACTGCTTCCTGTAACGTTCCGCACGTGGAATATCCCTGCCATCAGTGCCAGGCGACGGTCGAGGAGGGGGTTGCGTTTTGCCCTCACTGTGGGGCGCCGCAGATCCGCGTGATTGCGCCCGAGAGCGATTCGCAAGCTCCGCCATCGCTGCCGCCTGACGTTTCGCAGAATGTCCCGTCGCCTGCGACCCCAGCGCCGCCTGCGTGGATGCAGAGCGGGACAGTGTATCCGCCTGCGCCGCTGGCGATCCGCTGGGACATGGCGTGGAAGGGCGCGTTGCTGAGCGGCATCGGCGCGGCGGTGCTGAGTGCAATCCCCATCGTCTCAGTGGGCTGCTGCCTGTGGATGCTGGGCGCGGGCGCGCTGGCGGTGGGACTGTATCAGAAGCAGGTGCCGGGCACGACCATCACGCCGGGCATGGGGATGAGAGTGGGCGCGCTGGCCGGCGTCTTCGGGTTCC
>JBARGS010000274.1:0-39406 GCA_049798495.1 Candidatus Korobacteraceae bacterium | reverse complement strand
TTTCAAAGGGCTTCTGGATGGGGCAAATGCCAGTGACCGTCGGGGCATGGGAACGGTACCGGAAGGCGACTAACGCTCCGGCGCTGCAAAATAGCGATAACCTGCAGCGGGCAAACCTGAATGGTTCCGGCTACGAAGACACTCCGGTGATTTTGGAATCCTGGGAACAGGCGGCGAGCTATTGCCATTGGGCGGGGATGACTCTGCCAACGGAGGCCCAATGGGAGTATGCGGCGCGGGCGGGAAGCCAAGGGCCACGGTACGGTCCTCTGGACGAAATTGCCTGGTATGCGGACAATAGCGGGCGGCAACCGATCAAAGCCGCGGAGTTGAGAAGTTCGCCCGGAGGGAATGGCAAGTACGAAGAGCTGCTGGCGAAGAATGGAAATTTCACTCACGCCGTAGGACAGAAGCAACCCAATGCCTGGCAGCTCTATGACATGCTTGGAAACGTCTTTCAGTGGACGGCGGACTGGTATAGTCCTGGCTATTATCAATCGTCTTCTGGACAAGACCCGACAGGCCCGCAAACAGGTGAGAAGAAGGTCCTGCGGGGAGGTTCGTGGGCCAATATACCGGGCGAGGTGCGGGTGTCATCTCGAACCGCAATTGCCCCCGAGGGGCAATTTACAGGAATTGGGTTTCGCTGTGCCGGAGATTTTTGACGCTAATAGTAGGCAGACACTTGTTCTTCGAGGTGCCTGCAGGGAGTGACGGCGCAATGAGGATGCAAGGGCTGGCGACATCTGTCTTGGTGGTAGCGCTTTGGGGTTGCGGAGCTGGAGTGTGCCGGGCGCAGGAGCCTGTGGTAGGCACGCCCGCGGCCTCGATGGCGAACCCGAATGCGGTAAGAATCGCACTGCGCGTAACCGCCGATGGTGACTTCACATGGAAGCTCGATGGTGTAGAGCAGGGGTTGATTACTGCCGCGATGGGCATTAAGGAAGTGATGACCACACCTGCGCGGCACGAGATTACGGCGAAAGGGCCCGACGGTAAGACGCACTTCGACCAGATTGTTACCGTTGCCCCCGAAAAGCAGAATCTAGTCAGGATCACGACGAGAGCAGGACACGGTGTTACTGCGCCTGCCGCTGCCGCCGCGATGCCTCCCACCCCATCGCCGCGGACTTCCGCGAAATCGCAACCCGCGGCGAGCGAGATGCCGACAGCGGGAAGGGGAAGTTATCCCAACCCGTACGCAGGGAATCCGGACATGTTCGTGCGGGTCATCCCGCAAGTCTATCCGTATGCGACGGCGAGCTGGGTAGGCGGGCGGAAGACGGCTAGAGCTGCGGGTTCCCAAATAACAGTAATTGCGACACCGGTCACCCTGGGCGGAACTTACTATGACATCAAGGTTCAGATGGTGATGAAAGGAGTGGGAAGTGCGGAATCGACGATTGAGCTTCCTGACTTACTGCCTGGTAGCATGCCCAATACCTTCACCGCAATTACGGAGCAAATGGGCAAGGAGGCGGTGATTTGTTACACGGCGCATGCGGCCTCGCAGCCAGCGCAGCGATGGACGGGTGCGTTCACCATCCAGAACGGTGCGACTCCCGGAGTGGTGGCGTTTGTGCCTGCCCGTGAGCCGACGCTGGAAAAGGCGAGCGACGCTCCCTGCGGCGGCCTAAAGGCGATAAAGGTAGCGGCTACGCCTGCCCCGGAAGCAGCTGCGTCGCCGGAGCGTCCCAAGCCCGATTGGAGTTCGGCGGACGCCTCGCTGGCGCTGGCGCGCGGTTCACAGCTTTATAACGCACGACGATACGCCGAAGCGAGGCCGCTGCTGATCACCGCCTGCGAAGGCGGAACGGGCGCCGATGCCTGCAACTCCGTGGGTTTCATGTACCAGTACAACCTGGGCGTGGCCACCGACTACGCCAAGGCGCGCGAGTATTACCTGAAGTCCTGCAACGACGATTCCTCCTTCAGTTGCGCCAACCTGGGCACACTCTACCGCGACGGACAGGGAGTTCCGCGGGACCCGCAGCGCGCGCTTCAGTTCTTTGAGCAAGGTTGCGATGCCGGTGTTCCCGAGGGCTGCCACGCCGCGGGGAGAATGTTGCTCGATCACAATGGGGTACCTCAGGATAACGCTCATGCCCTGGAGTTCTTCAAGAAAGCCTGTGACGAGAACGTCGCGGGCGCCTGCGGCGACGAGGCCTTCATCTACGCGATGGGGCTTGGCGTACCAAAGGACCTGGCATTTGCCGCCTCGCTCTTTAAGCGGGCCTGCGGAATGGGCAGCCGCAACAGTTGTTTCTCCATGGGCGAAATGTACCGCAGTGGCGACGGAGTGCCGCGCGATCCGGCCAAGTCGCGAGAGTATTACAGCAAGGCTTGCGACATGGGCGATCAGGATTCCTGTGGGATGGCACGTTAGGTTCGATCCGATGGAAGGGTTGATGTCGAAGTCGGCGAAGTGACTCTTCGCGAGGAGCCTCAAGCGCAGATAGTAACCCACCGGAGGACGCGCTCGTTCCTCACGCTGCGCTGTTGCTCACCAAAGCTCAAGAGCCAGAGTCAGAGGATGCATGTACGCGTTCGCACAGGATATCCGCTTCGCATTTCGCCAACTCCGGAAAGCTCCTGCCTTCACCCTGACCGTCGTACTTACTTTGGCTCTTGGCATCGGCGCGACGACCGCGATCTTTTCCCTGGTGGAAGGTATCCTGCTGCGCCCGCTCCCCTTCAACAATCCGGACCGCCTGGTTCTGATGGGAGATCACCTCGGCAGCGGTCCGAAAGCGCCTCCTAACACCCCGGTGACCGCCCGCGAGATCGGCACCTATTCGAACGCAACCAGCGCGTTCTCCTCGCTAGGCGGCTACAGCACCACCAGATTCGAAGTTTCTGGCGGCGCCACTCCGGAAGATGTCGACGCGGCCCGGTTCACCGCGGGAGTCTTTTCTACGCTTGGCGTTCAACCCGTCCTCGGCCGCGTCTTCACGCAACAGGAAGAGAATGCCCACCAACCTCTGGCCGTTATCAGTTATGCCTTGTGGTTGAATCGCTACCACCGCGATCCGCAGGTTCTCGGCAGCACCATCGATCTTGACCGTAAGGCCTACTCGATCATTGGCGTGATGCCACGCAGTTTCGAGTTCCCCCTGCAGCCGGGCCATCTCGACCAGACGCAGCTCTGGGTCCCGATGAGCTTCACGCCGGATGAGCTTTCCGATCAGGACGCCGGCCATTGGGGATACCACATGGTCGCCCGCCTCAAGGATGGGGTCACGCTGCGGCAGGGCGCGGAAGATGCGGACCGCGTCGCCCAGCAGATCATGCGCGAGTTCCCTGCCGGCATGTCTGCCATTCACATTCGAGGCGACGTGAAACCATTGTGCGAGCACGCGGTCGCCGACGCGCGGCCGTTGCTGCGCACTTTGTTCGTGGCCGTCGGCATCGTTCTGCTGATTGCTTGCGTCAATGTCGCGGCGCTGCTGCTGGTGCGGGCTATCCGCCGGCGCCGCGAGTACGCGGTGCGGCTGGCTCTGGGCGCACGATCCGGCGCGATCGTCCGTGAATCCGTTTTCGAAGGTTTGCTGCTCAGCCTCGCCGGCGGAATGCTAGGCCTGCTGTTTGCCGCGATCGCTATCCGCACTGCCTTGCACCTGCTCCCCGAGTCCATGCCGCGCGTCGACTCCATCTCCGTTGACACAACCGTCGCCATGTTCGCCGTGCTGCTGGCGCTGGCGACTGGCGCGCTATGCAGCCTTGCGCCCGCCTTCGCGGCCTTGCGAACCAACTTGACCGAAAGTCTCAAGGAGGGCGTGCGGACCGGCACGGGCGGAGCAAGCCATGCCTGGCTGCGCTCGGCGCTAGTGGTCTCGGAGATTGCCATCGCCCTGGTGCTGCTCACCGTATCCGTTGCGTTTCTGCGCAGCTTTCAGAAGATGCGCGCCGTCGATCCCGGCTTTCGTCCCGACCACGTTCTGGTCGCCGGCTATCAGCTGCCGCTCAAGCAGTATCCCAGCGACGTCTCCTTCGACACCTTCAACCGTGCAGTTGTCGACCAACTGGCAAGCAAGCCTGGAATCGTTGCCGTGGGTATCGCCAACGCTCTTCCAGCCTCCGGCCTTTTAGGAGGAGCTGCCTACACCGTCGAAGGCGAACCCGTGAACGGCTGGAAGCTGAAATTCTCAATGTTCGCGATTACCTACGGCGACTACTTCCGCGCCATGAGCATCCCGCTGCTCGGTGGCCGGTACTTCACCGAAGACGACCACGCCAACGAGCCCCTGGTTGTAATCGTCAACCAATCCATGGCTAGACATTGCTGGCCGGGCCAGAGCGCCATCGGCAAGCGCATGCACGTCGGCAACCCGCATAAGGGGCTGCCGTGGGCAACCGTGGTTGGGGTTGTCGCCGACACTGCGGTAGGCCCTCGCGATCAGCCGCCTGACGACCAGTGGTACGCCCCCGCGCAGCAACCCGCTATTCTCTACGGTTCCAAGTTCTCCGGAGAACTGACCGCCCCTGCCGGAGGATATATCGCTCTCCGTTCCGTCTTGCCTCCAGAGCAGATGACGCAAACCCTGCGCTCGGCTGTCGCACAGATCGATCCGCTGCTCGCCCTGCAGGAAGTGCAGCCTATGAATGACGTGATCTCAAACGTGGAAGCGCCGCGGCGTTTCCACACTACCCTCATCACCGCCTTCGCCTTGGGCGCGCTCCTGCTCGCCATCACGGGAATTTATGCGGTGGTCGCCTTCTCCGTCTCGCTGCGCACGCAGGAGATTGCCATCCGCATGGCACTCGGGTCGCAGCGCACCGGCATCGCTCGGCTTGTGCTCATTTCGAGCGCGAAGTTGGCCCTGCTGGGCTGCGTTCTTGGCGTGCTTGGGTCTCTCGCTCTGTCACGACTGGTCAGATCCTTCCTCTTCGGCGTCAGCGCGACCGACCCACTCATCTACGCGGCGAGCGTCTTGATGATGATGGTCATGGCGCTGCTCGCAGCGGCGCTTCCCGCGTCCCGTGCCGCTTCGGTGGACCCAATCGACGCCTTGCGCTCAATTTAGAAACTGGTGCACGATCGGATCGACCGCTCGCCGATCACGGATCGGCGGGTTCGACTCTCAACGGATATGCCAGGAATCAGATTGGGCAGCCTGCTGATGTCATCCAATTGAATTTAGTGGGCGCTACAATGACTTGTGCGAAAAGTCATCGTTGTCGTGATTGTGCTCGTGGTGTTAGGGTCGATTGCGTTTGTATTGGCGCGATCGGTGACGCCCGTCATTAGCCTTCCTTCGTCTGTTGCCGTTATCGGCCAGGCCACTCCCATTACCGTCAACGTCCACGATCAGCATGGTGTTCGCAGGCTGGCAGCTTTTATCGAGCAGAATGGCGTTACGTATCAGGTTTTTGAGACAGCGCAACCTTCCAACCTGCCTGACACCACAGCGAACTTTACCGCGGGCCTCAAGACTACGCCGAAGTTGCAGGCGGGCAAGGCGAAGCTAATTCTGGAAGCTACGTCAAACGATCTGCGGCGAAAGACCGGGCGCTTGGAACGCGAAGTGACGGTGGTGACGCAGCCTCCAAGCGTAAGCGTTGATTCCGAGCAGCACTACCTTTACCTGGGCATGGCTGATCTGGCGACGTTCAATGTCTCCGGAAGCTGGACAGAAGCGGGCGTGCGCGTCGGCGATCAAACATTCCGGGCCTGGCCGATGCCCAGCGGCAAGCCGGGACTGTTTTCGCTCTTTGCATTTGCCTGGAATATGCCGGCGGGTACGGTGCCGCTGGTCTATGCCTCCAATGGAGCAGGAAACGACGTGACCAGCCCCCTCGTCGTCCAGTTCCCCAAAAAGGAGCAGCCTAAGTACACCACGCATGACTTGCAGGTGAGCGACGCCTTCATGCAGAAAGTGATCAACGAACTTGATCCGAATGGCACGGGCGATCCGGTCGAGCGCTTTGTAAAGATCAACAGCGAAATGCGTCGCGCCAATAACCAAACACTTTCCGATCTGCGATTAAAGACGGCAGACAAGTTCTTATGGTCGCAGCCTTTCATACGGCAGCCTCACTCCCAGGCGGAAGCGAACTTCGCCGACGTGCGCAACTACACCTATAAGGGCAAGAAGATCGATCAGCAGGTTCACTTGGGATACGACCTGGCGGTCACGCAGCACGTCGGTGTGGAAGCCTCCAACGATGGCAAAGTCGTATATGCCGCTCCGCTGGGCATCTACGGCAACTGCATTGTGGTCGATCATGGTTATGGACTGCAGACGATCTACGGCCATCTGAGCAAGATTGATGTACACGAAGGCGACATGGTCAAGCGAGGCCAGGTGATGGGCCTGAGCGGCATGACCGGGATGGCCGGAGGCGACCACATTCACTTCGCGATGCAGCTCGATGGCGTCCAGATTGACCCGAAGGAATGGTGGGACAGCCATTGGATCAAAGACCACATTGCAAAACGAGTAGAGCTACCGGGGTTCAAACCGTGATGGCGGTCAATCCGCGGGCTGATTGGACTACGGTGAACGACTTGCGTGGTTTAGAGCCGGCGACAGCTCGGAGGCAGCGTGAACGCCATAACTAAGAACACGGTTCGTCGTTGTTCCTGGGCCGAAAGCGATCCGCTGCTCCGCGCCTATCACGATGAAGAGTGGGGGGTGCCGGAATATGACAGCCGCGCGCTGTGGGAGAAGCTGATGCTCGATGGCTTTCAGGCCGGTCTTTCGTGGTCCATCATTTTGCGTAAACGCGATGCGTTTCGAGCGGCGTTCAAAAGCTTCGATCCGCAAGCCGTCGCCCGCTTCGGTAAGGCCGACATCGCGCGCCTGCTGAAAGATCCCGGCATCGTTCGATCACGCGCCAAGATCGAAGCCACGATTGGTGGTGCCCGATCCTACCTCGCGCTGCAGAATGAGGGTCATGATTTCTCCACCTTCATCTGGAACATGGCAGGCGGGAAGCCGATCCAGAACCGCGGCCCACGGCCGGTCAAGACTCCGCTCTCGGAGGAGATTTCCAAGGCACTCAAGAAGCGAGGTTTCAAGTTCGTGGGCCCGGTGATCGTCTACGCCTGGATGCAGGCGGTGGGAATCGTAAACGATCATGCGGCCACGTGCTTCCGCAGGAAAGCCGTTCAGTCTGGTGGGGTTTAGAACGCTGGAAAAGCGATGACTTACCTCCTTAGCGCTCGTGAGTTGTTCGATTTCGCTCTGCCCCTGATGAAAGCTGTCGCGGCCGATCCTCTCGCGGCCGAGTCCTTGAAGGAACGAAGCGGGCATTCTTAGCTTTGACGTCGGTGGTGCTTACGTTCCCAGCTTCACAGGGCTGCGGCCGTTATCGATTGTGACGCGTCTTCCAGTTTTGCGGCCGACACCGTCTGCTTGGACTCGATCCATTTGGGAGCTACATCTCGCTCTTCGTCCGGGCGATTCATTGTGAATGCCGCCACGAGTGTATTCTGCCGGAGCCACCACACGCTGAAACTCTTGGTCGAAACGTCGCCGCGATGCATGACCTGATCGGCATGCGATGAATCTCCCCAATACTCGTACGAGAGATCGAAGACATCTGAAAAGAAATATGGCACATGCTTGAACGGCACGCGATCGCCCATGAGTAAGCGAGCGCAATACTGACCCTGCGAAACGGCATTGTCCCAGTGCTCGACCCGTCTACGCTTTCCAAAGAGGACATCCTGATAATTCGCGACATCGCCCGCTGCAAAAACATCAGGTTGGCGGGTCTCCAGGTATTCGTTGACCACGATGCCATCATCGATGTCGAGTCCGCTGTTTGCAAGCATTTCGATCGCCGGCTCTACTCCAATACCGGCAACTACAAGTTCACACGGTATCGTTTGACCATCGGCGAGCACAGCCGAAGTCACGGTTCTGTCGCCCCGCAATTCCGATACGGCGGTCGACTTGATAATTCTGACTCTTCGCGCCTCGCTTCGGAGCGAGGACGAGTCGAAAACCTTCCGCCGATTAAGCACCAGCGGATGTCCCTGTCACCGTTCTCCTTCTACCGTGGCGCGGTTCCCTTGATGGCGGCCGACCTGTCGCTCCTGCCTTCCACTGGACTCATCGCGCAGCTGTGTGGCGATGCACATGTCCATAACCTTGGTTCGTACACCGCGCCGGACGGACGGATTATTTTCGACCTGAACGATTTCGACGAGACCATCCCGGGACCCTTCGAGTGGGACGTAAAGCGAATGGCAACGAGCCTGGTGCTCGGGGGACGCCGCACGAAAAGATCATCTTGTGCGAAAAGAAAATGCAGACGAGTGAAATTGGGATAATTCGGACAGGTGCAGATTTCGCTTTTCAGAGTTGCTTACCACCAGGACAGCGATAAGGCCGATTTTATTTACCCTGCCGAGGCAGCGCTGACTCTTCAGCACGCTTGCCTCTTCAGGCCCCAATGAGCATTCGGGATTTTCACCGATCGCCTATCGTGTTCGATCCTGCCGGGTTGAATCTCCACGGCACCGCTATAATTCCAACAGGCGTGTTGCAGCATCAAATCAGGCAGATCCAACGTGAAATAAGAGCGGAAAGAACCTGTTGGGGGCGAGGCCTTGCCAGGTGACTTCTACTCTTATTACCGGAACAGATCCGCCTGAGGGGACAAAGAAAACATGACGAAATCCGGCCAACATCCTCTGGAAAAGATCCTCGATAGTCGAATCGCCATTATCGATGGAGCGATGGGCACGACCATCCGCACCTATCGCATGACGGAAGCGGACATCCGCGGAGAGCGCTTCAAAGACGCGAAGAAAGGTTTGCTGAACAACGGTGACCTGTTCTCGCTGACTCGGCCGGAGATGATCGGTGACATTCACCGCCGGTTTTTGGAGGCCGGGGCGGACATTATCGAGACCAATACCTTCGGTGCGACCAGCATCGTCCAGAGCGAATTTTTCGTAGACGATCCGCGCGAACATGGCGGCCGAAAGGATCCCGAGTTCTATCAACGGATTATCGACGATCCATTCCTGGGGAACCTGGCTTCGGAGATCAACGAGCAATCGGCGCGGCTGTGCCGCGAATGGGCCGATCGGGTCGGGAGCGCAACCTCGCGTCAACGTTTCGTGGCAGGAGCTATTGGGCCGCTGACCGTTTCTCTTTCGAACTCGCCCGATGCCGATGATCCCGGCTTCCGAGTGGTTACGTTCGATCAAGTGAAGACTGCCTATATGCAGCAGGTGCGCGGCCTCATCGCCGGCGGCGCAGACCTGCTCCTGGTCGAGACTATCTTTGACTCGTTAAACGCAAAGGCGGCACTCGTCGCCATCCGTGAGGTGTTTGATCAGGACGGCAAGGAGTTGCCGGTGATGATTTCGGCGGCGGTAGGGCGTGGCGGCGAAACCATGATCTCCGCGCAGACCACGGAAGCGTTTTGGAACGCGGTGCGGCACGTGAAACCGTTGTCGGTGGGTCTCAACTGCTCTCTCGGTCCCGATCTGATGTATCCGTTCCTGGAGGAGCTCTCGGAAAAAGCGGACGTGGCAATCTCTTGTTATCCGAATGCCGGGTTGCCGAATCCCCTCTCGGAAACCGGATTCGATCTGGGGCCGCAGGACATGGCCCGTTATCTTGGCGAGTTCGCCCGGGGAGGACTGATCAATATCGCCGGGGGATGCTGCGGCAATACGCCTGAGCACATTGCGGCTATCGCTAAAGCACTCGAGGGTCTGCCTCCGCGAAAGTGGAGGACGCCGCTTGCTGTGGGATCCTACGCCGCCAGAGCGAGGGAGGAGAGTGAACTTGCTCGATAGCGTAAGCGTGGCCGATGCCACGGAGGCGAAGCCCCTTCGTCTGTCGGGATCACAGCCTTTCACCCAGCAGCCCGGCGTGTACATCATCATCGGTGAGCGGACCAACGTGGCCGGTTCGCCCAAGTTCGCCAAGCTGATTAAGGAGGGCAAGTACGAGCAAGCGGTGAGCGTGGCCCGGCAGCAGGTCGAAAATGGGGCCAACGTCCTCGATATCTGCATGGACGAGGGCATGATTGACGGCGTCACGGCGATGACACGCTTTCTTCAGTTGCTGTCAAGCGAGCCCGAGGTCGCCAAGGTGCCCTTCATGATCGACTCCTCGAAATGGGAGGTGATTGAGGCAGGGCTCAAATGCCTGCAGGGCAAGGGCATCGTGAACTCGATCTCGCTGAAGGAAGGCGAAGAAAAGTTTCGCCAGAACGCCGCTACCGTTCTCAAATATGGCGCTGCGGCGGTAGTCATGGCTTTCGACGAACAGGGCCAGGCGGCAACCTACGAGGACAAGATCCGCATCTGCGAGCGCGCCTATCGCATACTGGTCGACGAGGTCGGCTTTCAGCCCGAGGATGTCATCTTCGACCCGAACATCCTTACCGTCGCCACCGGCATGGAGGAGCACAACAACTACGCGGTTGACTACATCAATGCCACGCGATGGATCAAGGCCAACCTGCCGCATGCGAAGGTGAGCGGCGGCGTTTCCAACATCTCGTTCAGCTTTCGAGGCAACAACAAGGTTCGCGAGGCCATGCACTCGGCGTTTCTCTATCACGCCATCGCGGCGGGCATGGACATGGGCATCGTGAATGCCGGAATGCTCGAGGTGTACGAAGAGATCGACCCTGAGCTGAAGGTGCTGGTCGAGGACGTCCTGCTGAACCGCCGTCCTGATGCAACCGAGCGGCTGGTTGAGTATGGCGAAACGCTTAAGGGCGTCAGCGCGGTAGTTAGTGAAAAGAAGGCAGAGGAGTGGCGCAACGGCACCGTCGAAGAACGTCTTTCGCACGCACTGGTCAAAGGGATTGACACGTATATCGAGATCGACGCTGAGGAAGCGCGTGTCAAGTTTGGCCGTCCTCTACTGGTTATCGAAGGCCCGCTGATGGACGGCATGGGAGTGGTTGGTGATTTGTTCGGAGCGGGCAAGATGTTCTTGCCTCAAGTGGTCAAGTCTGCCAGGGTGATGAAGAAGGCGGTGGCCCACCTCACACCGTTCATGGAGGCCGAGAAGGAAGCGATGGCTGCGGCTGGCCAAGTGGTCAAGGCGCAGGGAAAAATCGTGCTGGCAACCGTCAAAGGTGACGTTCACGACATTGGCAAAAACATCGTTGGCGTCGTCCTTGCCTGCAACAACTACGAGGTAATCGACCTGGGAGTGATGGTCCCCTGCGAAAAGATTCTCGAACGCGCCAAGGCGGAGAAGGCAGACCTGATCGGCCTCAGCGGTCTGATCACGCCGTCGCTCGACGAGATGGTGCATGTGGCGCGCGAGATGGAGCGGCAGGATTTCAAGTTGCCGCTGCTGATTGGTGGGGCGACCACGAGCCGCAGGCACACGGCGGTCAAGATTGCTCCGCACTACAGTGAGCCAGTGGTCCACGTACTGGACGCAAGCCGGGCAGTGCCCGTGACGACCAGTCTCCTCAGCGAGGAAGGCAAGCCCGCGTTCGTGGCGCAGCATCGCAGCGAATACGAGACGCTGCGCAAGGCCCACTCCGCGCCGCGTCTGCAGGTCGTCTCCCTCGAAAACGCTCGCACCAGGCGCACTCCGATCGAATGGCGTGCCGAAGATCTGCCCGTACCCGCGTTTACCGGCGTGCGCTTGCTGAAGGACTTTCCTCTGGCGACGCTGCGCGATTTCATCGACTGGTCGCCCTTGTTCCACACTTGGGGGCTCAAGGGCGTGTATCCCCGCATCTTCGAACACGAGGAACAAGGTGCACAAGCCCGCCAGATCTTTGCCGAAGCCAACGCCCTGCTGGATGTCATGATTGAGAAGAACTCGATCACGGCGCAGGGCGTCTATGGCTTCTTTGCCGCCAACGCCGTGGGCGACGACGTCGAGCTGTACACGGATGCCACCCGCAAGAATGTTCTCGAGCGATTCCACTTCCTCCGCCAGCAATCCGACAGAGACGGGAGCGAGCCGTGCCGATCGCTCGCCGACTTCATCGCGCCGAAGGAGACAGGGTTATCCGATCACATCGGGGCTTTTGCGGTGACCAGCGGGATCGGTCTGAAGGAGCTGTGTGATGGGTTCAGGGCCAGGAACGACGACTACAACGCGATCATGGCGGAGGCTATCGCGGATCGTCTGGCTGAGGCTTTCGCCGAATGCCTGCACAAGCGGGTGCGAGAGGAATGGGGTTACGGTTGCAACGAAGGCCTGAGCAACGCAGATCTCATCCAGGAGAAGTATCGTGGGATCAGGCCGGCCGCCGGTTACCCAGCGTGCCCGGACCACACCGAGAAGGGGCCGCTTTGGCGTCTGCTCGACGTGCAGGCGAACACCGGGATGTCGATTACCGAGTCGTTTGCCATGTGGCCCGGATCCAGCGTGAGTGGGCTCTACTTCGCTCACCCGCAATCGCGATATTTCAGCCTGGGCAAAATTGATCGCGATCAGGTTGCCGACTACGCGGAACGCAAGGCAATGAGCGTGGCCGAGGTCGAACGATGGCTGGGGCAAAACCTGAACTACGACCCTTCGGTGTAGCGCGTGGATCTGTGAGCGCCAGGAGCTCAGAGGCAAGAACCCCCAGAAATTCAGTCCCACACATTTGGCCGGCTACGTTGCCACCAAAAAGAGAAGCTGATCCCAGGCGAACCGGCGTTGGAGAAATTGTGGCCCGCCATGAGGATCGTGTTGCTGGTTGTAACAACCGTCCGCATAGAACAACGCAAGGCGAGCCGGTTCTCCAAATTTTGCATCATAATGGGCCCTCGTAGTGGTACCCTCACGCTTGACTTCGCCAAGCCCATGCGCTATGAAAGACTTGTACAACGAGCATAAAGGGTGAAGGAGTTCACCCACAACCGCTGTCCTACCTCATAGCTGGACAGATGATGACTCCTGACGGGGAAGCTTGTCTTGGAGTCATGTCTTTCGGCAAGTCTTTCCCGAAAAACCAATTTAGGAGCGACGTTCCATGGAGAACGTGCGGGTATCGGCGTACTGCTTTGCGCTTTTTCCGTCTCTATCCTCATGGCGAAGCGCGTGATGTAACGTTACCGGTTGCTCCGGTGGGTTCTCAGGCCGGAAACAGAAGCTGAAGTGGAGAGAATTAGGTGGGCGACAGTCATATCACCTTGAACGCCAGCCAGCGCCAGCACTTGCTGGTCACGTGCAAACACATCGACAAGCTGCTGGGAGATGTAGAGGCGACGCTCAACACTGCCTCGTCGAAGACCGTGTTTCCGAATTACGTGAATGACGTAACGCCGGTGCAGCGAAAGACGATTGAAGACTACGTCGCCCGGATTCGGGGACAGCTTTTACAAGTGCTGGCCGGGCAATCGCTGGCTCCGGAACAGGCTCGCATCTCGGCGGCTCACTCGATTCACGTCAATCTCACGTTCGCGGAGATTGCTATCGCGGAACTCGCGCCCCACTACATGCGCGGCTATGGTCCTGTGTCGCAGGAGGGGGCTGTCGATCTGAACGGTATCATTGCCGAGCTGCAGTCTGCGATCAAGGAGCTTCTGCGCTACGTCTTGCAGCCGCGGGCTGGCGATTTACGGGAAAGGGTTCAAAAGCTGGCTAGCCGGGGATGGGATGTCACTGCCTTACAAACCTTGGCGGACATCATCGATCGGCACGGGTTGACGGAGTTTCGCCCGACCATCAGCATGTTGCTTGACCGAGCGGAAGATACAGCCCTTGAAATCGCCATCTTTGGACGCGTCAGTACCGGCAAGTCTTCCTTGCTGAATCATGTCATTGGAGCTGATCTGCTGCCGGTGGGAGTGATGCCGATTACCGCAGTACCCACGCGGATAGGATACGGACAAGAACCTCTGGTGAAAGTCTGGCGCGAGGGCCTCGGCGTTTCCCAGTACGGCGTGGAAGAACTGGCTTCCTTCGTCGATGAACGTTTGAATCCGGAGAACCGGAAACGGGTGGGAAGGATTCTGGTGTTGTACCCGTCGGAGCGGCTGCGCGAAGGCATCATCTTTGTGGACACTCCTGGCGTGGGTTCGCTGGCAACCACCGGGGCAGCGGAGACATTGGCGTATCTCCCACGTTGCGATGCCGGAATTGTGCTGGTCGACGCTGGATCGACGCTTGCACCCGACGATCTGAGGATCATTAGCGCCTTGATTCAGGCTTCCACTCCGACCACCGTTCTTGTAAGCAAGGCTGATCTTCTTTCCCAGTCGGACCTTGAGCAGCAGGTCGCCTATGTCAAGCGGCAA
Organism: Candidatus Korobacteraceae bacterium; assembly: GCA_049798495.1. Taxonomy (GTDB): domain Bacteria; phylum Acidobacteriota; class Terriglobia; order Terriglobales; family Acidobacteriaceae; genus Bog-257. Next base: position 25,227 of record JBARGS010000274.1, on the reverse strand, counting down.
TTGCAAAGCGAGTTCCATATCGAGTTGCCGGTACGAGCAGTGAGTGTTATGCCTAATCGCGCGGCGCTACTTGAGCAATGGTTCATTGAAGAACTATCGCCCTTGTATGAACGCAAGCAACGCCTTCTACAAGAATCGCTGGTAAGAAAAACACTGCTGCTGGCAGAGGCTGTGCGTTCCGCCCTCGACATCGTTGTCTCCTATCCCCGGCCAGAAGCCGAAGACCGTTTGCAGTTGGAAGAAATGGATCTGGAGTTACGGCGGAGCGCCGGAGTTCTCCAGACATTTCAAACGGTGCTTCGCCGCAGCACAGATGAGATTCCGCTGCTCAGGTCATTCATCCTGAACAAGGCAGCGGATACGATTGCTAATCTCTGGCATACGGAGCGGGAGGTGGACTGCGCTGAAGTCCTCCGGAATACCGCCGCAGAAGTTGCACTGGAAGTAGCTCGCGAGGTTCGCGGCAAACTGTCTGGAGTGCAAGAAGTGCTTCAGCAGAAGTTGTCGAAGGCAGCCACTCTGCTGGGGTTGGCGGACTTGCTTCGCCCGGAGGACTTCCAGATGCTAGCCGAGATGCCGGTGTTCCACATCAATCGGCAGGAGGAGTTTGCCGTGCGACCGTTACTAGGTAGCTTCGGAAAGTGGTCGCGAATACGGGCGGCAAGGCGCAAACTGCAGCCACACGAGAACAGTCTTAGCCAGGCGCTGGAGAGCTCTTCTCGCTTGCTTTACTCGTGGGGATTAGAAGCAGGCTCAGATCTGGAACGGCGGTTCGACAGCTTTGCAAACCGCTACCGGGTTCAGTTGGAACGGCTCCTGCTGGACCGGCAGCGAACCATGATCGATGCCGATCGAGTGAGGTCCGATCTGGAGAACCTGTCCAAGATGTTTGCTCCGGATGTGACCCCGACGGACCATGAAGCAATTGCTTCCTGAACTATGACTGAGATAGAGAAGAGCATAGATCTTGCTGAAATACGGTGCCAGGACGATCATCCGCAGGTCCCACGTGCTGCATGTTTCATCGGATGCGCCCATCCCGATCCAGATTGTCGACACGGCGGAGAATATCCAGCGTCTCGTCCCCGCCCTCGATGAAATGGTGGAGGAAGGATTGATCGCAATGTCCGATGTTGAGGTGAACAAGTATGTGCATCAGGAAGGACAACGGTCGCAGCCGTGACGTCGAAGTCCAAAACCCACACTGATTTCGGACCACGCGATATCGGGGCGGCCCGTCGGCCGCGGATCTACGGCCGAGCGGAGGAACTCGAACAACTCCGTCAACGGGTAGCCGAAAGACGGTCGTTTCTGTTGCACGGACCCGCTGGCGTGGGCAAGACTTTACTCTTATCTTCAGTGCTGCCGGAGTTTCCTGACATTCTCTATAGCGCGCAGAACCCAACCCCGCAGGCCCTTTACCGCAGCTTGGCGGAGTTGCTTCTGGCAACGGGCCATCCTGGACTCGCCAAGTGCTGTCCGAATGGCTTGTTGTCCCTTCGGGCAAAGAGTGCCGTGTCCGTCAAGGGGTTGTTACGGGATGCGTTGCTCAACTCAAAATACCTGGTCGTCCTCGATCACCTCATACGTCCTTCGCAGTCACTGGCCGCCTCGATTCGTGAGCTGATGCTGAATTGGTCGGTTCGAACAATTGCCGTCTCACGCTCAGCCCACATGGAAGATGTGGGATTTGTCCTGCCGTTATTCGCCGATCGAAGTGAAAAGCTCGCGCTGCGTAACTTTGATCCCGAAAATGCAAAGTGCTTCGCGGCGGAAGGCGCGGCAGCGGCAGGCTTGACTGCCGATAATCTGGAGCCGTTTCTCGAAAGGATAGTCGAATACAGCGATGGCAATCCCGGCGCCATACTGCACATGATTCGCCTGGCCAAGGCTCCCAAATACTTTCACGAGAACCAGATCAAGATCACACCGCTTTATATCGATTACAAAATTGCGATGGTAAGCCAATGATTATGTTCTCGACGGAGACTCACGGGTGAGCTGAGATGCAAGACGTGGAAGACATGCCGATACCGAATCAGGCTCCTGATGCGGCACCTGGCGATGCGGCACTTGGCCGGCTGGGAGAAATTGCCGATGCATTAGGTGAGCGCTCCACGAGCGGCGACGTGCGCCAGCTTGCAGCCAGAATTAACGAAGGGCGCTTCTTCGTGGCCTGCGTCGGCCAGTTCAAGCGCGGCAAATCCACGCTGCTAAATGCATTGGTGGGGGAGCCGATATTGCCTACCGGCATCGTGCCGGTGACTACCGTGCCCACTGTCCTGCGGCATGGCGCGGAGAGGACGGCGCGTGTTCTGATCCAAGGCAAGTGGAGAACGATTCGGCCGGAGGATCTTTCGCAATATGTTTCCGAGGAGATGAATCCCGAGAACGTGAAGCAGGTTGAGGGGGTCGAAGCATTCTTGCCTTCGCCCTTGCTGGCGTCAGGTATGTGCCTGGTTGACACGCCGGGAATTGGATCCGTCTTCTCTCGTAATACTGAAGCCACCCATGACTTCATCCCTCAGATCGATGCTGCCATTTTGGTAGTAGGCGCCGATCCTCCAATCTCGGGAGAAGAGCTGGGGCTTATCGAGACTGTAGCCGCAAACGTGGATCAGATTCTGATCGTGCTCAATAAAATTGACCGGGTCACATCTGTGGAGCGCCAACAAGCGTCCGTGTTTGCCACGAGGGTGCTTGCAGGGCGTCTCAAACGCTCTGTTGGTCGGATCTACGAGGTCAGCGCTCTAAGCCAGCTGAGCCAGTCTGAAAACGTCGACGACTGGGACTCTCTCGTTGAAGATCTCGGCCTTCTAGCAAGCGAGTCCGGCCAAATCATGACTCGTTCGGCGGCGGAGCGTGGCCTGCGCCGGTTTTCCGCTGCTCTGCGGCGCTCCATTGAGGAACGTGCTCGGGCCTTGAAAGATCCCATTGCCGACTCGGAGCGGCGCATCGCGAAACTTCGGCAGACGGTAAGCCAGGCTGAACAATCTTTACGCGATCTCGGGGCGCTGTTTTCTGCCGAGCAGATGAGGCTCTCGAACATACTCCTGGCCCGTCGCAAGGAATTTTTGAGGCGAATTGTTCCCTTGGCCGTTGAAGAGTTCGCGTGCGAGATCAGATCGGTTCGCACCTACTTTGGACCAGCACGACGCCGCGACCTCATGTTCATTGCCCAGACTATTGCCCGGCGGCACATGATGCCTTGGCTCGACGCTCAAGAGGCGCAAGCAGAGGAGCTATATGAGGCGGTCACATCTCGCTTCGTTGGTCTTGTGAACGGCCTTCTGATGCGGATTGCAGAAGAGCAATCGGCCGACTTTTCTCACTTGCCGAAGTTGCTGGACGCTGAGCAGGGTTTCCGAACCAAGTCCCGTTTCCTGTTTCATGACATGATCACCGTCGCGCAGCCGGCATCCCCGCTGCTATATGGATTCGATACGTTCATGGGCGCGCTTCGTATCCGCGGCTGGTTCCGAAAAGCCGCGCAGAATTTTCTGATACGCCTGCTGGACACAAATGCTTCGCGTGTTCAGGGCGACGTGGAACAGCGAGTCGTGGAGAGCCGCCTCCGTCTCGAAGCCGATGTACGCAAGCTGCTTCGTGAGGTAAGCGCCACGGCAGAGCAAGCCCTGACAAAGGCAAGAGAGGTTATGTCCGCCGGAGTAAGTGCTGTGGAGAGCGAATTAGAGCGCCTGCGAAAGCTACAGGAAGAACTAGAAACGATTTCGGGCTCTTCCTGATAACCTCAAGAACCGTCCTGCGTCACCTGTGTTGAGCATCAGGGATCCGATGGCGCGTGAGGTGCGCGCTCCAACCGTAACGTTAGCATCTCCCATTGTTCTATGTGAGAATGCCAACCTTCGTCAAAGAACGTGGCTGGCACACAAGCACATGCCCGCCGCTTCGTCTCGCGGGACAAAGCGGCGGGCATGACTCTGGCGGTTCTTAATTGACAGCTCCCTTGCCAGCCGAGGCAAGGTCGTAGCGATCAAGGTTCATCACCTTGTTCCACGCGGCCACAAAGTCTTTCACGAACGTCTCTTTCGAGTCGTCACATGCATAGACTTCCGCGATTGCCCGGAGCTGGGAGTGCGAACCGAAGATCAAGTCGACACGGGTGCCGGTCCACTTGAGTTCGCCCGTCTTGCGGTCGCGACCCTCGTATACGCCTTCGGATGCAGAGGGCTGCCACTCCGTATTCATGTCGAGCAGGTTGACGAAGAAATCATTCGTCAGCGTCTCAGGCCGCTTGGTGAAGACGCCGTGCTTGGACTGTCCGAAGTTAGCGTTCAGAGCGCGCATGCCGCCGATCAGCACCGTCATCTCGGGAGCAGTCAGCTTCAGCAGCTGCGCCTTATCCACCAGTAGCTCCTCCGGCGATGTTCCGTTTTGCTTCCGGAGATAGTTGCGGAACCCATCTGTCTTCGGCTCCATTACGGCGAATGAGTGCACATCGGTCTGCTCCTGCGAAGCATCCGTGCGCCCCGGCGAGAAGGGAACCCTCACGTCGTAGCCGGCCCTTTTTGCAGCTTCCTTGACGGCTGCGCAGCCGCCCAGAACGATCAGATCGGCCAGCGAGACCTTCTTCCCGCCGGACTGCGAGCTGTTGAAGTCCTTTTGGATCGCCTGCAGCGTCTGCAGGACCTTCGCCAGTGCGGCCGGCTGGTTGACTTCCCAATCCTTTTGCGGCGCCAGGCGAATGCGCGCCCCGTTCGCTCCACCGCGCTTGTCGCCGCCGCGGAAGGTCGCCGCCGACGCCCAGGCCGTCGTGACCAGTTCGGAGATCGACAGTCCCGACGCGAGAATCTTTGCCTTCAAGGCAGCAGCGTCCTGTTCTTCGATTAACTCATGATCCACTGCCGGAACAGGGTCTTGCCAGATCTGGGGCTCCTTAGGAACCAGCGGACCAAGGTATCGCGAGTGGGGCCCCATGTCGCGGTGGGTCAGCTTATACCACGCCTTGGCGAACGCGTCGGCGAGCTCCTGCGGATGCTCGTAGAAGCGCCGTGAAATGGGCCCGTAAACAGGGTCGAACCGTAATGCGAGGTCTGTAGTCAGCATGGTGGGCGCGCGACGCTTAGAGGGATCGTGCGGGTCCGGTATTGTACCGGCGCCCGCGCCATTCTTCGGTGTCCACTGATGCGCGCCGGCCGGACTCTTGGTGAGTTCCCATTCGTAGCCGAACAGGTTCGTGAAAAAGCCGTTGCCCCACTTCGTAGGCGTCGTGGTCCAGATGACTTCCAGACCGCTACCGATGGCGTCATCCCCTTTACCGGTGGCAAATTTGCTCTTCCAGCCGAGGCCCTGCTGCTCGATGCTGGCCGCCTCCGGCTCTGGTCCCACCAGCTTCGCATCGCCGGCGCCGTGGGTCTTGCCGAAGGTGTGGCCGCCAGCAATCAGCGCGACCGTCTCTTCATCATTCATCGCCATGCGGGCGAAGGTCTCGCGGATGTCCACTGCCGCGGCGAGTGGATCCGGGTTTCCATTGGGACCTTCCGGGTTCACGTAAATCAAGCCCATCTGCACCGCGGCCAGGGGATTCGAGAGATCGCGATCGCCGCTGTAACGCTCGTCCGCCAGCCACTTGCCCTCGGGACCCCAATAAATGTCTTGTCCGGGCTCCCAGACATCTTCGCGCCCGCCGGCGAAACCGAAGGTCTTGAACCCCATCGACTCCAAGGCCACGTTACCGGCGAGGATCATGAGGTCGGCCCAGGAGATTTTCTTCCCATACTTCTGCTTGATCGGCCAAAGCAGCCGGCGCGCCTTATCGAGGTTCACATTGTCCGGCCAGCTGTTCAGCGGCGCGAAGCGCTGTTCGCCCGAGCCAGCTCCGCCGCGGCCGTCGCCGATGCGGTAGGTGCCCGCGCTATGCCACGCCATACGAATGAACAGTGGCCCGTAGTGACCGAAGTCGGCCGGCCACCACTCCTGGGAATCCGTCATCAAGGCATGGAGGTCCTTGATCACGGCATTGAGATCGAGGCTCTTGAACTCTTCCGCATAATTGAACTCCTTGCCCATGGGGTCGGACTTGGGGGAGTGCTGGTGCAGGATGTTCACGTTTAGCTGATTAGGCCACCATTCGGCATTCGTCTGGAATCCGCGGGCGCCGTGAGCGACCGGGCACTTGCCTTCGGTTGGCGAGTTTTGCTCTTGAGTATGGGGGGCAGTCGCCCCCTCTGCTGTGACGAGTTCTTTTTCCATATCACTCATATTGATGTCGCGGAAAGCAAACGTAAAATATATGTTTCCTATGAATGCTATAGGAACTGCGTCTGGAGGTCCAATGGAAGTCCATCAGCTTAGGTATTTCTGCGCAGTCGCCCGGCACGGCACCTTTACTCGCGCGTCTGAGGTGGAGCATGTTGCGCAACCGTCGCTCTCGCAGCAGATCCTGAAACTCGAAGCGGAGCTGGGTGCGCGGCTCTTCGATCGCCTGCCTCGTTCGGCCAAGCTCACCGTGTTCGGCAAGGCTTTCCTGCCGAAGGCGGAGCGTATTCTTCGCGAGCTGGAAGAGGCGAAAACCGAACTGCTGGAGATGGCTGGCAACGAGAAGGGCGACGTCGTGGTCGGCATCATTCCGACCATCGCGGCTTACCTGCTGCCAAAGCTGCTCAGGGGTTTTGCTGCGCGGCATCCACTCATCACGGTCAAGATCATCGAAGACATCACGCCTGCCCTGCTGCAGCGCTTGCACGACGGCACCATCGACATGGCCATTGTGGCGTTGCCGATTGCCGGAAGCGAGCTCGCCGCCGAGGAGCTGTTCGAGGAGAAGTTCTATGCCGTCCTGCCGAAGACACATCGGGGTGCATCAAGCACGTCCATCAGCCTAGAGGAGCTGAACCGCGAGCCATTTCTGTTGCTGAAGGAGGGGCACTGCTTCCGCGACAGCCTGATCGCCGCTTGCCATAAATCGAAGGTGACGCCCAGCGTGGTGTTCGAGAGCGGTCAGTTCGCCACCATCTTGGCGATGGTGTCTGCCGGAATGGGTGTATCGGCAGTACCAGCCATGGCCGTGCAGGCGCAAGCGGGATGCAAGTTCATTCCGATATCAGGCAAGCACAGCACCCGCAAGGTGGGCATTATCAGTTCGCGGCATCACTACCAGAGCCGCGCCCAGCGGCTGCTGATGAAGCAGATGCGGGACGCCTGCGGACAGGACTGAAGAGGAGCTCGCATCCCTATCCGGTGGTACCAGGTAGTTCCAATAGGATCCGCCACTGGCGCGATTACATCTTGTTGTTTTATGAGCACTGCCACGCTTACAACGCTGCAGATATCGGCGCCAGTCACGAGACCGGAGGGCAGGGGCTTGTAGCGCGAACCCTGCTTACCCTGACACGGGACGAGAGCCCTTTTGTTTTCTTACGGATGGGGATTATGCCAGCAAGACGCGGAAAAAGCTTGACATTGTATATAGTGTTGTAGTTAACTACCTCGCTTGATCGGTGCCAGAGAAAATCCTGATCCGAGAGCGAAGGTACAGATGAACTTCCATAGGAGAATTCAACATGAAACACCTTCGCTTCGCACTGACCGTTGTTGTTCTAGCGCTCACCAGCACGGCTTTCGCCCAGCACGACGCGCAAAAGCCCTCTGTGGATCCTGTGCCGTCGGCGGCGCAGAAGTCGTTCGCAACCATAAAAACCCTCGCGGGAGAGTGGGAAGGCCCGGTTACCGTCCCGGAGATGCCGGAGATGTCAGGGGGCAAGCCGATGCATGCCTCGATGCGCGTAACCTCGCGTGGAAACGTCCTGGTGCACGAATTCCAGGAAGCAGGAACGCCGCTGGATGCGACAAAGTACGATCATCCGGTGACGATGCTTTACGTGGACGGAGACCAGCTTACCCTCATTCACTACTGTGATGCGGGGAACCGGCCTCGCATGGTCGCCCGGAAGTCGGCGGACGGGAAGACCTTGGAATTCGATTTTGTCGACATCTCCGGTAGCACACAGTATGGACACATGCATCATGCCGTGTTCACGATCATCGACGCCAACCATCACACCGAGGACTGGACGTACATCATGCCCGGGGACAAGCCCATGCACGCGCACTTCGACCTGCATAGGACAAACTGACGCGGCTTTATCGCTGGTAAGGTCTTGTGAGGGTTACCTGGAAAACCATGGACCGTGAGTGGAACGACAGTCAGCCGATTTACCGCCAGCTTCGCGACCGCGTGGTGGCGATGATACTCGACGGAGTGCTCAAGGATGGCGATCCCCTGCCCTCGGTACGCAACGTCGCGGCTGAGTATCGGGTCAATCCGCTCACGGTTCTGAAAGGTTATCAGCAACTGGTGGACGAAGGGCTTGTGGAGTCCCGACGAGGTCGCGGCATGTTCGTCAATACGGGGGCACGCAGTTTGCTGCTGAAAGGCGAACGGCAGAAATTCCTGGGAGAAGAATGGCCGAGGGTTTACGCGACGATCCAGCGGCTCGGACTGAAGGCGGAGGAACTTTTGGACGGCGCGGGCGGCCGGTCGTCTGCGGACGTCGCAACGCCGGAAACCGCCGAGCCGGAGCCCGGCAAGAAGGAAGAGGGCTGAAGCTAATGGCATGCATAGAAGCCCGGGGCCTGCGTAAGGCCTTCGGCACGACCATCGCGCTCGACGGCATTAACATGCGGGTGGAAGAGGGCCGTATCCTGGGGCTCATCGGTCCCAACGGCGCTGGCAAGACTACGGCGCTCCATGCGATCCTCGGTCTCACGCCCTACCAGGGACAACTGAGGGTGCTGGGACGCGACCCTTGGAAGGAGCGCGATCAGCTCATGCGCGATGTCTGCTTCATTGCCGATGTCGCCGTGCTGCCGCGCTGGGCACGGGTTTCGCAGCTGCTGGACTACGCCGCGGGCGTGCATCCGAGATTCGAGCGTGCCAAGGCGGAAAGTTTTCTCGCGAAGACCACCATCGGGCGCGGTAGCCGGGTCAGGGAATTGTCGAAGGGCATGGTGACCCAACTGCATCTCGCCCTGGTGATGGCCATCGACGCGAGATTGCTGGTGCTGGACGAGCCGACGCTGGGTCTGGACATCCTGTATCGCAAGCAATTCTACGATTCGCTGCTGAACGACTACTTCGATCACAATCGCACCATCGTGGTAGCGACACACCAGGTGGAAGAGATCGAGCACGTGCTCACCGACGTGATGTTCATCGACCGCGGGCACATCGTATTCGATCGCAGCATGGAACAGTTGGAGTCTCACTATCTGGAAGTGATGGTGCGCCCCGAGCAGGTCGCGGCGGCACGGGCGCTGAAGCCGATGCACGAGCGCCAGACGATCGGCGGCAGCATCCTGCTGTTCAATGGGGTGGATCGTCAGCAGCTGGCAGCGTTTGGCGAGGCGCGCACACCGGGCATCGCCGACCTGTTCGTTGCCGTGATTGGCAATCAGTCTGGCCAGACACAAGGAGCGGCGCAATGAATACGCAATCCAACGCCATACCCGACACTCCCCGCGCAGCGCAGGGTTTCGCGCCCGCGGTTATCCCGGAAAGCCGGCTCCTGTACTGGTCGGTGATGCGCGAATTGTGGGAGAGCCGCTCGATCTATATCGCGCCGCTGGCCGTCGCCGCCCTGGTTCTGGTCGGCCACCTGATCGCCACGATTGGTCGTGCGATGTCGGTGACCAACCTGGCTCAGCGAGGCGCGATACTCGAAGAACACTACAGCTTCGCCGCACTTGCCATCATGGGGACCACCTTTGTCGTCGCCGTGTTCTACTCTCTCGACGCGCTGCACGGCGAGCGTCGCGATCGCAGCATCCTCTTCTGGAAGTCGCTGCCGGTTTCCGATCTCACGACCGTGCTCTCGAAGGCGGCTATTCCGCTGGGGGTGCTCCCGCTGCTCACCTTCGCAATCACCGTCGTCACACAGTTGATCATGCTTCTGATGAGCAGCGCCGTACTGCTGGGAAGCGGTCTGAGCGTTGCGACGTTATGGGCCCAGCTTTCCCAGAGTTGGCTGGGGTTGCTGTACCATCTGGTGACGGTTCATTCGCTCTGGTACGCGCCAATCTTCGCCTGGCTGCTGCTGGTCTCAGCCTGGGCTCGGCGCGCGCCAATTCTATGGGCCGCGCTACCGTTGCTCGCGATCGCGCTGGTTGAGAAGATCGCGTTCAACACTACGCATTTCGCTATCATGCTCGGAAACCGCATGGGCGGCGGTGCGGAAGCGGTCACCATGCCGGGTGGCAGCCCGATGGATCCGATGACACACCTCACTCCGGCGCATTTCCTGACAAGCGCGGGTCTGTGGATCGGGCTGGCGATGACCGCCGCATTCCTCGCCGGCGCGGTCCGGCTGCGCCGCTCTCAAGGACCGATCTGAGTCGCAGTCAGGACGCACCCGAACCGGGAAATTGGGATGCCCCACGCTCAGTCTTGGTGGGCATGTTCGCGGTCTATTCGCTCCTAAATCGCATTCCGTTCGCCAGAGACGGGGTGCAGACCTGTACTCCGATTTTTGCGTTACGACATGACCTGTTTTCGTCAACCGAGTCAACTTCCGGGTAGTCTCCTAATTTTGGGGCAAACTAGACACTACCAACTTCCGAATTGCTCGTCCCTCGTCCCGACCGGCGAACGCACCAAGGATTGGCTCCAATCTGCCCGTCACTTGGAACAATCCCGAGAGGCAGGAACGGTCGGCTGCGAGTTCACTTCGATTAGTAAGCGACTATTAGTCGAGTAGAACGATCAACCCGTCCGGTCCTATGTTGGTATTCGGTCGCCAAAGAACTAAGTTAGCGAGTTGTTCTTGGACCCACTTCCAGCCACCAGGCGCTGGAACTCCGGATCATCGTGCACGCAGGCGAGATCCGGGTCGCGGGCGGCCCAGTTCAGCTCTCCATAGCCGGCGGCGAAGGCTTGTTTCAGCGTCTCTAAAGCTTCCTGGTTCATCCCGAGCAATCCGTAGGTGCAGGCAACGTTGTAAACAGTATGCGGATCGCTCGGCCGGAGTGCCATGGTTGCCTCGAGTCCCCGAAGGCGTCGCTCCTGAGATCGGAATGCAGCAACAGCGGCAGTTGAGCCTTGAGGATAAAGTGACATCGCTGGGCATAGCTAGTGTCGGCCTCCCCGGCACCGTTTATGCTCATAGTTGTAATGTTGTCATGTCTAACGATGTCGACATTATGGGCGACCCCCTCGCCATGGTAGATGACGATGGGGTGATACCATCTCGTCTGCAAATTGGTGACAGGGGTCTGCCGCGGCATCGCCCAGCCAACGACCGTACTCAGAATGAAGAGCAGCAACAGCCCGGGTTTGGTCGGGTCGGGTTTCTTGGGGTCATAGTGGGCATCGGTGGCCTTGGCCATGGCCTCGTAGGATTCCCCGGCTTCCCACATTTGCCGGAGCCGAGCCCAGGGAGGGAGGACGTGGGCGGATTTGGTGGATTTGGGGGCCTTGGCGGATTTCTTGGTATTGGTTATTTTGGTTGCCATCTGAGTCCTTTCTGCGGCTGGGTAGGATTGCCCAGCGGCAAGCAGGACAGCAGCGGAAGAGAGGAGGTGGTATCGGGCGAATGGGCTGCAAGCTACAAATCCCCAGGGAACCTCTGATTAAGTCACGGTTTTGAAAGGGCACGGCTTCAGCCGTGCCGCAAGCATCGCAAAATCAACGGGGCTTTAGCCCCTGCGACAAGTTCGGCAAGTTATTCAGAGCTTCCCTAGGTGCCCGATCACCGTGTAGCTCTGCGTTGCTGGACTAAATTCGAACTAGGGGGGGAAACTCCACTGCCCCAAGGCAGTGAACGAATTCAAAGCCGGACGGAATTGTGGCGAGGGATAGAGCAGATTACCTGCAAGATGACACCCATTCAACTGTGAGGTTAGCCTGGTGGTACAATTTCGAGGTGACGAGATATATTCGCCGTGGGTTAGCTATTCTTCTTCTGGTTCCGCTGTACTTGATATTTACAAAGATCGGCCTACGATTTGAAATCGCAGCATGGATTCTATTTGTTGTAATACCTTTAGCTGGCCTGCTACTCAAGAAAAATTGGTTCTACTATTATGTCTATATTGTGATATCAATCACAGTTCCTGCTGCCGTTTCTATTATGTGGCTTCTTGGTCTGTTTGGAGATCAGGCTTATAGCGCGCTGGCTATCATTGCTATCTTGTGGCCGGTCTTATTATATTTCGTAATTGTTCTCATTTTGACGGTTATTCTTCACCGAACAACAATGGGTGCCGAGGTCAGTCCGCATCAGAATTAGTATTTCCGCCAAGTAAATCTCACGCTAATACTCTACGGCTGCAATGTGACGGGCGCACAGCCTCGCGCCGTCGGGAGTACCGTTCCACGAGAACGCGGCGTACCCAGAAGCGCCAATGGCGAATACCGGGGCAGATAGAGCTAGACCTTCCGCCCCGATCCCAGGCGTAGGCTGGCGGATCGTGCAGCACTTTTCCACTACTCTGGGCAAAGTTATTCCATCACGAAACGGGTATCCAATCCGAAATACGGTTAGCCCGAATTTGCTATCGACAAGCAACCATTGATCTTAGACGCCCTCGAAATCTGTGCATAAACTCTTTCCGCCAGCGGCATTCAACATGCGAGTTGTTGGATGATTTCCGTTGTGGATCTACCGCTAGTCGCTGTAAGCTCTTCCGATCTGTATCGCTTTAGTGCTAACCGATGGTTAGCGCCGTAGTGGCGTGACCATCCGACGACGCAGGCTCGACTGACCGAGAGTCTCAGGAGGCGATTATGGTGCCGCGAAGCTTCCGGCTGTTGCATCCCATCCGTTCAATCACTTTCACTTCGCTCGTGTTCCTTTGCCTTGCCCTGCTCAGTATCGTGGCGAGTGCCGCTCAAACTGCATCGCTGGTAACTACCTCGGGTGGGCCGAGAAAGGGAATCGGGTTTATACCAGACGGATGCCCTAACCAGGGCGGCATTATCACCTCCATCTCGGTGCCTGTCGGACAACCAGGGGCGCAACCGCTGTCGTTGGCCATTCTGATACCGTACCCGGCACCCCCCGGCGGGTACTACTTTCAGGTTGCCTCTGAAGATCCTTCTATAGCAGCCGCCGGAGACCCGACGCAGGGACTTCTGCCGGTCGTCTACATTCCGGAAGGTCAGACCGAAAGCAATGCATTTCTGCTCTACGGCATTAGTGTGGGTGGAACCTTGCTGGATGTCATACCGGAGACGCCGGATATTCTGCCATTCTCAGTTCCGACGACGGCATGGGACGTAGATCCGGGCGGCGATCCGAATTTCTCAAAGTTCCTAAATGCCAATTATCCCGGCGGCCTTACCTGCCGTGATCCCGGCAGCCCGGACTTGTCCAGTGATCCCGGCATCCTCAGCGTGTGCGGCGCCCCGGCGCAGGGAATCGCCAGCGATGGCGTTACTCAACTGCTGATGCGAACGGTTGCGGGATTACCGGGCACGGCGTGCTACGAAGTCACTTCCTCGGGTCCACCCGACCAGGGAATGATTCAGAACCAGGTTGTCAACACCCAGAGCCTGGGTAGCGGGGATTATGCCTTTTCGTTTTATCAGGCGCCTGAAGGATATGGCGATAGCTCGGCCAGCCGTACGGTGCAAGTGGAGTTTTACTTCACCCCCAGTTTGGGTTACGGCAACACCTCGACCATAACTACATCGTTGACGGTGGTGCGGCCGCCACTGCTATTGATTCATGGACTCTGGGGCAGTCCTAGTTCGTGGCCGTCATTGTGGGACCGTTCCGGTCAATCCTATGTGACCCAGCGGGCAGACTATTCGAGTACGAATGCCGCTAACTATTCCACGAACTATCCCAAGGTACAGAACTTTACCGCTACGACTTTGCAAGCTGAACTGGACAAGGGCTACGCAGCCACCCAGGTTGATGTTACGGCACATAGTATGGGCGGTCTGCTGACCCGGCTGTACAGCGGCTCTCCGCAGTTCAAGCGCCCGGACAACTTCAATATGGGCGACGTTCACCGTCTGGTGACGCTGGACACGCCTCACTTCGGCGCCAGCACGGCCAATCTGCTGGTATCGCTGAATAATAATAGTTTGCCTTTCCGGATCTTAGGCGGTGTGGGAGCGGCGTTTCAGGCGATAGGCTTTGGTTCCTTCACTCTCTACCAGGGAGCGGTGTGTGACCTCGCCGAAAACAGCGCCGCACTGCAAGGACTTTCCGGAGGCACCACGCTCCCCTCGCAGGTGATCACCGCAACAGGGGGTCCTCCGGGCGCTCCGAACGGTGGTAACTACATGACGGCGATCGAGGTCTTGCTGGATCTGCCGATTTGCTTGCCCAGCTTCCCGCCGATCTGCCTGCCCGGCACTCACCTGTTTCCCCAGGACGTGGTGAATGGTTTTCGCTTTCGTGAGAACAATGACGCTATCGTTCCACTCAGCAGCGAACAGGGTGGTTTAGGAGGTACGAACTATCCGACCTTGATCCATACCAATGTGACCGGATCCTCGGCTGTGAGCGGGCAGGTATTTCCTTTACTCGATGGCCCGGATTCCGGTTTCTCCGGAACTCTACCGCCTGTTCCTTCTGACGGACTGGGTAATCCGCTTACGGTTCCCGGCAGAGGCGTCCAATTGGATCAGCAGGACTACGCCGCGCAATGCCATCCCGGGGGGCCAATGAACCCCAACGGGCCGGGCTCGTTGCATACGGCTGGAAAACCACTGGCTCTCGGTGTCGGAAAGTTGGCGGCCGACCAGCGCGTAAAGGTTACCTCGCCGGCTAACGGTCAGCGGTTCGCGCCTGGAGATACGGTCAACGCCGTCGTTACATTGACGGCGCCTTTACAGGCCAACGCTGGTTACTTGTCCGTCGGCGCGCCCGGACTTGGTGTGCTCGACGGCACCAACTACAACGGAACCACCTATCAGGTCAGCTTCGTACTGCCCAACAATTATGCCGGCCCGCTCACTTTGACGCCGGACGTTGTGGATTCCAACGACAATCCGATCGAGGGCGTCGCGGCCACTATTAACGTACGTCCCACATCCCCTCCGCTCAGCCTCACGCTCGTCGAAGGCGGTTACAACCATCTGCTTACTTCCAACGCGACAGCGCGCGTGTATGTCACCGGCAACTACAGCAACGGTGTTCAGCGCGACTTGACCTCCTCGGTCACAGGTACGACGTACCAGTCCAGCAACACCAATGTCCTCACAGTGGATTCGGAGGGCAACGTCCAGGCGAAGGCCTTCGGCACCGCGACCATAACCGCACAGAACAGCGGATTGAAAGCGTTCGCCGCATTCGACGTCGAAGATCCTGCCAATCCTCTTAGTCCGCAGGACCTGACCTCCGGTATCGGCATTTCGCGCTCGGGTTACCGCGTCGATCGGACTACCGGCTTTTACGTGCAGACCATCACCTTCACCAACTCGCAAGCTGGTCCGGCAGTGGGCCCGTTTTATTTCGTGATCAACGGACTCACCAATGGGGTCAGGCTGGTAAATTCCGGAACAACCCGGATCATTCAACCCGCAGGCAGTCCATACCTCGCTCTGCACACGGCGGACGGAATCACTCTGCAACCGGGAGAGCATGTCACTATGACGCTCCAGTTCCTTGATGCCAACCGCCTCTCGATCACTTACACGCCCAAGGTATTGCGTACTTTGACGACCCCTTGAAGCAGTAGAGCGATGTCACTTTTGATTTTGATTTGCACGGGACGTACATCACAGGAGATGAATATGAGGAGCCGCATTGTACTCGCAGCGATTGCGCTTATGGTGTCCTGCCTGCTCTGTCCACTGGCCAGCGCTGACTCTTTCAATGTAACCATCACTACCACGCCGATTCAGGGCCAGAATGGCTTTGCATTGTTTGATTTCTTGCAGGGCGACCCGGGCCAGAACAATACGGTTACCATCTCCAATTTCATGACCAATGCGATGTTGGGATCCGGCATGGCGACGGGCGCGGTGTCCGGGACGTTGGTGCCGGGTCCGCTCACGCTCAGCGATTCACAGTTTTTCAATGAGTGGGCGCAAGCCATGGTTTACGGAGGAACCATCTCCTTCACATTGAATCTCTCCACGAATAGCGCTCTTGGTGCGATTCCAGACGAGTTCTCGTTCTTCCTCACCGATAGTTCAGGCGTGCCGTTTACCACTTCCGATCCGACGGGTGCCGATTCGCTGTTCAGCATCGACATTACCGGCAGTCCGCTGAGCCCCGAAGTCTTCACCTCTGACTTCGCATCCGTAACGCTCACACCGCTCAACGAGGTTCCTGAACCTTCTTCAGCTGTGTTGATCATTTCATTGCTCGGCATTTGTTCAGGAATGCTCGGCTATGTCAAATTGAAACGGGCATCTACGGTACAGTAGCGAGCCTTGAGCCAAAACCCAAGAAACTGTGACAGAGGAAGTTAGAGGTAAGTTGGGGCAGGGGTTGTGGTTCATCAAAAATGAACGACGCCCCGTCAGAACCCATAGGCGACCTGCCTGACAGAACTTGTACCGCAACCTGTACCGTGGGATGGCTTACCAACCCGTGCTGTTTGGTGCCAGCCGGGTGCAGCGACTGCCCTCGCCGGGAGCCACTCCCAAGCTGTTGCTCACACCGAATTAGGTACCTCCAACGTGGCCGTAACATCCACAGGGCGGACAATGATGCCGGAATATCCAATCGGTGATTGCGGAAGCCCTTCCGCCCAGGGTCACCCATTCAGGGTCACCCATAAGCCGAAAATGGCATCACTGGGCAGGAATTAGAAGGAATCAGATGAACTTATATTGTTGAAAACAAATGTAAGAGGGTGGGTACTTTCTGGTTCGGGACCAGGGGGTCGGAGGTTCAAATCCTCTCTCCCCGACCAAGTCTTTCCAATTACTTACGACGAGCGCGAAGGCTTGAAAACCGACCCACCTGGTTTTGGCCCAGGTGCTCTAGCGCTCCAGCCCGCGTAAACACTGCGCCAAGTGCTCGTCGAGCGATGCAGGACCGTCTACAAAATCGACTACAGTGCTGTGAGGTGCCCCCCGCTCCTGAGACAGTTTCCCGTTGCTACACTCGCAGTCGTTTTCTGAGTGAACCCTTCCCTTGAAACAGTGTGGCCGTTGTACAGGTTGCTACACTGTTTTGCTCTGTAACTCATCTCGTTGATTCTCCGAGCCGGGTAGGGGTCTGGGGAAGGGACGGCGACTGAGTCCCTTCCCCAGATATCTCTGTCGAAGCTTCTTCCCTCGATTTCGGGAAGAATCTAACTGTAGCACCAAGTGTCGTCGCCTGGTCTTCCTGCCTGGTTTGCGCCTCGAACTCCTCTGGCGATCGATAGCCTAGAGCTGAGTGCAGCCGCTTCTGGTTGTAATACCGCTCGATGAATTCCTCGATGTTGCTCCGCAGTTGTTCTAGGTTCTCGTAGTCGTTCGCGTAGATTTCTTCCCGCTTCAGCGTCTTGATGAAGCTCTCGCAACTAGCATTGTCGTATGGGTTGGCTGGCCGGCTCATGCTCGGAACCATCCCGTGCTTCTTCAGAATCGCAACGTACTCGGCCGAGGCGTACTGGATGCCCCGATCGGAGTGGTGCACGAGTCCTGGTAGGGGTCTTCGCGTCTCGATAGCCGTTTCGAGTGCTTCGGTCGCCAGCCGGCTGGCCAGCGTGCGGTCCAGCTTCCAACCCACGACCTTGCGGGAAAAGCCATCGAGGATCAGCGCCAGGTAAACGAACTCCGCCTTCAACCGAATGTAAGTGATGTCCGCTATCCAGAGCTGATCAATCCCGCTTAGCGTCATCCGCCGCGCCAAGTTCACATAGATATCCAGCGCATGGTCGGAATCCGTGGTCCTCACGAAGCGCTTCGGCTGTAGCGCCAGCAAGTTGTCTTCTCGCATAATCCGCGCCACACGTTTGCGATTGACCATCATCCCCCGGCGCCTTAACTCCGCTGTCACCCGTCGATACCCGTAGCGTCGCCGATGTTCCAGGGCGATCCGCTGGGTGACCGATCGCATCTCCATGCTCTCTTCCACCGGCACCTGCTCTTGCAGGGACCGATAGAAACCGGCACGGCTGACCCGCGCCAGCTCACACATCCGCTCGATACTCAGGCTGCCTTGCATCGGCATCACTTCTCGGATCTCGTCGTAGATGCCGTCCCGCCAGTGCCGCTGCCTTTCTGGCGTCGAGCCTCGATTTTTTGCAAGGCACCTTTGAAAAAATCCACCTCTAATGTCTTCTCCGCCAGTACACGCTTCAAATCCCGGACCTCTCTCCGAAGCTCTCGTACGGCCGAGGTTGGTGTTCCGTCGTGCCCGGCTTCCTTCTGGCGCTGCCAGTGATACAGCACCGTGCGATGTACCCCCAGCTCTTCCGCCAGCGCCGAGATACTGGCACATGTCTTCATCCGCTCCAACGCCATCTGGCGGAACGCTATTGGGTATTTGTTGACTCGCTTCCTTCCCATTCGCAGGTCCTTTCCCTGCGAAGTGTAGCAATCGAGCCTGTCTCACTTTTGGGGGTCAGTCCATGAGGACGCGAACAAATAGCGAAAGCATGAAAGCATAGCAGGGCGCCTGCGTATTCAGGGCATTGATCGTAAGGGAATCTTCCTGCAAGCGCATATTTTGGCGAGTTTCCTGACGACCAGGTACTTGCACGAGTTGCCGACTACTCGTCCAAGTGATTTAGCCCCCGACAGGACTGACTCCACGCCAGATCCGTATACACATGCGTCTCCGGTACTGATCGACCGGGAGCTTCGAATTTACGTGCACTCCACCCAAGTCTGCAAGGCTGCTGCGGCAATTCGTGACGCGCCAGCTGCCCATGAACCTTGAGGTGCGTGATGGACATCACGTTAAGGCGTGACCTAGAACACGGCGGCGTGAGACCTGTCTCTTATATCAATCCCAAAATGGAACATCTTTTGAATTTCTTGAAAGCCGAATGGCAGCGAAGCCGGCGAGCGCCCGCCCAAGTCGATTTTGGTGGAACACAGGCATGAAGATCTTCCAGGATACGGGACATCTTTTTCGCGTGGCGGCGGTTTTTCTGGTTGGGTTCGTCGCGTTCCTGGTACTGCGCAGTTTGCTGGTACCGCGCAGTTTTGGGCGCTACGGTCATTACCGCGCTAACGCCATAACTGAGATCGCGGCCCTGCCGGTTCACTATGCCGGGCATCAGGTTTGCGAAGGCTGTCATACCGATGTACTGGATGTAAAGAGCAAGGGCGTACACAAGGGGGTAGCATGCGAGTCCTGTCACGGCCCATTGGCAGCGCACGCCGACGATCCGGCAGCGGTGACGCCGGCGAAGTTGGATACGAGAATCCTTTGCGCTCGTTGCCATCAGGAAAACCTCGCCAAGCCGAAGGACTTCCCCCAGGTAGATGCGGCTGAACATTCCGGCGGGGCAGCCTGCAACACCTGTCATCAGCCGCACAGTCCGGCGATGAATGTTGGAGTCGCGCAATGACCATGACCCGCCGCCAACTCCTCATTCTGCTGCCCGCCGCCGCTATTGCCTGGGATTCCATTCTGGCCGGTACGCCAGAAGCATCACCGAACTACGAAATGGCGGAACACTGGTGGGCGATGCTCATCGACATTACCAAGTGCATCGGCTGCGGCAGTTGCGTGCGCGCTTGCCAACTGGAGAACGAGGTTCCCGAGGGCTACTACCGCACCTGGGTCGAGCGCTACCACATCGCGGATTGGGAGATGGAATATCCCAAAGTCGATTCGCCGGACGGCGGCAAGAACGGATTTCCTCCGGCCAAGGAAGCCGCCGGCAAGAACTTCTTTGTTCCCAAACTCTGCAATCATTGTGCAGACTCGCCCTGCACCCAGGTCTGTCCCGTGGGTGCGACGTTTATTTCTCCTGATGGAGTAGTGCTGGTCGATCAGAAATACTGCCTCGGCTGCCGCTATTGCGTGCAGGCTTGTCCCTACGGCTGCCGATTTATCAATCCGCAGACCAAGACGGCAAACAAGTGCACGCTTTGCTATCACCGGATCACCAAGGGCCTGACCACGGCATGTTGCGAGGTGTGTCCCACCGGTACGCGACAGCTTGCCAATCTGAAGGACCCGAAGGATCCGATCCACGAATTCCTGCGCACGCATAGCGTGCAGGTTCTGAAACCGCAAATGGCAACGCATTCGAAGTGCTTTTATAACGGCCTAGATGGCTCGGTGCGATAAGGAGACTGTTGTGCAGATTCCAGTGGAAGGATTCATGTACCCGAATGAAGTGGAACTGCAGTGGAGCGTGCTGATCGTGCTCTATCCATTTCTCACTGGGTTGGTGGCCGGAGCGTTCATCCTGGCGTCGCTAGAGCGTGTCTTTCAGGTGCAGGCGGTGAAGCCTACCTACCGTTTGGCGCTGCTGACAGCGTTGGCATTCCTTCTGGTTGCACCCATGCCGCTGCAATTGCACCTCGGCCATCCCGAGCGCTCTTTCGAAATGTATCTGACGCCGCATGTCTCGTCCGCAATGGCGATGTTCGGCTTCGTGTATTTGTGGTATCTGCTGGCGGTGCTGGTGCTGGAAATCTGGCTGGATTACCGGCACGACATCGTTGTCTTGTCGCAGACCACCGTCGGCTGGCGGCGCTTGATTTATCGGATGCTGACGCTGGGCTCGACCAATGTCAGTCCACACGCCTTGCACATCGACGAACGCGCCGGATGGCTGGTCACCGTGATTGGTATTCCTTCGGCTTTCCTGTTGCACGGGTACGTGGGCTTCATCTTTGGCTCAGTGAAAGCCAACCCGTGGTGGTCATCGCCGCTGATGCCGGTGGTGTTTCTTTTCTCCGCGATGGTCTCGGGCATCGCCGTTGTCCTGCTGCTCTACATGCTGTTGACGACGATGCGGCGGGAGCCAATCGACATGCGCTGCGTCGATACCGTGGCGAAGTATCTCTTCTACACCTTCATCATCGATTTCAGCTTGGAGATGCTGGATCTGATTCACCGTATCTACGAAGCCGATGAATCCTTCCGCAGCCTGGATTTCATGGTGCACACCAAACTTTATTTTTCCCACATCGTGGTGCAGATTCTGCTGGGCACGCTGGTCCCGATTGTCCTACTGGGATTAACGCAAGTCGCGAAGCTCACCGATCTCGCCCGCAAGCGAATTTACGTGCTCGCCAGCTGCCTGACGCTGATCGGAATCTTCGCCATGCGATGGAACGTGGTCATCGGTGGCCAGCTCTTTTCGAAAAGCTTCCTCGGATACACGACCTACAAGATGGGTTTTGTCGCGAAGGAAGGCTTGCTCACGGCAATCATACTGACAATTCTTCCATTCATATTTCTTTGGGTTTTAGTCAAGCTCCTGCCGCCGTGGCCTGAGAAAGCTTTGTTTGCCAAAGCGGCATCGGCGCAGTAGTTCAACCGCGTTCGTTCCGGCCTCAAAGGGTGGCGGTGGCGGTTATGGACGATCTTTCCGAAGCATTAGCGCGGGTTTGCAGACGCCTGGAGCAGCTCGAGGATCGGGTTTCGGCTATCGAGCACATGCCGCAGCCGGCAATTCCGCTCCCGGTCCACAACGTCGTTGCACAAGCTCAAGTCCCTAGCGCAGAGAACGCCTTGCCGCAACCCGCGGGAGTTTTTCCGGTAATCGGCCGGGCCATGCTCGGCATAGCCGGTGCGTACGTCTTGCGGGCGGTGGCCGAATCGGGTGCGGTTCCGAAGCTCGCTGTCGTAATCCTCGCCCTGCTTTATGGAGGCACGTGGCTGGTATGGGCTACCCGGCTACGGGTTCCGACCCGCCTAGCCAGCACAACCTACGCCTTGACGGCGGGATTGATCCTGGCGCCCATGCTGGGCGAACTTACTTTGCGTTTTCACATCTTACCGTCGCCGGTGACCGCCGCACTACTGGGCGCGTTTGTGCTGGCGGCAACCGGGCTGGCCTGGAAACGAAAATTATCGGCCGTTGTGTGGGTGGCCGTGGTCACGGGAGTTGGCAGCGCCCTTGCCTTGCTCGTGCTTTCGCGCGACCTTGCACCGTATCTTGCGGTGCTGCTGCTTATCGTGGCCGTGAGCGAATTTGCCGCCGCAGGAAAGCGATGGCAGTCCTTGCGAGCGCTGGTGGCGCCGGCAGTTGACATCGCTATCGCGAACGCGACCTATACTTTCTCGCTTCCCGAGAGCTCTCGTGCCGAGTACGTACCGATTGCGAAGCCGGTGCTGCTGGCGTTTCCATTGCTGTTGTTTCTCATCTACGGTGCGAGTGTCACCTTCCGGACCATATGGCTGCGCCAAAAGGTAACTGTCTTTGAGATCGTCCAGGCCACAATCTCATTTGTGCTTGCCGGTTTTAGCTGGTTGTGGTTCGCGCCCGGGGCGGGCATTACGGCATTCGGAGTTTTCTGCTGGCTGTTGGCTGCGGCGTGCTATACAGCAACGTTCGTCTGCTTCAATCGCGGCGAACTGCGCAATTACCGTGTCTATGCCGCATGGAGTGCCGGTCTGGTGCTTGCGGGCAGCTTTCTCATTCTGCCGCCGCCGCTGGCAGCCCTTTTGTTGGGCGCTGCCGCTGTCGTGGCAACCGCCGTCGGCGTGAAGATCCGGCGACTGATGCCGGGATACCAGGGATTGGCTTATTTGGCTGCGGCAGCGTTCGTCTCCGGACTGCTGCGATACGTTGGCCTGGCGATGGCTGGGACGTTGCCCAGCGCTCCTGTCGGGACGGTCTGGATCGTCGCTGGGTGTGCGATTCTTTGCTACGCCTTCGGCAGCCACTTTGAAGGCACACGCTGGAACCAGCGCCTGCTACGCTTTCTTTTGGCACTACCAGCCGTCAGCGCTGTCGCTGCTTTCTCCGTCTCTGCGCTGGCCAGCATAACAGCGGCAGGACTTATTCCTGGCACATCTCAGGTTGCTATCGTGCGGACACTGATTATCTGTGGTTGCGCGCTCGCTCTTGCTTACAGTGGAGTCCGCTGGCAGCAGGTCGAACTGATCTGGAGCGCTTATCTTGCGCTGGCCTTCGTAGGTACTAAATTGCTGTTCGAAGATTTACGTTTTGGACACTCAGGGTCTATTGCAATCTCTCTGTTTGCCTACGCTGTGGCTTTGATCATCGTTCCCCGTCTGGGGCGTACTGCACCAGGAGGCGAGAGCGTTGCAAGTCCTGCGAGCAAGCAGGAGGGGACGACCCCGATGCGTTAGCGGGAACGAGAGTTTCGTCCGGATGGTCAGCAACCCGGAAGAACGAAGCTTGGAAGCTTATCGGTGGATCGGTACCAGCAGGTCGGCCAGTGTTTACGAATGCGTTCCTTTCATCTGGCCGTATAACGCCCTACGCTTTCTTGTGACTTACGGCGTATCGTCCGCTCTCAGTCGGCGGTTTGCCGACTACACGGCCAAGTGAAACTCCCTCCAACCAGACTTCTGGCCCGCGACTTTCGGAGGGCGTCACACCTAGGGCATAACTTCCGCTCAGTCCGTCATCCAGGCGCACCCCAAGACACGCTTCCAACGAAGAACCCCCTCGGGACCAAAAGAGGGCGCCGTCGCAGGATACGACCATTTGGGGAGTTCCTCGATTCCAGGGTGGGACTACAATTCCTTGCAGAAAACAGCTTGACAGTCAAAGTCCGCAGGGGGCCCCGGTCCTTTTCATCTGAGCGTTGCGCTCCAACCCTGGGGAATCCTTGTACTGCGTGCTTGCAAGGTAAGAACGATATGGAAGCCCAATCGCAGTTCAAGCATGTCACAGGCGCAAAAGGCACCTTTGAATCCATCTGCCCGACCTGCCTGCTGGCTGTCGGTCTCTGCTTCTCAGAAGAAGAACTAAAGACGCGGGAACGCCAGCACAACTGCAAGGGTGGCGCGGAAGAGCTAGTGTCGCCCGGGGCTCAAGGTTCTCGCACCACAGTGGCGCATGCGGTACAGCCGGAGGAGCTCCAGGCTGTACGTACAAGTACCTAAATTCTCGAGTTTATGGGGTACAAGGTCCGCCCGCGGGCGCTTCACATTCGCGGGATCGCAGTCGGGCCTACAGCAAGGCGGAGACATCTATGAAGACGAGAATTGCGGCAACGGCGGGATTGTCGTTGGTCCTTTCCAGCATCGGCGTCCTGATTTCTTGCAACAAATCTGAAAACCCACAACCGGCACAATCAGCTGGCCAGACTGGCCAGCCGTCGAATCCTGAACAACCGCCGAAGCCCAATCCCGACCGCAATGCTTATTTCGGAGAGGAACACATCCACACCAGCTGGTCGGTGGATGCCTGGCTCATGGGCAACCGCCTCACCGGCCCGGACGAGGCCCTCAAGTATGCTCAGGGCCAAACCATCAAGCATCCGTTGGGCTACGACATCAAGATCGATACACCTATGGACTTCATGGGTGTGACCGACCACTCGGAATACGTGGGCGTTACTAAAGAAGCCAACACGCCGGGATCGGCCCTGAGTAAGTTGCCCGAAGCACAGCCTCTCATTCTCAAGGACCCAAATAACCAGGCGGATATTCAGAAGGTCTTCACCTACCTCGTAAACATGCTCGCCGGAGCTCCGGTGAAAGCTCTCATGAGCCCCGAGGTAGCAGGCTCGATCTGGAAGGACAACGTAAAGATCGCCGACCAAAACAATTATCCCGGTAAATTCACGGCGTTCTGCTCGTATGAGTACACCTCCGCCCCTGACAACCGGAACCTGCACCGCAATATCTTTTTCCGTGACTGCGCCCACGTGCCAGTGATGCCCTACAGCGCTCTGGACTCCTGGCACCCCGAAGACCTGTGGAAGTGGATGGATGTCCAGCGCAAGGCGGGCAACGAACTGCTGGCCATCTCGCATAACGCCAATTTGAGCGATGGCTGGATGTATCCCACTGACGTCGACAGCTTCGGCAGGCCCATCGACGCAGCCTGGGCAGCCGCGCGCGACCGCAACGAACGCCTGGTCGAGATCAAGCAGATCAAGGGACAGTCGGAAACCCATCCCTTGCTCTCGCCCACGGACGAGTTCGCCAATTACGAGCTCTTCTCCGGCTTGCTCGGTGCGCCACCGACCGTAGGCCGGGTCGATCACATTCAAGGAAGCTTTGCCCGCCAGGCCCTAAAAGACGGCATCACCATGCAGGACGTGCGCGGCTACAACCCGTACAAGTTCGGTATGGCTGGAGGCTCGGATTCCCACAATACCGGCAGCCCCTACCGTCAGGACAATTTCTACGGCGGCCACGCCCAGATCGACGGAACCGTTGACCATCGCATGGCCGGGGTTATGGCGTTTGGCACGAT
>JBARGS010000273.1:0-35756 GCA_049798495.1 Candidatus Korobacteraceae bacterium | reverse complement strand
CTGTGAAGTCGTGACCTGACACAAGACCCTAGCCCCTAATCCCTAGCCCCTGCTTTACCGGTCGCAATCTCCCAGCACAATATCGATACTGCCGATCGCCGCAACCACGTCGGCGATCAGGCGGCCTTCGCACATCTTGCGTAACGACTGCAGATTTGCAAACGACGGCGAGCGCATGTGCACGCGATACGGCTTAGCCGTGCCGTCGCTCACCACGTAATAGCCCATCTCACCGCGTGGCGACTCGATCGGCATGTAGACTTCGCCTTCCGGCACCGTGAAGCCTTCGGTCACGATTTTGAAGTGATAGATGAGCGCTTCCATCTGCGTCTTCATCTTCTCGCGATCGGGCAGCACTACCTTGGGCGCGTCGGCCTTCACCGGACCTTCCGGCATGCCTTCCAGTGCCTGCATAGCGATCTTTTGCGACTCGCGCAGTTCCTGCACCCGGATCATGTACCGCGCGAAGACGTCGCCATCCTGCGAGACAGGCACGTTAAACTTGAAGTTCTCGTATCCGCTGTAGGGTTGATCGCGGCGAAGATCGACGTCGACTCCGCTGCCGCGCAGTGTCGGGCCGGTGGCACAAAGCGCGACGGCATCGTCCGGCGCAAGATAGGCGACACCCTTGGTGCGATTTACCCAGATCGGATTGCCGGTCAGCAGACTTTCATACTCGTCGATGTCGGCGGGGAAGCGGTCGAGGAACTTCTTCACCCGATCGAAGAAGCCCAGGGGCGGCTCCAACGCCAGGCCACCGATGCGAAAGTATGAGGTCATCATGCGCTGTCCGGAAACTGCTTCAAACAGGCGCAGCACATCTTCGCGCTCGCGAAAGCAATAGAGGAACACGGTCATGGCGCCAATGTCCATGGCATGGGTGCCCAGCCACACCAGGTGTGAGTTGATGCGCGTGAGTTCGTTGAGCATCACACGCATCCACTGCGCGCGCGGTGGAATCTCCAGCCCCAGCAACTTCTCTACCGCCAGGCAATAAGCCAGGTTGTTGGTCATGGGGCAGAGATAATCGATGCGGTCGGTCATGGGCACGACCTGCTGGTAGAACTTGGCTTCGCAGGTCTTCTCGATCCCGGTGTGCAGATACCCGATGTCGGGCATGATGCGCACAATGGTCTCGCCGTCAATCTCCAGGAGCAGCCGCAGGACGCCATGGGTGGACGGGTGCTGCGGGCCCATGTTCAGGACCATCGTCTTATCTTGCGACGGGTCCAGCACCGGAGTTGGAGTCATGTGAGCCATGATTAACGGTATCCCTCGACCGGATAGTCCTTGCGGAGCGGGTGGCCTTCCCAATCCTCCGGCATCATGATGCGGGCCAGGTTGGGATGCTGATCGAAGCGAACGCCGAACAGATCGAAGACTTCGCGCTCGAAGAAGTTCGCCCCGGGCCAGATCGGGGTGAGGGAATCGATATTGGCGTCTTCGCCCTGCAGCTTCACCTTCAGCCGCAGATATTTCTTGTTGGGAATCGAAAAGAGTTGATAGACGACCTCGAAGCGCGGCTCGCGCGGATACCAGTCTACGCACGTTAGATCGGCGAGCGCGTTGTACTGAAGCTGGGGATCGTTCTTCAAGGTGAGGCAAGCGGCGCGCACAGCGATGCGGTCGACCCAGATCGTAAGCTCGTTGCGATCAAACTTGGCGCCGGTCACGGCGGCGGCATGCGAGGCGAGAAGCGTCGCCAGCTCGGGACGGTCCTTCAGTTGCTCCATGTCAGTGATTGCCGGTTCCAACGCCATCAGATCTTTTCCTTGCTTTGCTGATTCCAGTCGAGCACGCCTTTTTTCCAGACGTACCAGAAACCGGCGAGCACGATACCGATGTAAACCAGCATTTCCCAGAACCAGAACATGCCCAGGCCAGCAGCCTTCAGTTGGTGCTGCACAACCGCCCACGGGTAGAGGAACACAGCTTCCACATCGAAGAGGATAAAGAGCATTGCCACCAGATAGAACTTCACGGTGAAGCGCTGGCGAGCGTTACCGACCGGTTCCATGCCGCATTCATAGGGAGACATCTTCGCCTTGTTGTATTTGTGCTGGCCGATGAAATAGGAGAGCAGCACAATCGCGCAGGCGATGCCTCCGGCGACGAGGATGTGGATCAGCAGCGGAAGATAGCGTGCAAAGTAGAAGTCCGGCATGATTGCGCTGATACTCAGAAAACGCCGCACAACAACGGGTAAACAATCGAGTTTAGATTTGCGTAGCGGGCAATGTCAACCGCGCATTGATCGCGTTTCACGCGCAATTCACAAAGACAGTTTCAAGTTTCGAGTTCTTAGTTTCGAGTTACGACTTCTGGAAGAAAAAGGACTCGCGCTTCTATTCTGAGAAGCGGGCCGCGAGGGCTCATGCTGTCTATCGTGAACTCGAAACTTTGAAGCTGGAAACTCGAAACTGTCTCTATCCCCCGCCGACGAAATGAACAATCTCCAGACGATCGCCATCCTGCAGCGCCGTATCAGACCATTGCGCACGCGCGACGATTTCGCGATTGAGTTCGACGGCAACCCGGTCGGCTTTCATGCCGAGGTGCTCGACTAACCGCGCGAGCGAAAGACCGTCGGCGAAGCCCTGCTCCTCGCCATTAATAACAAGTTTCATATCCAAATTGCTTTAGGACTTTTCGCTCGACTCTCCTGGCTCGGCCTCTGTGGCGTAGGTTCCTTGGGCCGGCATCGCGCTTTCGCCGGTAAGATGATGGCTTGGATCTGGGACCGCTTCGGTAACAGGCTCGTCCTCAACCGGCATCGACAGTGAGGGTGATGTCTCCGTCGTGGGTGCGCTAAACAGCTCCGCCTGCGGATCGCCGAGCTTCTCGAACTCCTCGACGCTGGGAAGCTCGGAGACGTCATTCAGCCCGAAGCGCAGCAGAAACTCCTTCGTCGTCTTGTACAGGATCGGCCGTCCAATCACTTGTTTTCGGCCGGCGGTCGTTATCAGCTTGCGATCGAGCAGGGTCGCGATCACGCCTGCGGAATCCACGCCACGAATCTCGCTAATCTCGGGTACCGTTACCGGCTGTTTGTAGGCGATCACCGACAGCGTTTCCAGCGCCTGCAGCGACAACCGCACCGGCGGCTTCAGACTCTTGGCGAAGCTGACGACTACGTCGTGGTGCTCGGGCTTGGTGGCCATGCGATAGCCGCCCGCAATCTGGCGGATCTCCATGCCGCGATCGCCCGAGGCATAATCGGCCACGAGGTCCTCAAGAATAGCGCTGAGGCGGGATTTGACTGCCTTGAGCTGCTCTTTCTCCACGGCATCCCGCTTCACCTTGCCCGAAGCTGTTTGCGGGGGCTCGCCTTCGACCTGCGTGTCCTCAGGGGAAGAAGTGGCTTCCGCAACGCCAGGCTGGGCGGGCGTTGCCGCAGCTTCGCCGGAAGTTTCGTTTAGCGGCAGAGTGTCATCGCCTTCAATCTCCGCCACAACGGGTCCGTCGGAGATGGTCTCATTCAACGCGAGGCGCGCCTCTTCGTCGGCCCGCAAGTCGGCAAGCACGGCGTCCTTCAGCAACGCGGCAAGCTCGTTCAAGGTGACCGGCTCCTCCGTCGCGTAGATGATGGCTTCGAGTTTGGCTTTCAGGCTCATGAGTAGCAGCTTTCAGCTATCAGCCGTCAGCTTTCAGCTAGATCCCTTCTTAAATGCTGAACTACAGATTCTCAAACACGGCGTGTTCCATAACGGCTTATTTCATCGAAGCTAACCGCGCGAGCACAGTTCAAAAGCGTTTTGGCTGACAGCTGACAGCTGACGGCTGAGAGCTGATAACTGCCTCACCGCCAATCATCCTGCACCGGCGGCTTCTCCGCCATCAGCGCATCGAAGTTCGTGTACTTCTTCAGCACGATCTCGCCGAAGACGTTGTCCTGGCGCGCCAGTATTGCCTGCAAGCGTATCAGCTCCAGGATGGCCAGGAAGGCACACACCAGCGCCGACCGCGAGCGCAGGCTGCGTAACAGTTGCTTCAATCGCACTGGCCGGTCCTCCAGTGACAGGCGCCGCCGGACATAATCAATCATTTGCGAAACTGTAACCGCTTCCTCGTTGACGTCGAACGACGGCCGCTTGCGCGCGCGATCCAGAATCTGCTGGAATGTCTTGACCAGATCGACCACGTCGGCAGCCAGCTCCGGATCGGTGCCTTCAGCATCGCGAAATTCCTTCATCGCCGGATTCGACCACACCGCCTCCTCGATCTGCTGCTTCTGCAGCAGCATCTGTGCGGCCGTCTTGAAGCGCTCGTGTTCCAGCAAGCGGTTGACCAGCTCCAGTCGTGGATCTTCTTCGGCGGTGGGTCCGGCGGGATCGCGCGGCAGCAGCATCTTCGACTTGATGTGGATCAACAGCGACGCCGTGTAGATGAACTCGGCCGCGACATCTACATCAAAGCCTTTCATCGTTTCGACATACTTCAGGTATTGCTCGGTGATCCGGGCGATCGGGATGTCATAGATGTCGATGTCCTGCTTGCGGATGAGGTCAAGCAGGAGATCGAGAGGCCCTTCGTATACCTGTCCAACAATGACGGAGAACGGGGAATCGTCGTCGTTCTTGCGCGGCATCGGCTGCGGAGCTGCTTGCGTTGCGCCATTGCCCGGAGCGGGTTGCGGATTCTCGGTCATCGCAGTTCTGGTGAATTCTAAATGGCTCCTCGACCAGTGGAAAGGTGTCGGCGAACACGGTTGATAAGTTTCTCCGACATATAGAAAGTTGTCTGACGCAGCCGCTCAATCGCCGATTCAAAGTCGAGCAGGTGCTGGCGATGCGCTTCGGCCAAAACCCCCAGAGTACCGGTCACGTGCAGATGGCGTCGTGTCGCCTCCACGCGCCCGTCCCACTCGTCGATCAGAAGGCGGTCGGCAGCGAGAGAAAGCGCGAGGCTGATCGCAGCATGTTCGCCAACGTCGAGGTTTGCAAGGGACGCATCGGATGGCAGGTTTGGACGAATCCCGCACCAATCGGGTGGTTGCACGATCCATGCCCGCACCGAATCCGGCGCGCTAGCGTGCTGTAACTCTTCGGCGACCGCTTGGGGCACAACCACGTAATCGTAGAGGGGTTTCAATACGTCCACCGATCCGATCAGCACTAAGTAAAGGAGAGGACCAGCATCAGCCACTACAATCATGCGGGCCGCTTTGCCTTCTCCTTCTGCTCCAGTTCTTGGATCGTGGCCAGATCGTGCTCAAAATCCTCGGCGGTGTACTTTTCGACTTGGTGCTCCTGCAAGAAGGCATCGAGTTCAAAGCGCGACGGGATACCCAACAGCGTGCGGAGTTGGTAGCCGCTCAAGCGCCTCTGACGATAGGCCTCCAGCGCAATCGCCTCCAGCGCGGCGCGAGAGAGCTCTTGCTCCGAGCCGGCGAGAGTGGCAGCCAATTCGTCAGGGATTTCGAGCGTGATCTGCATGGATACAGCCTAACACGATAATTGGTTATGCGCCCCGGCTCAACTTTGCGCCGGCGGCTCGTACTCATGCGACAGATTGGCCGCCCGGCGAGCTTCCACCATCGTTGCCTCCGCCACCTCGCGCGCCTTCTTCGATCCGTCTTCCAGAATGTCCCACGCCAATTTCGGGTCGGCTTCGTACTTCTGGCGTTGCTCCTGAATGGGAGCCAGCACGTTCCACAAGCTGTCCGCCGCCCACCCCTTGCACTCGATACAGCCAATCCCCGCTGACCGGCAACCCTCGTTCACTTTGGTCATCGTCTCGGTGCTGCTGAAGATCTTGTGCAGATCGCCCACCGGGCACTTGTCGGGATCGCCCGGATCGCTGCGCCGCATACGCGCCGGATCGGTGACCATGGTCTTCAACTTCTGCCGCAGCGAAGCTTCGGGCTCGCTCAGCAGGATCGTGTTGCCGTACGACTTGGACATCTTACGGCCGTCCGTGCCGGGCAATTTCGCCGCGGGCGTCAACAGCGGTTGCGGCTCAACAAAGGCATGCCGCCGACTAATCATCGGGTACCCGGATCCAGTAGGCGTCTTCTCAACGCGGCTGTAGAACTGATTGAAACGCCGTGCCACCTCTCGCGTGAGTTCAACGTGTGGGACTTGATCCTCTCCAACAGGAACAAACAGTTTGCGCTCAGAGTCTGGCGCCTCGGGCGAAGGGCTATACATCAGAATATCTGCCGACTGTAGCAGGGGATATCCGAGAAAACCATAGGTCCCGAGGTCCTTGTCCTTCAGATTCTCGCGCTGTTCTTTGTAGCTGGGAACGCGCTCCAGCCAACCCAGGGGCGTGATCATGCTGAACAGCAGATGCAACTCGGCGTGTTGCGGCACGTGCGACTGGATGAAGAGCGTGCTGCGTTCAGGATCAAGGCCGGCCGCGAGATAATCGATGATCACTTCCAGCGAGTTCTGCTTGACGCTGCGCGTGTCGGCGTAATCCGTGGTCAACGCGTGCCAGTCGGCAATAAAGAAGAAGCACTCGTACTTGTCCTGCAGCCCCACCCAGTTGCGCAGGGCGCCAACGTAGTTGCCCAAATGCAGCTTTCCGGTGGGCCGCATGCCGCTCAGGATGCGGCCTTTCTTGCTTTGAGTGGTTTCGGGCATCAGAATCTCAAAAACAGGCCTAGAAGCGCTTCGAAAAATGCTTCGAACGGCGCAATCAAAATGCCAACAATTGGGAGACCTAGCATCGGCAGAATAAACATGATGACGATGAGTCCCCCATAACCGATGCGGTCATAAACACGCAGCGCGTTGTAAGAAAGAAAATGGCGAATGACATGGCTGCCATCGAGCGGCGGCAACGGAATCAAGTTGAACACCGCCAGCACTACGTTGATCGACATCGCAAAGTAAAACAAGGTCGCCAGCGGGCTGGCCACATCAGCATGGCGGATCGTTCCCAGGCCGGCATTTGAACCATGCCAGATGATCGCTAGGGCAACGATGGACAGAAACGCCACCAGGAAATTACTGACCGGCCCGGCCACGGCGGTCATGATGTCGTCTTTCACCGGATTCTTGAAGTTTCGTGTGTCCACGGGCGTCGGTTTGGCCCAGCCGAAGGGCGGATAACCGAGCACAATCAGGATCAGCGGCATGATGATGGTACCGAAAGGATCGATATGTACCAGCGGGTTCAGCGAAACCCGGCCCAGCATTTTCGCCGTGGGATCACCCAGGCGGTTGGCCATCCAGGCGTGCGCCGACTCGTGCACGCAGATGGCAAACAGCAGCACGATGATCTGAAAAAAAATGGTAACTGGGTCGGCGTTATGGAACATTGGATTTTGCCTTCGATACTAACATGCCGAAAGCAGAGAGCCGCGCCGCGCTCTGATGCGAGTCGGTTGAAGTCTTCACCACGGAGCACGCGGAGGTCACGGAGAACTTCTTTTGATTGATAAGTGTTTTCGCGGAATGCGGATTAGCTTACTGAAAGGCTCGTCGCCGTTAACTGTGCGGTCTCAGATGCTCCGCTCAATCTCTTATAAATTAAGAAATTCTCCGTGGCCTCCGTGGTGAGCCGCCTTCTACTTCTGCACCACCCGCACACGTCCGGTCTCGACTGCGGCAGTATCAATCCGCAATGGCAACTTGAACGTGCTGGTTATGCCCACGTTGGGATATTTCGGCGTGACGTAGTGCTGGACAAAAAACTGGAGAGCCCACTGCGGCAACTGGACCCCGTCGAGTTCGACGGACTGCACGCGAATGCTGCCGGTGCCGTTCGCTCCGCCTGCCTCTGCCACGGCGTGCACGTCATGGTTGCCGCTGAACAGGTTATAGAGCGGATTGTTGGCGCCTTTGCCCTGCATGATGGCTTCGAAATCGACCTGCGCGTTGGCGTCGAGCACGCCCGGCTGCGAGTTGAGCCGCACGTGACTGACGCCCTTGGGCAGCTTCACCCCGCCCTCGTTGAAGTAGGCATTCACTTCGGACTCGGTAAGATCCACGGGCTTGGGATCGGGATGAGGCTTGGCTGCGTTCTGCTTCAAGTAGGCGATCTTTGCCTGCATGGAGCGGAACTCGGGGCTGTGATTGTCGTGACCCGGTTGTGGCTGCTGCCCAACGGCCGACATCCTAAGCGATAAAAGGAATAAGAGAAGAAGTCGAATTCCGCAAAGCCTCATCGCAGCGCGGCCTCCGCGGTGGGGGCGGTTACGGTCTCTACGCGTGGCTGGTCGAGTGTCCCGGAGATGACGTAGGATCGGCCCCCACCCGAGTGGTCCAGCTTTACTTCGAGGCTACGATTGTAAGAAGCCGTGCCCTTCACCGTGAATGTGGCGCCGCTCGATCGTAGTTTGCCGTCGGTGACGGTAAAGGCTGCGTTCTGCAGTCCCAGCTTTCCCGCGAAGCTCGAGAAGGTGAGGGGTGCGCCGCGTCCGTCCAGTGTGATGTGGCGCAGAGACCCGCCGCTCCAGGTGAAATCGGCGGTGCCGGAAGCGGAGTCGCGCAAGCTGCTTGGGTTCAAGCCTGCCAAGGTCAGGCTGTACTCGGCATCGATGCTGCCGGTAGCCCAGTTGTCGTGCATCAGTCCGCCGAGCTGGGTCATGGAGAGTTTGTTGACTACGCCGTTGCCCATAAAGCGGGGCGGTGAGTTGCTGAAATCGGCAATCCAGGAGCCGTCCTGGTGTCCGCCCAAGAAGTCGGCTTGCAGTTCGCCAATGCGTAACTTACCGCCGCTTAGCTCAACCGTTCCATTAACATTGCTGGCGGTTAGCGGTCCCAACTCCAACCGCTGGGTTGAGAAGTGCCCACTGGCCCGCAATTTCAACAATGCGTCTTCGTGCCAGCGTCCGATCGCCAGCAGGTGATACCACGGCTGCCTGCTGAAGCTGGGGTTCAGCAGCTGGTTCGCGCGGGTGAGCGACACGTCGTCGGCATGAACATCGAAGCGCAGAACGCAATTTTCCGGGCTGGTGCAGTGAATCGGGAAGTTTGCTGAACCATTGAGCGCCGTGCCCTTACTGAAGGACGCACGGAACGAGGTGATGCTCGCGAGTTGGTTTTCCAGCGTCACCGCAGCCGAGTCGATCAGAAGAGGTTCAGAGACCCCTTGCAGTTCAGCCGTCGCGGTTTGCAACAGCACCTTACCGGCGAGAGAAGGCGGTGCGAATCCCATCCACGCGCCGGCAGCCTCGATGTCGAGGTGCGCGTTACCGGCTAGCCCCACGCCCGGCGTGCCGATCCCCAGGGCTTGCGCAACCTTCATCAATCGCGCCAGTTCGGCGTTGCCGGTCAAGTGCAGGCTATAGCGCTCAGTGTCGGCACTGCCGCCGGCGATGGCCGGCGAGGCAGCTCCCAAAGGCATGGCAAATGGCTTTAGGACGAGATGAAAGCCTGTGTTCACCACTGTCGACGGAACGCGACGCGGGCCCTTTCTGCCTTTCGGCGCGACCACAGTCTTGCTGGAGGGAACCAGGAACTGAACTTCACCGAGTTCCAAGTCTTGTTTGAGCACATCGGAGCGAAGAGCGAATGCGCTCGTGCTTCCGCCGCCCTCCCACAAAGGCGTCCCTCCCGGCGGTTTGCGGAAGGTGAATACAGCCGCAACTTCGCCGGTGGCGGTCAGGTCGGACGGGAGATCCTTCTTGGCATGGCGTGCAAAGGCGACAACCCGCTCGGCGGGAATGTGTTCCCCCGAAATGCTCCATTCGTAGCCGCCCGGCCATCCCTGGGCATCACCTCGCACTTGGAGAACGCCAGAGCCTACGGGAGCTTCACAGCGAGTGTCGTATAGGAGGTCGCCGTTGGAGGAGTAAGTGCCGGTGCAGTGTGCGCGTAGGCGCAGGGCTTCTCCTAACGCAATGTCGTAGCGGCGAAAATCGTCGACCTGGGCATCTACTGTGATGCCGAGCGCCGCGGGCGATCCGGTCAGGATTGCGCTGGTACGCAGTAGGCCGCGCCAACCGCGGTCGCGGCCATACAGAAGCTTGGTCATCTGGCCGAGCGGACCATCGCTGAACGAGACCTTGATGTAAAGGGGTGTGTCTCGCAGATTAGCAGCCCGCTGGAAACGGCCGTCCAGCTTCAGGGTCCCGGTATCCGTTATGTTTACGTCGGTACGGGTGGGACGTGCGTCCAATCGGACGCCCCACTGATTCTCGGTCTCCAGCCACAGTGCAAAGTCGGCATCTGTGAAGGCAAACGCTTTCTTCACCGGCCCAAGTTTGAAGTTGATGCGTCCGCTAGAAGCCTTGACATAAGGAAAACGCGGTCGAGCTTCGGGTCGGATTCTGGAGGTAGGCGCTGGCGAGGTCTGAGAAGTTCGCTCCACCAGCTCTTCGATGTTCCAGTGGCCATCAGGCCGCCGAACCAGATTGAGGCTGGGATTGTCCAGATCCAAGGTCCCAATCTCCAGCCGGCCTCGCCACAAGGACGTCAATCGAAGATATGCAGTGACGGTATCGGCGCGCAGCATCGGCTCCGCCCCGTAGCTGGGATTCTCGACAACGATAAAGTTGGAAAGCACCAGTCCAGGCCGCGGGAGCAGCTTGAGTTCGATGTTCGAGACCGATACGTCCCGCCCTAGCGCCCGGCTCAGAGCGCCGGTAACCCGATTGCGATAGCGGTTGACGTTGACGAACGGAGGCAGCAGCAAGGCCAGCACGAGTACCAGCAGGACTGCCCACAGCATCCGCCGTGACGTGCGGCCACGCATCAGTGCACCACGTGGAACATTCTGGACCAGCGTGTTCGATCGAAGAAGTGAATAACGATGTTCCCCAGCCACGCTAGACGGTCGCCGATGCTCTGGCGCTCGTATTCGTCGCGCGGAGTGACAAAAGACCAGTAGATGAACATGGGACGGCCGATTACATTTTCGAAGGGCACGAATCCCCAATAGCGGCTGTCCAGACTGACGTCGCGGTTGTCACCCATGGCGAAGACACTATTCGGCGGGACAACCAGATCACCATTTTTGATGGAGGAGGGAAGCTCGGCCCTCCACTCGGGTGATAGCTGGTCGCGCTCACTCGCCGGAACGCTGGGGAAGTTGTCGCGATACGGGTCGTAGGAAACGCACATGGATTCGTTGCCCTCATTCTGATTGCAGCGGATCACATAGGGTTCGTTCAGCTTCTCGCCATTACGGTACACCACGCCGTCCTGGAGATGGATGTGGTCCCCAGGCAGGCCCATGACGCGCTTTACGACATAGAGGCCGGGCTGCGCAGGGGAGAGGAAGACAAAGACATCGCCGTGCCTGGGTTCACGATAAGGAATGAGCTTCCCGATCCATTTGGTTGCCGGCGCCAGCAAGATGCGGTCTACGAAGACGTGGTCGCCAATGAGCAGCGTGTTCTCCATCGAACTGGATGGAATGGTGAAAGCCTGCAGGGTAAAGGTGATAATGAATAGCCCCGTGACCAGAATGATGGCAATTGAGGCAATAAATTCGGGCGCGGTCTCTTTAGGTTTCTCCGGCGCTTCCGCTTTCACCGGCTCCGCCTTGGCCGGCGCGCTCTTCACAAATTTCTTAGTAGTTGCCAAATTGATAATTCCCCCGAGGATCGCTCGGATATCAGCTGCGGCAGCTAGTGCGGAACCCGCAACATGCGGTGCCAGCGCAGGCTGTTGAACAAGTGAGCGACATTCAACGTTAGATTGGAAAGTTTATCAGACGGCGCCTCGCCCGGCGCCTCTGGAGTCGCCCGGTCCATTGACCAATAGATCACCAGCGGGCGGCCCACCACATTTTCCGCCGGGACGAAGCCCCAGTAGCGGGAGTCGTAGCTGTCGTCGCGATTGTCGCCGAGAACGAAATAAGATCCCTCAGGAACGATCAGTTCGCCGTCTTCCACCAGCTTCCGCACCTGCAGGAACCACTTCGCTGAGATGTTGTCACCATAGAAGCCGCCATCGGGGAAGTCGTCCCTGAACCTGTCACGCCACGCCCACTTGAAATTAGCGTAGCTGTCATCCTGCCGAACTCCGTTGACGTAGACGTGCTTGTCGACCAGCCGTACATGATCGCCGGGAATAGCGACGACACGCTTGACGAAGTGTTGGTGAGGATTCACGGGATAGCGGAAGACAATGATGTCCTGGCGCTGAATCGGACGATAAGGCATCAGCCATTGCCACGCCCCGCAATGCCCGTAGTGCGCCTTGTCCACCAGCAGATAGTCACCGATCAGCAGCGTCTTCTCCATTGATTCGGAGGGTATCTGGAACGCCTGCACAATAAAGGTGATCACGAAGATCGCAATAACGATGGTGGTGGCTAGCGACTGCAGCGAAAGCAGCCCGCCGGAGCGACTCGGAGCTTGATCCGGCGAGGCGGATGGCTGCGGTTGCTCAGGTGGCACTTGAACTTGGACTTGGGCGCTGACTTCGCTCATGGCTACTCGGACGGTTGACTGGGAGCAGGCTCATCCAAGGCGGAACTGCTCTTCAGCAATTGTAGATACTCCCACGCCTTTCGGGCGGCGCCCTGTTCAGCGGCTTTCTTCGTACTTCCTTCTGCCCGGCGCACGAACCCGTCCCCTCCGGCCGACGTGGCCGGCACATGTGCCTCTATGGTAAAAATCTTGCGGTGATCCGGGCCGTCTTCCTTGACCAGAACATACCGCGGCTGCGAGCGTCCGCTGGCATGCACCGCCTCCTGGAGAGCGGATTTGTAGTCCATGATCGGAAGCTTCTGCCCCCCCTGCTGGTGTACCTCGGCAAGCTCCGGCTCCAGAACGTGGTCGCGGATAAAGCGCTGAGCGGCATCCAAACCGGCATCGAGGTAAAGGGCTGCGATGAGCGCCTCCAGAGCATTCACCAGCAGAGCACTCTTGTTGCGGCCGCCACTGCGGTCCTCACCGCGCCCCAGGCGCAGGTGTTGGCCGATGCCGAGTTCCCGCGCCGGCCGAAGCAGGCGCCGCGCGCTCACGATGTGCGCCCGCAACTTCGAGAGCTCGCCCTCCTGGTATTCAGGGAAACGGCGAAAAAGTTCCTGGCTGACAACGAAGGCAAGCACGGCATCTCCCAGGAATTCCAACTGCTCGTTGTCCGCTTGCTGGAGAGAACCTCCGGCGGGGTTCTGCGACTCGGCTTCGCGAGCGTAGGAAGCGTGAGTAAGAGCCTGTTCCAGCAATCCGCGCTGTTGAAACACGTGCCCCAGAGCTTCCTCCAGAGCACTTGTGTCGGCGACGGATGCCATTCCCTTTGTTATCCCAATCGGCCGCCTGAGGCCGGTCGAAGCTCATTCTATAGCCACTGGATCAATGCGGTGTGGTATTCGGCGAAGCCGGAACCGGCGACTGGTTCGGCTGCATTCCCGGCGCAGTTGGCGTGGGCGACGGCGACGGTGATGCGGTATTGGCGCCTGGCGATTCCGCGCTCATCAGCTTCTGCAAGCGGGCCTGCTGTTGCTTGGCCAGATTCTGCGCCGGCGTGCCTTCCTTAGAGTACTGCAGTGCTTTGTTGGCCGAATCAAGCGCCTGCGAATACTGCTTCAAGTTGTCCTGGGCAACCGAGAGCCGGAGATAAAGCACTGCCTCGGGATTGTTCTTGCTCAGGTCAACCGCCTTCTGCAGGTTCTGCTCGGCGGAAGAATAGTCCTTCTTGCTCATGTCGATCATGCCGAGGGTGTCGTACGACATCGTGAGGATGCTTTGCTTGGCGCCGGCGACCCGCACCGGGTCGGCGTTGGCTGGAACGATAAGCCCCGTGTCGATGTTATCGATGGCAGCATGGGCGTCCTTGGACGCTTGCGCCAGCCGCTGTTCGCGGTCGAGATCCGTTTCGCGCGTGGTTTCAGCAATGGCGGAGGCGACCTGCACCAGCGGAATGGGATTCGTGGGATCGGCGGCAATGGCTTTCTCGCCCGTGGCAATCACTTTTTCGGCGTTGTTCTGCTGGCTATACATGTTCATGGCCCGGATATAGAGCGACGCGCGCAACTCACTGCTGGGATATTTCGCGGCAAAATCGTCCGCCGCAGCTTCCGCCTGAGCAGGGTCCGTCTTGGCGGCTGCGGCCTGGTAGGCCGTTAACTCTTCTTGCGACTTCGCTTGCAAGACGCGGTGACCTCCGGCGGCGGGCTGTGCCTGGGCGTTACTGGGGGCCTGGTTCGGGGCGCCGCTCTGGGTTTGCGCATTTGACGAAGCCGGAGAGCCCGGCTGACCCGCAGACGTACTTGCCTGACTCCAGGCCAGACTTGCGGCCAAAATCGTGACCGCCATAATTGCTGTAAATCTCATTGCGTTTTCCTTTCCGTTTGGGAAGTGCTGACTTCCCGTTCGAAGGCGAATTTATTGATCTTGTTTTTCTTCCTGCTTGGCTGTCGGGGGCTGGTAAGGCTCCTGTAGCCCGCGCTCGGCGGCTGTTTTCGATTCAGGAGGCTCATTTCCCATGTCGATCACCGCCTTATATTGCGCCATGGCACTGTCGCGTTCTCCTTGCAGATCGAAGATGCGTCCCAAATACACGTGTGACCACGCCGTCACATGTGGATCTTTGGAGCCGTCCAGAGCCTTCTGAAAGTTGGTTTGCGCCCCCTGCATATCACCCTGGAAGCTGGCAACCTTGGCCAACACAAAGTAAGCTCGTGCCGGATCTTCGTTCGCCTTCAAGGATTCCTGCGCCAGCTTGCCGGCCTCGGCCGGATTGCCGCTGGCCAGAGCGGCCTCCGCCAAATCGATCTTTTGTTGGGATGCGCGTTTTGGGGCTTGCATCAACTCAGGAGTGGCCTCGGTAGCAAACGCGATCTCGCTGGCCCGCTTCTTTTCGCGTAAGACGTCCATGTTGTGCAGCCAGTCCGGAAAGGCGGCCTGCAAGCCGATATTGGCCTTTTCGAAGTCCCGCAACCGCTCGTAGAAGTAGCCGGTAAGCACAAACCCTTCGGACTCATCCCGTTGCACCAATGCCCAACGATCCTTTTCGGGCAGCTTAGGATCAGCTGGTACTCGCGCTTCAATGGCGCGAATCAGACACTCGATGACCAACAGGCCAGCCTCCTGCTTGTACTCTTCCGACATGGGCGCCTTCTGTACCGAGAGGAGGATTGGTCTCAAACGATCCAGGGCGGTTGCCCGTTTGGCGATTAGCGGGTCCAGTACGAAGTGAAGATATGTGTGCCGCAACTCGTCCATATGGATATTGCTGGCATTCGGCGAGATCACCAGGTAATAGAAATCCTGAAGGTAATTGCGCGAGTTCACCTGACCCGGTGCGGCCATTGGTTCCAGATAAACAGTAAAGCTGCGGCCTGCATACCCGGACATCGGCATCCGCAGATAATTGTCCGTCGAGGTGATCATTGCCGCCACGGGACTGTGATATTGGTCAATTAGCGCCGAGTACTCAGGCTCATGCTTTTGCCAAATGCCGTGCAGCTTGGCCGTTGCATAGTATTGCTTGAGTGGCGGAATGAAACCTAGAACATAGGCTGCATCCGGCGGCAGGTCCGCCTCTTTCAGTTTGGGGGTGAACTCCGGCGGAGCGCCCAGGTTGAGCGCCAGCGATACATATTGCGCCAGATCATGGGCCGCATCGCCCTGCCGATGATCGCGATAGAAGCTGCACATCTCCTTGGCCGCCGCCGCGGCCGCCGGAGACTTGCTGGCTTCGACCAAGTCGGCACGCACCTCGGCGCGGATGGGAGATGACGATTGCAGCTCCTGGTCATAACCACAGACATTCATAGCTGCAACCACGCTGAACAGCGTCTCACTCACGTCGAGGCTGGCCTTGCTCTGCGCGATGGCGCCCACGGCCAGCGATGCGAGGAAGGCTGAGAGAACAGAGATGCGGGAAATAAAACTCAGCAGAGTCTCCAGTTTAGCTCTTAGCTTTTAGCCATTAGCTCTTAGCAAGCGTACTCCCCGCAGTTGGGATTGCTAAGCGCTAACAGCGAAGGAGCTAGAGGCGAATTCCGGCAGGGAAGCAATAGCTTTAGTTTACGAGGTCGGTTCAGGGCGCGCAAATATTGCGCCGCGACATCGAAACGGTATCAACAACGTTCCAACAACGCCAAGAACGCCTCCCGCGTGATCCCGGAGGTCCGTATAAGATTCGTGATGATGTCTAATCCCACTTCATCGTATCTGGGCACAATAAGCGGACGAGCTACGCCCGGCTTCTCCAGCTTAATAAGGCTTCCTTTTTGACCGGAGGATCTGTAACCAAGCTGCTCAAACACACAAACCAACTTGCGCCACGGAAGCGGAGTCAGGCGTGGCATCCAGCCGTCTTTTCAAAACCAAAGGGAATCGGTATCGGAAAGTGGAAAGCGCCTTCAGGGATCTCTAAGCGCCTTCCTTGCTCGGTGGAGGCACTGCCTTTCGCGACAGACCAACCCAGTTCACGCATGGCTTGCTCGAAAGTTCCACGTTCGAAGCAGCTCACCATGAACAAATAGGAGGCCTCTTGCAGGTTTTCCTTAGCTTCCGACAGCGTTCGTCCTTGGGTTGTGATGTCCAGCGGCGGGCAGTAGGCCACATACCAGTCACCCTGCCGCTTGATGACGCCAAACAATTTGAATTCCGCTTGAACCGCTACTCGCATAAACCACCTTACAGGGAGCTATTTTGCGGGATTCTTCCCGGATCATTATCACACGCAGCCAACCGTGAGGAACTACTCGTTATCCCTTTACCTGTACCTTGGAGAAGGTCAGCACCACGCGGCTCGAAGTGGGCTGGCCAAAGGCGGTGGCCGGATGAAAGGTAGTAAAGATCAGCATGTTCTTCAGTTGGGGCAGAACCGCCTCTGCGTCCTCAGGTGCGGACAGAACGCGGTAATCTTGCACCCTCCCGTCAGCTCCAACATAGGCTTCCACCACTAACGAATCCGCGTTCACACCACCCATGGAAAGCTCGAAGGGGGTGGACTGTAGTTCGGCAGGAGTGTAGAGCATCGTGGGCACATCGTTGGCGGCCCGCACCGGGATGGGATACAGGAAGCTGATCAGCAATCCGAAGACAATGAGCGTAGTCAACACTCCCGCCGTGGCGGGAACCATGATCGCGTCGAAAACATTCTCCCAACGAACCCGCAGCATCTCCCACCGCGAGCGCTGGGCATTGGCGATTTCCTGCGACATCGCCACCCGCAGCCGGAGAGCCAGTTCCGGCGGCGCTACCTTTCTTCCCAACGAGCCAACCAGCGACTGAGTCCGACGCAGTGACGCCAGGCGAGCGGAGCACTCCAGGCAGCCATGCAGATGCTCATTCATTTGAGTCAACTGACGGCGCGTCACGGCACCGTCCAGGTACGACGACATGTGCCTCTTCGCAACTGAACACGTCATGGCAGGACCTCAACTTTGTGACCACTAAGTTGGCCACCTTTGCGACATCCCTTTTCGTTCGACGCCCCCAGCGACATGCCAAAGGCCGCCATATGGCGCTCCATCCGCTTTCGCAGTGCCTCCCGTCCTCGCACCAGCCGCGACTTTACCGTCCCTAGCGAAGTTTCCGTCACCTCGGCGATCTGCTCGTACGACAACTCTTCGATATCGCGCAGGATCACTGTGGTACGGTATGGTTCAGCCAGCGCCGTAAGCTCGGTTTCGACGCGCGCCTTCAGTTCCTCGTCATATACGCTCTGCAAGGGAGACCGGCCTTCGTCCGCAAGCGTGTCTTTGATGCCCAACGCGAGCGGCTCGTCCTCGCGCTCAGGCCCGGGCTCGATCGAGGTTTCATGCGACTTGTGCCGGAAGCGCCAGCGCCGGCAATTCGACGCCTCGTGCACGGCGATGCGATAAACCCAGGTCTTCAAGCTGGAATTAGCATGGAAGCCCTTGATCCCGCGAAAAACTTTGATGAATACTTCCTGGGTGGTGTCGGCGGCGTCGGATGGGTCGTCGAGAATCCTGTAGACCAGGCTATAAACAGGCTGGTTGTAATGTGCGATCAGCCAGGAAAAAGCTTCCTCCGACCCTGCCTTCAATTCGGCAATGATCGCAGCTTCTTCGGTGCGGACTCCTAGCGCACTTGCGAGGTCACTCAATGTTGTTGCTCCCGCCACAGGCGGCACCTCAATGATAAACAGTTTCGCGACCCGCAACAACTTCGACCACAGCTTGGCAATGACTGCGCGCCAGCACCTCGCCGCGATCGCACTTCGCCCCAAGGTCCTGCAAGTTACGGCGCGGCTGTCTTTAATAGACTCCGCAGCCAGGCGAAATGTTCCCAGAAACGGGGAAAGATGGCCCTTTCGGCCCACTTGGCTAACCGCAGACGGCCGGAATCGGGCACAACCGATGTCTACTGTGCTTTTGGTGGGTTGCTACTACTGGAGGACGAACTAGCGTCAGAGCCGCTGGCGGTTGAAGTTGACGGCTTCGTCTTCTTTTTGTGCGAGGTTTTCTTCGCCGGCTCGCTATCGTCCACAACAACGTTCTTTGGCGGAGGCGTTGCCGCGGCCGCTTGTTGCAGGGTGCGAACCTGAGTCCGCAAGTGATCCAACTCCGACTGGGTCGAAGCTGTGAACTGTTCCAGGGCATAGGCCAGATCGCGCCGCACGGAATCGATGACCTCGAGCTGCCGCGCCAGGGCCTCATAGTCACTTCTGGAGCCAAATGCCCCGGCTGATTCCGTGACCGAAGCAAGAACGTCGTACAGAACGTTGAGGTTGCGATAGAGCTTGAACTCGGCTCCCAGGTTCTGCGGCGCCGAACGAACGTCGGCAATCAGGCCGGGCAGTGCGCTGGTGAGATTGCGCTGGATGGAATCGGCGTTCGACTGCGCCTGACGCTTGGAGTCGCCGTCGGCCTTCCACTTCTCAATTCGCATCTGCCCCAAGTCAAGGTTGGCCTGCGAGGCAGCGGCTTGCAGCCGGTCAAGGTCCGGCAGAATCGACGTCATAGATACGCTGCCGGTGGCGGAAGCGTTGGCTGGAGGTGCCGACACGGGTGCGGTTTGTGCGTAATCCAACGGGATCGACAGAAAGGCGAATAGCAGACTTACGGCAATTCTCATCATGCTCCTGTGGCAGAGAACCAGTGTGAGAGCGGCGGACGAGGTGGAAGTCCAGTGTACAGCAATGACAACACCATCATCAGCCTTGGATGAGTCAATGCTCGAGGAGGGATGCCGAAAATCCTTGGCTTGCCCAGGCGAACTACATCATTCGGCCTTAGTCGCCGCATGAAGGATGATGCTAAGCGATGGGGTTTGCGCCGGTTTTACGTAACGATCGACCAGAAAGCGCTGACCGTCGGGCGTCACATCATAAGAAAATAGGTCGCTGGAAGAAACCGCAGCCCGGGCGCGAGATTGAAAAAGCACGACTGGCGTACCCGTCGCAAGGCTGCCTTCGCTGCCCACGGGAACCGACACAATATTCCCTTTCGGGTCGAGGTAGAAAATTTCCTTTCCATCGCCGCGCCAACGAGGCTCCTTGCCGCCTCCGCGTGACACCTGTAACTTGCCACCGCCGCCTGCATAGGGAGCGATATATACCTCCCACTCGCCGGTTTCGTCAGATTCGTACGCAAGCCATTTTCCGTCGGGCGAAATCTGGCCGTCAGCTTTGCTGCCTCTGCCGGGGAGAAAGGGCGACACCTTCTTGTCCTTGAGAGAAACAATTTCCAGCGCCGTGCCGCCGGTCGTGATCTGCCCGGTGGCTATCAACTCCTGATCGCTGATGGTGAAGGAATTCGGCATCACGTCGATGACGTTAGCAGGAGGCGCGGCCAGGCCCCGGTCGGTGTCGAAGCCGTTCGAGTTCTTCAGCCGGAGTACCTCTTGATTAGCGGCAGAGCGGTAAGCAATCGTCTTTCCATCGCGCGAC
Organism: Candidatus Korobacteraceae bacterium; assembly: GCA_049798495.1. Classification (GTDB taxonomy): domain Bacteria; phylum Acidobacteriota; class Terriglobia; order Terriglobales; family Acidobacteriaceae; genus Bog-257. The sequence continues at coordinate 16,041 of JBARGS010000273.1, read as the reverse complement.
CATACGCCGGTGGTCTCTTCCGCCGGATCAAAGGTGAAACGTGTCGAAGCGTTGTGAGAAACGTCGTGGATCCACACATCAATATTTCTTGCTTTTGGATCCGCCACATCGAATACGATTCGGTGGCCGTCAGGAGAAATACCAGGATTTGCCAGGATGCCCGGGTCGCCGGTACGCCCCAGTTCCTTGCCCGGGCGGTCGTACCAGGTGAGTTGCGATAGTGTCGAGCCCGTACCCTGGTGAAAAACCACGGTGCCATTCACCGCCACAGTGAAAGCGCCCCAGTAGGTTGAGGGATGACGTCCAACCTGGCTGGATACCATCTTTGGCTTGCCCAGCACCTTGGCGTTCTCCACATCCAGCGGAACGCCGACCAGTTCCCCCTTGAAGTCTACGTAGAAGAGCTGGTCTTTGGCGTAGCCGGGATTGGACCAGGCCAGGGTCACAAGCTGCTTATGCTGCCGATTACTCAGCGAGCCCATGTAGATTCCGCTGGTGTGGTCGCCGGCACGCTCGTTGAAGTCGCCCGACCAGAACAGGAAGCGATCACCGTCGGGCAGAAAGACCGGCCAGCGATGCGAGGAATCATCGGCGGTGAAGACCTTGTCCGTCAAAGGCGCCGCGTCCGAGCCGTCTGCGTCGACCCGCCACATTGGTCCTCCGGCGTCAGGCGCGTAGATGATGACGTCTTTCTCGCTCCAGCTTCCGCCCCGCGCCGAACCCGCAGTAGCTAACACTTGAGCTGCGCCACCGGTCGCAGGAATCTTCTTCAACTTGCCTTGCGCAAAAAATCCCACATAATCATCGCGCGGTGACCAGAACGGGTAGATGGCGCCTTCGGTTCCATTCAGCCGCGCTGCGTCCGGTGAGCCTATCGCCTGAACGAAGATCACGCCCTCGCCGGAGTTCTCTTCGACGGCGACGTAGGCCAGCATGGTGCCATCTGGAGAAATCGCAATGTGTCCTACTTCATCATGGACGGGAATGGCGAACTCCATGACTGCGAAATGGCTATCAGTGGACCGCAAGCGGGAAAACAGGCTCATCCCCAAAATCGCCAGGAAAAGTGCTCCTAACACTGCAGCCACGAGCGGCCATTGTTTGCGCTGGGGCACTTGCGCGCGAAGGGCAGACGTTGGTTCCGAGCCCGACAGCGCTCCGAGAGCGAAGGTCAGATCGCGCGCGGACTGAAAACGATCAGCGGGGTCTTTTTCCAGGCAGTGGCGAACGATACGATCCAGCGCGGGAGGAATCTTCGCCGCTGCCGGATCGAACTCCGGCGGCTCGGACTTGAGAATTGCGGTCATAATTTCGACCGACGTGTCGCCGGCAAAAGCCCGCTTGCCGCAAAGCATCTCGTAGAGAACCGCGCCGAAGCTGAAAATGTCGGCGCGATAGTCCACCTGCTCGCCGCGTACCTGTTCGGGAGCCATATAGGGAGCGGTCCCCATCACCACGCCAGGAGCGGTCTGCATGGTTTGCACGGTGATGGAAGAAACCTGTGCCGCTGCCGCGGAAGATACGCCAACCTTCGCCAGGCCGAAATCCAGCAGCTTGGTGTGCCCGTCCTTCGTAAGGAAGATGTTCTCCGGCTTGAGGTCGCGATGCACGATGCCGCGCTCGTGTGCGGCAGCAAGACCGTGCGCCACTTGTAAGCCGATCTCCACAGCTTTGCGTACGGAAACAGGACCGCGATCGAGTCGCTCGCGCAGCGTCTCGCCCTCAAGCAACTCCGTCACCAGGTAGGGGATGCCGTCCTGCACACCCACGTCGTAAACTGCAAGGATATTGGGATGATTAAGCGCGGCGACGGTGCGCGCTTCCTGCTCAAATCGGCGCATGCGATCAGGATCCGTGGCGATGGCCTGAGGAAGAACCTTGACGGCCACAGAGCGATTCAGACGGGTATCGCGGGCGCGGTACACCTCGCCCATCCCACCCTCACCGACGGGAGAAAGAATCTCGTAAGGCCCAAGTTTTGCGCCTGCCGCGACTGGCATAGGAACCCGGCGGCATTATAGCGTGACACGTAGCGATCGCTGCCGGTTTGCCGAGGATCCAAGCCCGAGTCGCAAAACAAATCCGGCCCAACACGCCCAGTACCAGGTGAGTATGTAATTAAGTTGTCGAGTGGTTGAGCTGCGGCAGTCGTATTCCTTAACGGAGCGAGCGGAGCAATCGTCAACGATCACAGCCCACGCAGGGTTTGACTATGGTGCGTAGCTGGTAGAGAATAATCGAGACGCTCAAGATGCTCAGTGTGAGCGTCATCCTTCCGCAAAGTGGGCCTGTGGCGCAGCTGGGAGCGCGCTTCCATGGCATGGAAGAGGTCGTCGGTTCGATCCCGACCAGGTCCACCAAAACTCTAGAGTTTAATCTGAGACTTTTCTTTCTATACGGCCAGACCAACTGAAGCGTGCAGTTCCTCACACCAGCTGAACCCGCGCGCGATGGCCGGGTGCAGCGGCAAGCCTGGCATCACAAGTGACGAGGGTTGCGCCGAGCGCTTCCGAAAGAGCCACGTAGAGGGCGTCGTAGGCTGTCAGATTGCCGCGCAATTCCCACGCTCGCTGTACGAACGGTGCGTGAGGGTGACGGTGAAGGCGAAGATCGAGCAGGTCCTGCAAAGCCTCCCCGGCGCGACTGGGCGCAACGCTGTGCATGCTGACATAGCGGCGCAATACCTGTGTAACCTCAACATCGAGGAGGTGAGGCGCGTGCAAGGTCTCGTTTGACCCAAAGATACGCCTGCCAATCTTTACCCCGGTTGGGGTTTGCAGAAGCCATTCGATGGCCGCCGAAGCGTCAAGAACGATCATCGACCTTCTCGTTCTTCCCGCACCATTACAGCGGCGGAACTCTGGAGCTTAGCGGGGCGGCGGCGTTTGAGCCGCTCCTCCATCTCTTGCAAGGTTGGGAGTTCTGCCATCTGGCGAAGTTCCGCCAGCAAATAGTCGGAGAGGGACATGCCTGACATCGCCGCCCGGGCCTTTAGCGTACGGTGCAGACCATCAGGAACGTTTCGTACCTGGATCATCTTGGACATGCTAATAGCATAGTTTCATGTGCATCACATGTAAAGGCGAGGAGGACGAAATCGCTCCTTAAATCTGTCAGCAAGAAAGACGCGGCCCCGTCTCCGGAGCCGCGCGGCAAGCACATTCCCGATGCCGGTAGAAACCTATTGCGACTGCACCGCCTGCAGCAGGTTCAGTAATCCGTAACCAAAGGTGTTGTCCTTGCGGAAGCTCGGACCGCGGCAGAAACCTGTCGCCTGACTAGTCGTTAAGTGCTGCGCGGCCGACTGGAAGGCCTGCTGCGAAGCGTCGATATTGCCTTTGAGGCTGGGCTTAGCCTGCCACAGCAGAGCGACACCTCCGGCCAGATGCGGCGCCGCCATGGACGTTCCAGACCACCCGGACTGATAGCCGTTGCCCGGCACTGCGCCACGAATGTTGACTCCCGGCGCGGAGACATCGGGCTTGGTGCGATTGCTGCCGTCAATGGTCACGGGACCGCGACTACTGAAGCTGGCGATGTTATTGCCTGAGTCAAGCGCTCCGACATCGACCGAGCTGGCGTAGATGGCCGGAGGGTACACGATGGAGGAGCAATTGGGACCGTCGTTGCCCGCGGCCATGGCGGGGAAGATTCCGGCGGCGCGCACCGCATCCACGATGCTTTGCAGAGTGCCAAACGAGCAGCCTTCGCTAGGCGGACAGACCCATGAGTTGTTGATGGAGTCCGGCGCCTTGGTTGGATCGCCCTGGTCGGGGTTGCCGTTGATCGGATAAGGCGCGATCAGGAACTGGAAGCATTCGGTGTATTGCGACGGCGATCCGTTGCCACCCGCATCCATGTTGCGGCAGGCGATCCACTTGGCGCCGGGCGCAACGCCGATCTGGTTGCCTTGCCCATCGTCCCCCACCATCTCGCTCGCAGTAAACGTACCGTGACCGTGCGGGTCGATGGGTGTCGGCGAGTGCTGGCTGGTGGCGTCGTGCCAGTTGTAATCGTGGTCGGCCTGGTGGCCATCCCAGCCGCGATATTGATTCTTGAGAGCAGGATGATCCCACTGCACACCTGTATCGGCGCCGGCGACTACGAGGCCCTCACCATGAAATCCCAGATTCCAGACATCCGGCGCTTTCACGCGCTGCACGTTCCACTCGATGCCGCTGGGTTGAAATGTGGTGTCCAAGCCGGTGGGCTGGGGCAGAGCCGTGCGAACGTGGGGATTGGCGTCGATTTCGGCAACGTCGCTACGAGCGGCTAAGGCCTCCATCAGACTGCGATCGCCGGTGACCTTGATCATGTTGACGATATAAAACGACTGATAAGAAACGCCACGCTGCTGTAGGAAGGCGAGGATTGGGCCTTGGCTGGAGTGAGCGACCGCGCGCAACGTGTTGACTACGAACCTGCCCTTCTCGATTTTGCCGGGCAGATTGTAGGCTGGACTGAGATCGGCTTTGCGTGCAAGGACGACCAGCGCCTCGGTCGAGCCACCGTTGGAGGTCTCAGAAATGACGCGAAGAGAGATTTTTGCGCTGGAATCGCTTGTCTGGGCTGACCAGGAAAGCGGCACCATGCCAGCCCACAGCAAGCCGAACACGGCCGTGAGCAGTAGTCTGCGTAAGTTCATGTTTTATCTCCAAGATTAAAGGTTAGCGAAGTGGGATCGGTGCCCGTTCCGTTGGGGCATCCTGAGAGTGCAACTCGCGACTGGAATGTAGTGCGTAGCGGCGCTCCTGTCAACCGGCGGTTGACCGGCGAAAAGGCCGTTGCCCCCGTGTGCCTCACAAGAAGTTGTGACCGGGGTCACTGCGTAGCGGTGCGGAAATCTGACATAAAAGTTGCATGAAACGTGTGGGAGCCCAAAGCTATATTCTGAAAACCTCCGACGTTCTGAGAGCCCGCCTCACCGAGGCCGGGAAGCGAGAACATATCCCTGCGCAGAACGCCCTGTTTCGCGAGGACGACGGCAACGTCGGGGTCTTTCTGATCGTGAAGGGCAAAGTGTGCCTGAGCGTACGCAACGTGCCCAAGCTGGACCGGCTTTTGGGCAACGGTTCGCTGTTGGGTTTACCCTCTACCTTTACCGGACGACCCTACAGCCTGACCGCCGTCGCTGTCTCCGAATCGGAGGTGGTGCACGTCAGCCAGGAGGACTTCCTCCAACTGATGCGCGAGCAGACCGAGTTGTGCCGGGAAGCGACCGACATGCTGGGCCGGGAAGTGACCTTCATTCAGTCGGCGCTGGCGGAGCGGCGCAAGCAAGTTGCGCTGAAGAAGGTTCCCAGCGAAGATCGGGTTGCCGTGTCCTAAGTGCAGTGGCCGTCGTGGTCCTTCTAAGCCAGCCTCAGGGGCTGGCTCCACTGAGCCGGAATCCCAACAGGAACCCGCCCTGCCTACGTTTCCGCAGACGCTATTCCACTTCGAAGTTCGCGGTGCGAAGCGGGGTGGCATTGCCGGCGGAGTCCATCGCCCGCAGTTCCAACTGGTAAGATCCCGGCGGCAGCTTGTCGATGGGCAGCCTGAGTCCTAGCGGAACCACGGGATCTCCCGCTTTGACGGTCGGCGCCGGGCCACCTGTAATCACCTTCTGCTCACCCGTTTTGCGATCAACCACGCGCATTTGAATTTGCACCGTCGGAGGCTTGGCGTTGGTCAGAAGAGGATCGTAAATCTCCACGTAAAACACGGCGAAGTCATTTTTCTTGAAGCGATCGCTGCCCGTGGGAATGATTTGCATTCCTTGCGTGACCAGCGGCGTCCGATCCTCCAACAGCGCGGCATCCAGACTGGGCGCACTTTGTGCCAGGGGATGCAGTTCCTTGCTAAGAGCGACCGAGCTCATGGCAAATTGCTTGGTATCGAACTTGTCGATCACCAGCGGCATTTCCAGCTTGCCGAAGCTCTCCCCGCCGGAGCTGAAAACCACTTTCAGGTTGTATTGACCAGCGGCAGCCTCGAATTGGTTTTCATAGTGGTAAGGCTTCTTGCCGAACTCCTCCATTTCGCCCTTGCTGTCGAAGGTCAAGTCCACCTGATCGCTGAAGCGAGCGCCAACGGCTCCGTCAGGCGTGTAGGCCAGGCCGAGCACGTTCACCTGCGCGTGTTCTTTTCCTTTTTCTTTGGTGAACTTGATGGAGTTGGCCGGAATTTCGATGGCCAGGTTCACCCGGGCGGTATTGGCGGAGGTATAGAAAAACGGCGCCAGCATCGACGCCGCGATGTTGCCCGGCTGCGAGCCAGAGGCCTGATTCTCCAGTTGCTTTTCGACCGGTTTGCCGGCGAGCAGGTCCGAGGGCTTGACATTGCAGTAGCCGCTGCGCGAACGGACGATGGTGCCACCGCGATCGACCTTCACCCGCAGGGTGTGGCAACTACCATCGTCCGAGGGAGGTGGTGTGTAGCCCAAGACGTAATACTTCGTTTGCTCCTGGGCAATCTTCTGTAGGCCTCCCAGAAGATCGTTGGTGTTCACGATCACGAAGCCGCCGGTACCGGCCGCCAATTCGTAGAGCACCTGTTGCGCATCCGCAACGTTGGGAATCGCGGGCAGCAGATCGCGCGACTGGCTGTAAGGAATGTTCGGCAGGGGATTGCTGGTTGTGGAGCCTCCGCCATAGCCGCGAGATCCTCCGGTCGTCCCACCGCGGCTCCCACTCCCGCTGCCGGTTCCGCTGCCTGAATGTCCGCCGCTGCCAGCTCCGCCGCTGCCGACTCCTCCTCCAGAGTGCCCGCCGCCCCCTCCCCCGCTTCCGCCTCCGCCCCCACTTCCTGTTCCCCCGCCGTGCTGCACGTAAACCAGGCGCGCCGGTGGCTGGCCGGAATGGCCGTTGAGTTCGAGCGTCGCGCTCACCAGCCTGCCGGCCGCAGCATCCGGGAAGATCTGGAGTTGCGGAGCGCTGGTGATAGGCGTGACCAGCCCGCGTACGTCGATGGGATACACCGCTACATTAGCCTTGTTACAAGTGTCGATCACGGCCGTGAGTTCGGACTCATGCTCCGGCGTATTGGGATCGGAAGGATTCAGGGAGAAGCCGGAGGACAGCAGGACCAGGGTCTTACGTCCGGGGACGGAAGAGAGGCCTTTGGCGAGGTTTCGCAAGGCCAACAGCAGCGTGCGCGTGCCGAAGTCCGCCTGCATATTGCCGATCTGCGGTATGCCGACAGGCACGGTCTGCACCGGCTGCGGACCCTGCGCTTCCGGGTTGGGCGATACGGCGGAAAACTTGAGATTACGGACGGCCTGCTTCAATCGGTCGGCATCGGTGGTGAAGTTCTGCACGATGCTCAGCGTGCCGCCGAAGTCAACCACGGCGATATAGCGATTCGCACCTGCATTGGTATCGAGAAACTTCAGCGCTGCCGCGCGTGCCTGCGACTGGTCGGTGAGGCTCATGGTGGAGTTGTCAAAGAATAGGATCATGTAGCGACGCTGCTCGCCCGACGGTCCGTTTGCATCGCTCTCCAGCGAAAACGTCTTGATCGGCTGCTCCTTGTTGTCCTCCCAGACGCGAAAGTCTTTTTCCGTCAAGTCGTGGATGTAGTTACCTTTCTTGTCGGTGACGATGGTATCGACAAGAACCAGGCGGGTTTCCGTCGTGATGGTGGGAGTGGAACTCGACGCGCTTTGAGTTGCGGCAGCCTGGTCCTGCGCTGCACTGCAGTGCGGAACCAGACAGCTAACGGCGAGGAAAATTGCGGCCAGTGCGACGCGGCGATGCTTCATGTCCCGACCTCGGCTTATGGAATTTCGACAGCGCTGTTCTGCGCCGCCAGTTGTCCTTCTTCATCGCGCACTACCAGGCGCACTAAGTAGCTTCCCGGCTTCACATCAAAGCTACTCTTCAAAGTGATTCCTGAGCCCAGCCGGCCTTGCAGGGTTGCGTCCTTTAAGCGCAACTGTAGCACCTTCTGATTCCCGCTCAAGAAGTTTCCGTTGTGATCGAACAGCGCCGAAACAATGGTTACGTCATTATCGTTCCTGCCGTCGGCCTTGCGAAAGTGAATATGGCGCACGTCCATGTGGACTACGACCGAGAGCTTCGCGTCCTCCGCGTCGGATTTGAAGAATTGGGTGTGAACCTCGACCGGGATATCGTGCAGTTCATCACGCGAGAAAACCGCGTCCTCAATCGCCTGCCTGGCTTCTTGCGATGGGTCAGTCATTCCCTTGGGAGCATAGTATCCTTTGCGGGCCTGTATCGCGCCCTTGACCGGCGGCTTCAGCGTGACTTTCAGCTTGTGGTAATGCCCATCGAGCTTCAAGTTTTGCGGCGAAAATCCCAGTAGATAGGAGTACTCCGGAGGCGAAGCCAGGCGCCGGAAGCCCTCACCGAGATCGTTGTTGTTGTGGAAGAACGTGCCGCCGGTGGAATAGGCAAGCTCGGCCAGAATGTCATCATCGGCCTGCATTTCCTCAGTACGAAATTGTTGTGCCTGCCCGGCGATGTTGGCGCCGGCAGGGCGAGTCTCGCTGACGTCCGGCAAGTCGGTGTAAACGCCGCGGACGTCCAGCGTATTAATCACCACGTTGGCGTGCAAGGCGTGTTCCATGGACTCCGTCTGCTCCTGCAATTCATCGAAATTCAGGAACCCGGGGGAAACCAGGATGATGATGCGCTCGCCCGGCATAGCTGTGATCCTGCGAATGAGGTTCTTCAAGACGCCCAGCGAAATCCGGGTTTCCGCATCGTCCTTGTTGAGTTCCTCCAAGGCCGTCGATTGGGCGAACTGCTGGGCCGCGGCCATCTTTGTAGGATCGTCAGAGTAGGCGCAGTGCAATGCGTCCAGAGCGGCGACCTGCAGGGCCCGCTCGTCGCGCTTGTTCTGGATCAGATCGGCCATGTAGTAGGTGACATTCGGACAGGCAGTCAGGCTGCTTTGCGTGATCGGGCGAGGCATCAGGCGATTCAGCGCAGCTATGAGTTGCGCGCGGTCGTCGGTGAAATCGAGCTGCGTCTGGCCGGAGGTGGTGTAGATAGCGGCGCGGTCGGCAGGCTGCAACAATTGCAATTGACGTGTGGCGGCGTTCCGCGCTTGCGCCAGGTCGGAAGTACTCAGATGGATGTCATCGAACAGATAAGCGACGTAGCGCTGGGGGACGATTTTTGCACTGGTAACAGGCGGCGCAGTTGCTGTCTCGCCAGGGTTCGCCGCATTCTCTTCATGAACGATAGGGGCGGTTCCCGCCTTTTCCATGCTGAACTTGCTGATGTTCTGTGGCTTGCCATTGTCGAAAAGTTGGAAGTCGTCCTGCTTGAGGTTGCCGATCGGGTGTCCTTGTCCGTCGCGCACCACGACGCGAACTTCGACCAGGTTTACCTTCACTTTGAAGGTGGGAGTTTCCTCGTGTGAAGCAATTTCCGGAGCCTCCTGTCCCGCCGTCGCCGCGGGGGTTGCGGCAGGAGGTGGATTGGTTTGTGAGTGGAGCGAAGTGGAGAACAGCGTGAAAGAAAGAAATATCAGGAGAAGAAGCGGCGCGTCGAGGCGGTCCGTAAGGTACCGTGAGAGGGCCGTAGCGGCAGGGAGAAGTTTGTGGGCTGCTATCATTTCGTGGTTCCAGAAACGATGCCACCGATGGGCCCGGTCCTCGGGAGCCAGTGTAGCCCAGGGAACAACGATAGCAACACCGATTTTGGCGGATGTTTCGAGCCGGTGGCGTAATTTCGACAAGGACAGGCGATTATGAGACCTGATGGCAGTCCGTCCCGATATTGGTATTTGCTGACTATACTTCTTGCCTGCCTTTGGATGATGATGAGCAGCCGTCAACTGGGAGCTCAGGCCAACGGTAACCGCTCCGCGCCGCAGAAGGTCACGATCGGAGGCGAGCCTGTAGTCGTCCTGCAACGCCCACCGATAAGCGACCGCAGCAAACCGCAATTTCTCGAAGCGGCCATTTTACCGGGACGCGGTATGGCCGTGCTACAGATCAAGGCCTATCTTCCCGGGAAGGGCGAGATCGACCTGCTGAACTCTCCGCCGCTCGCCGAAGCAGAAAAATTGCTGAACGAAGGCGACGACGAGTTTGGCAACGAAGTCTTCAAAATCGGTGGCGCAATTCTGCTGCCGTACGCCAACCGCATTCGCGGCAAGCTTTCTCCGGACGGCAAGACCATTGCCGCAACCGTCGCCGGAAAAACGGTTACACTGCCCGCCAACTGGAGCGGCAACCAGCCGGGAGCTGAGAAGCATTCGATTCATGGGCTGATGCGGCGATCGCAGTTCCAGAATGTGGACGTCCAGAACGGTGAGCTAGGCTCGATGGTGCACGCGATGCTGCATGCCGGGAACTTTGACGGGCACTGGCTTTCTGATACTGACGTAATTGTTGACGCAATCTTAAGTCACGATGCATTTGAGTTGACCGTGAAAGCGAGAAACGTGGGACATGAGCCGCTGCCCATGGGCATTGGCTGGCATCCTTACTTCGTTCTGCCGAGCGGCGATCGCCAGCAAGTAAGGTTGCATTTGCCCAGCGAGACGCGCGCGGTGATGAACAACTACGACGACACGTTTACCATAGGACAACGTGTGACGGTAAAAGGCACACCGTACGACTTCTCGGCCCCGGGTGGACGACCGTTGGGAACGCAGTACCTGGATGACAACTTCTCGAATCTCAATTACCGGGTCGACGGGAGCACGGTTTCGGAGCTCATCGATCCGGCGGCGAAGTACGCCTTGCGCTTGATTACGCGTTCTGCGGAGATTAAGTCGATTCAGGTGTATGCTCCTCCGCAGAAGAATTTCGTCGCCATCGAACCGCAGTTCAACCTACCCGATCCTTACGACAAGGATTGGGGAAGCGCCGATACCGGCATGGTTCTTCTCCAGCCCGGACAGTCCGTTACCTGGCGCGTGCGGCTGGAGTTGTTCACGCCGAAAGAATAGGGTGAGCCATGCATCGACTCATGATCAAAACGCACAAGAAGCGCGAGATCATTGACATCACGCAGAAACTGGAAGCCGTGCTGTGGAAGCAGTACGCCGACAAAACCGGCATCTGCCAGCTCAACATTCTGCACACCACGGCCGCCATTACCACCGCCGATCTCGACCCCGGTACGGATCTCGACATGCTGGATGCCTTCGAGCTGATGGTGCCTAAACTCGACTACCGGCATGAGCATAATCCCGAGCACGTGCCCGATCACATTCTGTCGGCCATTATCGGGACGTCGCTGAGTCTGCCGGTGGAGACAGGATTACTTCTGCTGGGAACATGGCAGCGGGTGGTGCTAGTGGAGCTGGATGGCCCCCGCGAGCGGGAGTTAGTGATGTCGCTGGCGGAGACGACGTAATCCGCTACCGCATTTCGCCAAAGATGCGCGCCTGCTCGGCGAGGATGCGCTGCTTGGCTTCCAGGTTGGGTTCGAGCGACCACACTCCCATCTCATGAGTCCCGCCGAGCAGGATTCCGTCGCTACGGGGGAACATGTACAAGTCTTCCGGCAGCGTGCAGTACTGGATCTCCGGCTGCGGCAGCAGGATCGTGAGCTGTCCTTTTACCGGCGTCAACTCTTCGTCGCCAAACAGCGCCTTCGCTCCCAACCCGGTGCAGTTGACAATGACTCGTTGGGGCAGGCTCTGGACCTCGGCAAGGTTGTGAAGTTCCTGAACCTTGATCTGGCCGCCGGCCAGGCGGAAGTCCTGCATCACCGCAGGCAGATACGTGTTGGGCTCGATCAGCATGGTGTCGAACTGAAGAACGAAAGGGAAAGGAAAAGGATTTTCCTCCGGAGTCAGCTCGCGCATGTTGGGGATGAGGTCGCGAATCGGACTGTCGGAGCTGAGAAGTCCTCCGCTCGGGACCGGCTCCTGGCCCATGTGATAGTTCGGCAGCCAGCGAATGCCGTATCGCGGACCAACCATGATCTGGTAGCGGCGGTTGGCGATGTGCGATGCCTCGACGAACTGCGACAGGAACTCGGGCGTTTGGTGGCTGTGCTGGAAGACGGAGACTGGAAACCACTGCGCGCCGGCGATGTTCGACGTTGTGTTTGGCGGAAGATCTCTGGCGTAGATGGTGACCCTGCATCCGCGCTCCTGGAGCAGGCGCGCGGTGGCTAACCCGACGGCGCCGCACCCAAGCACCGCAATGTCCTTTTCGCCGCTGGCGTCGACTTCGCGGCAGGCCAGCTCGCCTGTTCCCCACGATAGCGTGACGCCTCCGCCGCCATGACCATAGTTGTGGACGACGAGCTTGTCATCGAGCTTCTGAGCGCCGACCACGAATCCAGAGGGTCGAAAAGGCCGCAGACCTACGACGGTGCGAATCTCGCGATCCGCCTGAACGTTGACCTTGGGCAGCTTCAGGAGCGGTGATTCGGCGGCAGGCGGAGGAGCGGTGGCTTGTGCGACATGCCTGGGCGCGCAGCCTTCCAGGGCGGCGGCACCGGCGAAAATACCGAGTGCCTTGAGTACCGAGCGCCGATCCATGCGTGCCAGAGTATAGACCCGCGGCAACTGGAGACGCGGCGGAAAATCCGCGCGGTATCCGTTTCGACACTCCTGCTCTAAGGCTGGTAATTAAAGGAGATCGTCTTGTTTTCCCTGGCTCCGACGGTGAGGACCTGTGTCTTCTCGCCGTACTTCTCCTGCACCGCGGCGATGGTATAGGTCCCCGGCGGCAGCCCTTGCAGGCTGAACTTGCCATCTTGTCCCGTCACGGCGAAGAAGGGATTCCCAAGAACGCTGATATACATCTGCATCCAGGGATGCTGGTTGCACTTGACCGGTATCATCAGCTCCGGTGCGGTGAAGGTTTTGTCGATCGGCTGCGAGTTTGGCATTTGCGACTGGTTCCATTCGCGGTTCTGCCTGGGCATGGAATGGATATTGTGCAGCGTTGGATCATTGTCTTCGAAACGCACCACCTGGCCGGTCATCACGGCAGCGACATGCGGCACGTAGCGACAACCCTCCTGCCTGATGGTGACCACCTGGTTGGACGGATCAAAAGCGAGGTTGCCGAGGCCGTCTTTGACATAGACAAGCACATTCGCCAGATGGCCATCGTCGACGAGAATCTGTTCGGAGGCGGCGTTTCCCTTACAGCCGGGATCGTTGGACATGTCGATATGCTTCGGCGTAGGAGGTGTTCCGTCGAAGCTTACCGTGCCGGAGATGGTGGCGGCGACCGCGGCGTCAACGGGCGCGGCCTTTACCGCGGGTCGGTTGGAGGCGGGCGCCTGTGGAGCGCTGCTGTGGTTACAAGCGACGCAAAGCGAGAGTCCCAGAAAAACGAGGAAAAAGCCGCAATGGCCTGTGCGAGTCACCAATCAGTCTCAGTAATGATAAGGATGTAGAAGGAAAATGCTTATTCTACTCTTCGGTTTCGGAAGCAGTTGGCGGCGGTTGTTTTTTCGACAAAGTGCGGCGCACAGAAATCGAGAAGCGTCCAATAATCTAGTGTTCGTTACCCCATCGAGGAGGTGGGTCGTGCGCGTCCTGCTGATTACATTCGCCATTCTGATCTTTGGCGTCAGTTCCGTTCCAGGAGCCATGGCTGAAGGCGATCCGCAAACCGTGGTGCTTGCGCACGTACGGCTGATTGATGGAACTGGCGCTCCGCCGAGAGAGAACGTTTTCATCACCATTCGTGCCGGCGAGATCGTCGCCATTACGAAGGGCGGTGCGGAGTCGCAGAAGAATGCGCGCGTTGTCGACTACACGGGCAAGACGGTAATGCCGGGTTTGATCAATGCGCATGGGCATCTCGCGCTGGTCTGCGGGACACAGAATTCCGCGACGTGCTACACGAAGGACAACGTCATCGCCGAGCTGCGTCAATACGAGCGCTACGGCGTCACCTGCATGTTGTCGCTGGGGCTCAACCGCGACCTGATCTACGAGGTGCGCGCCGAGCAGCGCGCGGGCAAGCTCGACGGCGCAACGGTCTACAGTGGGGACCGCGGTATTGGAGTGCCGGACGGGGCACCCCCGCTGTCACGCGCGGCTGACCAACTCTACACGCCGGCCACTCCCGTCGAGGCTCGGGCGGATGTCGACGCGATGGCGTCGCGTCATGCTGACCTCGTGAAGATCTGGGTGGACAACCTGCACGGCACGAAGCCGTCGATGGATCCGGCCGTCTATCGCGCGGTGATCGAGGAGGCGCACCGCGATGGGCTTCGCGTGGCGGCGCACATTTATTACCTGGCGGATGCAACGGAGGTAGTCACCGACGGAGTGAATGTGCTGGCGCACAGCGTGCGCGATCAGGCCATCACCTCCGACCTACTGGCCGCGATGAAGCAACGCGGCGTGTACTACATCCCAACGCTGACGGTGGATGCGTCGTTCTTCATGTTCGCCGAGCATCCGGAATGGAAGAACGATCCATTCCTTCAGAAGGCGGTAGGCCCCGAGTTGCTGGAGGCGCTCACCGGCGACGCGGCGCGCCAGAAGACGGAGCACGATCCCAACCTCGCGACGCACAAGCGCGACTTCGCCAACGACCAGAAAAATCTCAAGCTGGCTTACGATGCCGGAGTGAAAGTCGGCTTCGGCACCGATTCAGGCGCCATGCCGGCGCGCGTCCCCGGTTTTGCCGAACATCATGAGCTAGAGATGATGGTGCAGTCCGGTCTGACGCCGATGCAGGCGATCATGTGCGCGACCAAGACGAACGCCGAGTTGCTCGGTATCGAGAAGATAACTGGGACGCTGACCGTGGGCAGGCAGGCGGACCTCATGGTGCTCGATGGCAATCCGCTGGGCGATATTCGCAACACGCAAAAGATCGTTGCGGTGTGGCATGGGGGCAGGGAAGTGCAGCCGGCGGTAGCGGCGAAATAAATACGGAGGCGAACACCGCCGTTATTACATCTCGACTTCCTGCAACTCCGGCTTCGGCGGCGGGATGGTGTGCAGGGCTTCGACCATGGCGTCGGCGAACTCCGTGGTTCCGGCGGTACCGCCCACGTCACGCGTAACATGTTTTCGCTCGGTATAGACCTTCTCCAGAGCCAGTCGAATGTGGTTGGCGGCGTTCTCCTCGTCGAGATGGCGCAGCATGAGAATGCCCGAGCGCAATACCGCCGTCGGATTGGCGATATCTTTGCCCGCGATATCAGGCGCGGAGCCGTGCACGGCCTCGAAGATGGCGCATTCGTGTCCGAAGTTCGCTCCCGGCACCAAGCCCAAGCCGCCGACAAACGCCGCGCACAAGTCAGAGACGATATCGCCGTATAGGTTCTCCAGCAGCAGGACGTCATACTGGTAAGGGTTCATAACCAGTTGCATGCAGGTGTTGTCCACGATGTGCTCGCCGTAGGTGATCTCCGGGTATTCCTTGGAGACATTGCGCGAACAGCGTATGAACAAGCCGTCCGACAACTTCATGATGTTGGCTTTGTGAATGGCGTGGATCTTCTTGCGATGCACGCGGCGCGCGTACTCGAAGGCAAACCGCGCAATGCGAGTGGAAGCTTTCTCGGTGATGATCTTCAGGCTCTCGACCACGCCCGGCACCACCTCGTGCTCGATGCCGGAGTACAGGCCCTCGGTGTTCTCGCGGATCACGATCAGATCGACGCCGGGATAGCGCGTGGGCACGGCAGGCAGATTGCGGATTGGCCGGAAGTTGGCGAAGAGTTCGAATTGCCTGCGTAGCGCGACGTTGATGCTGGAGAAGCCGCCGCCGATGGGCGTGGTCACCGGGCCCTTGAGTCCGATATGCGTTCGCTCAATGGACTCCGTCAGCTCTTTGGGAATGTACTCTCTGTACTTCTCGAAGGCTTCGGCCCCGGCGGCGAAGCTCTCCCACTCGAACTTGACGCCGGTGGCTTCCAGGATGCGAACCGTTGCGGTGACGACCTCAGGGCCGATACCATCGCCGGGAATTAGTGTAACTTTATGTGCCATTGTTTGTAGTGTAGTCGCCGGGATCAGTCTCCGGACTTGGCTTTGGCAGACACGTTTTCCTTGGTGTCGAGCAGTTCCTTCAACTCGGCCATGAACTCGCGCACGTCCTTGAAATCGAGATAGACCGAGGCGAAACGCACGTACGCAACCTTGTCG
>JBARGS010000272.1:0-26272 GCA_049798495.1 Candidatus Korobacteraceae bacterium | reverse complement strand
GGGAGCACGAAGCCGAACATCAGGGTAAGGACAAGCTGGTAGAAGAGTTGGTAAAGCGCAACGATTTCCCTGTCCCGGAAGCCATGGTGAATGACCAGATCGATCTCCGACTGGAGCGCGGGCTGCGAGCCTTAGCCGCGCAAGGCTTGAAGACCGAGGACATGAAGCGCATGGACTTTGCGCGGTTGCGAGCCGGGCAACGCGACGCTGCCGTGCACGAAGTAAGAGCGTCGCTCATCCTGGAGCGGATTGCTGAGGAAGAGAAAATTGAGGTCAGTGACGAGGAGTTCGACCGCGAAGTGGAAGCGCTGGCGAATCAGTCCAAGCAGACCGTAGAACAAGTGCGCGCTCGTTTGACCCAGGATGGTGGGCTGGATAGAATTCGGCATCGCATCCGCAACGAGAAGACCCTGGATACCTTGTACCGCAGGTCCGCATAGCGCGACCTGCGTTCCCCCCACCTTCCTCCGAAGCGGAGAAGTGTGGGCGAATTAAGCTTTTAAGCAGGCATACGCGAGCGGCAGCCTGCTGCCGAAATCCTGAGCGCTAAAAGGATCGGCAACGAAAGGAGCAAACGAATGCTTGTGCCCATGGTGATTGAGCAGACCAGCAGGGGCGAGCGGGCCTACGACATCTATTCCCGGCTGTTGCGGGACAATATCATTTTTCTCGGCACTCCTATTGATGACAATGTCGCGAACCTGATCATCGCTCAGATGCTTTTCCTGGAAGCGGAAGATCCCGAAAAGGATATATCGCTCTACATCAACTCTCCTGGCGGTTCCATCACAGCGGGAATGGCGATCTACGACACCATGCAGTTCATCCGGCCGGATGTGACCACGATTTGCATCGGACAAGCCGCCAGCATGGCGGCGTTGCTGCTGGCCTCGGGTGCCTCGAAGAAGCGCTTCGCGTTGCCGACCTCGCGCATTCTGATTCATCAGCCGCTGATGTCCGGGCTGTCAGGTCAGGCTACCGACATCGACATTCATGCCCGCGAGATCCTGCGCATGCGCGAGATAACCAGCCAATTGCTCTCCAAGCACAGCGGGCAGCGGCTGGAAAAAGTGGAGCGCGACGTTGAGCGCGATTTCATCATGAATGCTCAGCAAGGCAAGGAATACGGCATCATCGATGACATCATTTTCAAGCACAAGTAGGGGCCGGCTGCTTAGGGTTGCTTAAGGTGGGAAAATTTTCTCGTCGTGGTTCCAAAGTTGTATAGCTTATTGCACCAACGGTGCGTTGCGGCGCCTGAAATTGTGGTTCAATAGGCTCCACAGTGCAATGACACTGAAGGGTTCGCGAGAAGTTGCCGATGGCCGATAGCGGTAGCTTTCTCAACGGGGACAGCACGGTCCCTCCCGGTTTGAGCGGACGGGCAAAACAGCGCGGGAACAAGAGATCCTGGCTGATGCGTGCAGGGTGAAGGAGTTTTTCCGTGAGAACCAGGACCGGTTCCGATGAAGTACTACGCTGTTCCTTTTGCCACAAGTCGCAAGACGCCGTCGCCAAGCTGATTTCGTCGCCCACCGATTATCCCCGCGCCTACATCTGCGATGAGTGCGTGGCCGTCTGCAACTCCATTCTGGAAGACGACCGCTCGGAAACGCAGCCGTCCGCAACTCCCAACCAGTTGCCCAAGCCGGCCGAGGTAAAGACGTTTCTGGACGAGTACGTAATCGGCCAGCAGCAGACCAAGAAGAAGCTGGCGGTTGCGGTGTACAACCACTACAAGCGCGTCTACATGAATCGCCAGCGCGGCGGCGAGGTCGAACTGGCCAAGTCGAACATCATGCTGATCGGCCCCACCGGCACGGGCAAAACCCTGCTGGCGCAGACGCTGGCCAAAATGCTCGACGTGCCCTTCGCCATCGTGGACGCCACGACACTCACCGAAGCCGGCTACGTCGGCGAGGATGTCGAAAACATCATCCTCAAGCTGTTGCAAGCTGCCGATGGCGATGTGGCTCGCGCGCAGACCGGTATCATCTACATCGACGAAGTCGACAAGATCGGCCGCAAGGACGAGAACCCATCCATCACCCGCGACGTCTCCGGTGAAGGCGTGCAACAGGCCCTGCTGAAGATTCTGGAAGGTACGGTAGCGAATGTGCCTCCCCAGGGCGGACGCAAACATCCCCACCAGGAATTCACTCCGGTTGACACCACCAACATTTTGTTCATTTGCGGTGGGGCGTTCGTCGGCCTGGAGCGCATCATCGGCCGCCGCTTGGGCAAGCGTTCCATGGGCTTCCGCACCGACGAAGCCAAGGAAGCCGCCTTCACCGAAAGCAACAAGCGCGACACCGAGTTGCTGGCCCAGGTGGAACCGCAAGACCTGATCAAGTTTGGCCTGATTCCTGAATTTGTCGGCCGCCTGCCGGTCGTGGGCGTACTCAGCGACCTCGACGAAGACGCCCTGATCGAGATCCTTACCAAGCCAAAGAACGCCATCGTCAAGCAATATCAGCGGCTCTTCGAATTCGAGAACGTAAAGCTACGCTTCACCGAAGAGGCGCTTCGCTGCATCTCACGTGAGGCCATGTCACGCAAAGTCGGCGCTCGCGGATTGCGCATGATCCTGGAAGAGCTGATGCTTGATCTGATGTATGCCCTTCCCGGCCAGAAGCGCATCAAGGAATTTGAAGTGACGCGCGACATGGTCGAAAAGCGCAACGTAAACCTGCCGCTGATGGAGAAGGCCGGCTAAGGACCGAAGTTTCAATGTATTGAGTGATTCAGGCGCGGCTTCGGTCGCGCCCCTTTTTCTTGGGCAAGGCTCGTAAGAGCATCCTCCAGTCTCTACCAAGCTTTTACATCGTCGCGACAACCCTTCGACAACTCCCGCCTCGCACACGGCTACATTGCAGAAAGCTTATGGCAGTGGTGAATTCAAATCGCCATCGTTGTCCAAAGCAAATTCAAATCTTGAGTCGTTGAAAGGAAAGTCCCATGAAGAAAGTCACGCTACTTGCATTCCTGCTGGCCCTTGGTATCGGCGCCAGCGCCCAGTCAGCCATCACGGTTGGTCCCAGTGCTCGCGGAAAGGTCGGGCCCACCGCTCGGTCTAACTCGACCGTCAACGTGCCGCCGGTCGCCAAAGTGCCTCCGGTCGCGGTACAAGGCGGGAAGAAGAAGTAAAGCTGGAAGCTGATTTGTGCCAGCAGGCGTCCAAACCTGCGTCAATCCGGGTGGTACCCTGCGCCGCCCTCGGTTGACACAGCCCAGTTCAGCAATGGCCATTACGATGCGAGTCCTACCCAGCGCATAAACGTCGTGCCGAACATCGACTTGAGCAATCTCCTCGAGTTAATGGCATTCCAAATCCGCCTGGAAAACGAATCCAACTGAGCAGAAGGACATCCAACAGAAACAGCGCTCTCTGACTGAATCTCCGTGCTTTGCGGCGGCTGGACTCAAAACTGTTAGAAATGTGGAAATTGCTCACGCCACGGGGCTTTGTTGGCTTCTGCCCCCTTCCCTTGCATGATATTCTTTAACGAGGTGGCTGCTGCAGGGGCGGCCAGTGCGCGCATGCGCGCCGTAATGACATTCATAGGTTTTCTTTCCCCAGGGCAGCTACTTCGCTCTGACACGACAAGGCGGTATTAGGTGACACAGCGCGAAAAGTTTGAGACCAAGAAACTCCCCATGATGCCCATCCGGGACGTCGTCATCTTTCCCTACATGATGACGCCCTTCGTGGTCGGACGGGAGTCCAGCGTCCGCGCATTGGAAGAGGCGCTGGCCGGTGACAAGAAGATCTTTCTTGCCACCCAGCATGACGCCAGCATCGACGAGCCGAAGCCCAATGAAATCTATCAGGTCGGTACCCTCGTCAATATCGTGCAGAGCCTAAAGCTGCCCGACGGCAACATCAAAGTTCTGGTGGAAGGCCTGGAGCGGGGCAAGATCCTCCAGGTGGTCGATACCGAAGGCTACTTCGAAGCCACGGTGCGCACCGCGAAGTACTCGGCTGAACCGACGCCGCAGATCGAAGCCGCCATGCAGCGTGTCACTGGTCTCTTCGAGCAGTACGTGAAGCTCTGCCAGTCTCTGAACTACGAGACCATGATCGCCGCCGTCCGCAACGACGATCCGGCTAAGCTGACCGACACCATCGCCGCCAACCTGCAACTCTCCATCGAAGAAAAGCAGGAACTGCTGGAGATCTTCGATCCCGCCGAACGCTTGAATCGCATCGGCGACGTGCTCGATGTCGAAATCGAAAAGCTCAATATGGACCGCACCATCCAGTCGCGCGTGAAGCGCCAGATGGAGCGCGCCCAGAAAGAGTACTACCTCAACGAGAAGATCAAGGCTATCCAGAAAGAGCTGGGCCGGGGCGAAAAGAGCGAGTTCGACGAGCTGAAGAAGAAGATCGAGGCCGCCGGCATGCCGCGCGAGGTCAACGAGAAAGCGCTGCAGGAACTGAAGAAGCTGGAAGCTATGCCGCCAATGTCAGCCGAGTCCACTGTCTCACGTAACTACCTCGACTGGCTGCTGGCCGTTCCGTGGAAGAAGCGCTCCAAGGAAATTCGCAATATCGACATCGCCGAGAAGACGCTCAACGAAGATCACTACGGCCTGGAGAAGATCAAGGAGCGCATCCTTGAATTCCTTGCCGTCCGCCAGTTGGTGAAGAACCCCAAGGGCTCGATTCTCTGCTTTGTCGGACCTCCGGGCGTCGGCAAGACATCGCTCGGCATGAGTATCGCCAAGGCCACGGGCCGCAAGTTCGTCCGCATGTCGCTGGGTGGCGTACGCGATGAAGCAGAGGTTCGCGGCCATCGCCGTACCTACATCGGCGCCCTGCCCGGCCAGATCATCCAGATGATGAAGAAGGCCGGCACCAAGAATCCGGTCTTCATGCTCGACGAAGTCGACAAGATGTCGATGGACTTCCGCGGAGATCCGTCTGCCGCGCTGCTCGAAGTGCTCGATCCCGAGCAGAACTTCATGTTTGTCGATCACTACCTCGACGTGGAGTACGACCTGTCGCAGGTATTCTTCATCGCCACGGCGAACGTGCTGCACACCATTCCAGCGGCTTTGCAGGACCGCATGGAAGTCCTTCGGCTGCACGGCTACACTGAGCCGGAAAAGGTGGAAATCGCCAAGCAATATCTGGTCCGCAAACAACGCCAGCAGACCGGACTCACGGAAGAGAACATCTCCTTCACCGATGAGGCGCTGACTTCGGTCATCCGCTACTACACGCGCGAAGCAGGTGTCCGCAATCTGGAGCGCGAGATCGGCAATATCTGCCGCAAGGTCGCGCGCAAGGTAGTGAAGGAAGGCAACAAGCTTTCCGTGACCCTCACGGCGGACAACGTTAACGATTACCTTGGCGTGATGAAATTCCGCGACAGTGAAGTCCACGAGCGCAGCGAAGTCGGCTTGGTTACAGGCCTGGCGTGGACGGAAGTTGGCGGCTCGATCCTGACCACTGAAGTTGCCACGGTGGACGGCAAAGGCAAGTTGACGCTCACCGGCAAGCTGGGCGATGTGATGCAGGAGTCGGCGCAAGCCGCTATGTCGTATGTCCGCTCACGAGCGCATCGGCTAGGCCTGCCGCGTGATTTCTACCGCAATCTCGATATCCACGTACACGTACCTGAGGGTGCGATTCCCAAGGACGGTCCCTCCGCCGGCATCACCATGGCGACCGCAATCGCCAGCGCACTCAGCCATATCCCGGTTCGGCGCGACATTGCCATGACCGGCGAGATCACGCTGCGCGGCAAGGTGTTGCCGATTGGCGGATTGAAAGAAAAGCTGCTGGCCGCGCACCGGGCCGGCATCTTCGAAGTCCTCCTGCCTGCCGACAACGAGAAAGACCTGGCCGACGTTCCGGAGAACCTGCGCAAACAGATGCAGTTGCGCTTCGTGAATACCATGGACGAAGTGTTGGCCTATGCTCTGGAGCGTCCGCTGCCTGAGGTCGTCGATGAGGAAGCGCCAGCTATTCCGGCGATACCTCCGGCTCCGGAGCAGGTGCCGACGGCTCACCAGTAGTGATTTCCGCTTACTGCAAGTCGACAAAGGCCCGCCGCAAGCGGGCCTTGACTTTTTGTTCGCGCCGGATTCGAGGAGCTGCCCTGAGCTTGCCGAAGGAACTCCCCATCTCTAACTCCAAGCGTACCCCTTGCGCTTTCCTCCGACTCCGGCGATATTGAAGCTATGAAGGTCCTGACGCGCTTCGTGACCTCCGCTACTGACCCTGGACAGTTTCCTCCTGCGAGCGCGCCAGAAATCGCTTTTGCCGGCCGATCGAACGTAGGCAAATCCAGCCTGATCAACTCGCTTGTTGGCAGCAAGATCGCGAAGACCAGTAATACCCCCGGTCGCACGCAGACTATCAACTTCTTCCAGGTGCGCCGCCCCGGCAAGCCGCACCCTGATTTCGTCTTCGCCGATCTACCCGGCTACGGATACGCACGCGTGCCTCGAGAGCTCAGCGCGCAATGGGCGCAGTTCATCAATCCATATCTGGAAAGACGCGAGTCGCTGGCGCTCTGCCTGGTGCTCGTGGACGTCACCATTCCCCCACAAGATCTGGATTTGCAACTGATCGAATGGTTGCGCCATGTCGATCGCGACTTTCGGATCGTCGCCACCAAAGCCGACCGCATCTCCGGCAATCAGTTGCGCACTTCATTGCAAAAGCTCAGCCAACAATTGGCGGTTTCGGTGGACCGGATCATTCCCTTTTCCGCCAAGGCGCGGCTGGGATATGACGAACTATGGGCGGCAATCAAGGCTGCGGCAGGCGTAAACGATCACAGCGCGAAGGATATCGCGCAAACCGGCTCGTAGAAGCAGTCAGCAGGCGGCCCGCGTTACACTCGATCCACGATTCACGAGCCACGATCCACCACTTACGGCCAAATCCCCAGTGCCGTTTTACTCAAGATGTGTTCCTTCGCAGAGTCGCTCAGCGGTAAGCCCCGAAACTCTGTCAGGTTTCCTTCGATTTCCGGCACGCCCGGCCCGGGCCAGTCCGTGCCGAAGAGCGTCTTCTGCGCGATCTCTTCCAGCCGGGGAAAATATTTCAGCAGCGTCTTTGGGGGGATTCCGCTGATATCGAGGAAAACATTGCGATGCCGCCGCACCAGGAAGAACGCCGTGTCCATCCAAAGCGGACGCCCGCCGTGCGCCAACAAGATTTTCAGGCGAGGAAAGTCGACGGCTACGTCGTCCACGTACATGGGATCCCCGTACTTGTTGCGCGCTCCGGGAAAGATGGACGTGCCGGTGTGCACCATGATCGGAATGCCGTTGGCTTCGGCAGCGCGATAGATGATCTCCAACTCCTTCACGCCGTTGACATAATCGTTGGGATAGAGGAGCTGGTGCGGCGGATGGATTTTAATCAGCCGGATGCCCAGCCGCACGATCTGCTCCATGTCAGCCAGAACATTCTGGGTGTGCCGCGGATGAATGCTGCCGCATGGAATGAGCCGCTTCGGATCCTCTTTGACATAGTTGGCGATGAACTCATTCACCGCCGGCGTGAACCCAATCACTTCCGGCGCCACGTAGTTGATCAGTACCGCGCGGTCGATGCCGATGGCATCGAGATGCTTCAGAAAGGCCTTGGGCGACCGGCAGTACTCCGCAACACGGTCGAAGTCCTTGCGCGACTTCTTCATCAGCGCCAGCGCTTCCGGCTTGAACATCTCCATCGGCTGGATGTGTACGTGACAGTCGGTAATTATCATTCAGCGGCCAGTGGATAGTGGTTAGTTTTACCTGACCTGGCGATCACTATCGGATCATCTTTCATGCCCGAGGGGCTGATGTCTCTTCGTAATCCCGAGCAAAGCTCTCTTCTCTTCTTTTGTCATTCCGAGCGACGACCTCTTCTCTTCTTTGTCATCCCGAGCGGAGCGCAGCGGAGTCGAGGGACCTGCTTTAACTGACGGCTGATAGCTGACGGCTGATAGCTGCCAGCTGACAACTGCTCCTAGTTCGTCGCGGCCTGCATCACTGCCCTCTTGGCGAACACCCGCGCCATCTCCCGCCGATACTCTGGCGTAAGAGCAGAGGTCGTCAGCGGCTTCGCAGTTTGTGCCGCCAAATCGCCGATTCGCCCAGCCAACTCTTCGCTCGGAACCATCCCAAGGAGATGCGCATCCGCATCCTTCAACAAAAAGGGCGCCGGGTTCAGCGCAGTAATCGCCACTCGCGCATCCTCCACCCGGCCGGATTTCATCCTCAGGGCCACCGCCACTCCCGCCAGCGGATAGTCGATGCTTCCACGAACCCGCAGCTTCTGATAGCTGCCCCGCCAGCCCGCTGCCGACTCCGGCAGGTGAATCCGAGTAACAATCTCGTTGGCCGCGAGGTGCAGCCGCACGATGCCGTCGTTCACGTAGAACTCTGACAATGGGGTACGCCGCAATCCGCCCGGTCCGGCAATCTCCACCTCCGCTCCCAGGCAAAGCAGCGCCGGAGGCGTATCGCCGGAAAACGTCGCCCAACAGAACTTTCCCCCCGGTGCGACGTGGCACAGATCGCCATCTTTCTTGAGACAGAAACCGCAACTCTTGCGCCATAGCAGCGACTGGTTGTACCACAGGCAGCGAGTATCGAGACAGAGATTGCCGCCGAGCGTTCCCATGTTCCGCAACACCGGCGATGCTACTGTCTTTACCGCTTCGTACAGCACCCGATAATCCCTGCGGATGATCGGCGAATGCTCGATGACGCTGAGCGTCGTCAGCGCGCCGATCTCCACGCCATTGCTTGGCAGCTCACGAATGCCCCGCAGTTCGCCGACACCGCGCAAATCCAGCACGTACGGTGGCGTAAACAACTTCTGCTTCATCGATGGAAGCAAATCTGTTCCGCCGGCAACAATCTTTACCTCGCCCTCGTGTTTCGCCATCAGGGCGACAGCCTGATCCAGTGTTTTGGGACGTAAGAGTTGAAAGCTGGGCAGGCTCACCGCTCACCTCCGACGACCGAACCGGCCTGAGAGCCTTGCCGCGCCGGATCAAGCGGATGCCGCTTCGGGCCTTTCCCTCGAAACCACAACGAACCTCCATGTTCGCGAAACTTCTGCGGAGCGGTTGGATCGACCGACTCGGTCATCTCGATCCGTTTCAGCCCTTTCTTGGCCCGCAGAGCCGCCAATACTCGCTCTGGAGTGAATGGAGCCTCACGCAGTCGGACTCCCACAGCGTCGTAGATGGCGTTGGAGATCGCCGGAATTGTCGCCGCAAGCGATCCCTCCCCGGCCTCCTTGGCGCCGAACGGACCTTCGGGATCGATGCTCTCGACAATGATGCATTCAATCTCAGGCGACTCGGTCGACGACGGACTACGGTACTCCAGCAATCCCGGATTCATCAGCAAGCCATCTTTCCAGATCATCTCTTCCTCAAGTGCCTGACCGAGACCCATCCACACCGAGCCGATCACCTGTCCTTCGACGGCAACCGGATTCAATGCCCGCCCGCAGTCGTGCGCCGCCCATATCTTGTGAACGGTCACTTCGCCCGTTTCTTCATCCACGCTGACCTCCGCCACCTGCGCCGAATACGAGTACGCCGGCGACGGACCAACACCTCCGCCTTTATGCTTGCCACCGCGCGCCGCCATCGGAGGTGCATACGACCCGGTACCAGTCAGCGCGCCGTGGAAGTCGATGGCCGAAACCACCGCTTCTTCGAAACTCAGGTGGTCCTTCGGTCCCTCTTCCTTGCGCGTCTGCAAAACCGAGCCGCGGAGAATCTGTCCATCTACGTGGCCACGCGGAGCGTCCTTCTCTTCCAGTATCTCCGCCGCGTTTGGATCATGATCGCCGGAGACCGTCCCGCGCTTGTAAACATGGTCGTCCCGCATGATCACCTCTTCCGGAGCGCAATTCATGCGTTTGGCCGCGGCACTGACAATATTTTTCTTCACATCTCCGGCGGCGCGTAGTGCGGCGTTGCCGGCCATGAAGGTCACCCGACTGGAATACGATCCGAGATCGATGGGCGTCAGGTCGGTATCGGCAGCAATCACTCTCACCCGTGCCAGATCGCATCCCAGCACCTCCGCTACCACCTGCGCAGTCATTGTGTCGGATCCTTGTCCAATCTCCGAAGCACCGGTGTACACCACAACTCCGCCGTCCCGATCGATCTTGATGTTCACAGTGGAGTGGGGCATATCAGAGCGGATGATGCTGTTCGCCGCGCCGCTCACATAATGACTGCAGGCCACGCCCAGTCCACGGCCCTTGGTCAGCTTGCCTTTTCGCTCTTTCCAACCGGAGCGCGTGACCACCTGATCAATGCACTCGGGGAGTCCGTAACTCAGCACGCGCAGTCCATTGACCGTGACGGTTGGAGGCTTCAGCAGGTTCACCCGCCGCACCTCGGCAGGGTCGAGATTGAGGGTGACGCAGATCTCGTCCATCTGCGATTCGAACGCGAAGCGTACATTGACCGTACCGTGACCGCGCATCGCGCCGCAGGCAGGTTTGTTGGTGAGCACGCGGTAGCCGTCATAACGAATATTCGGTATGTCGTACAACGCCCCCAGCAGCGCTCCTGAATATAGGATCGTTACCACACCGTAGGAGCAGTAGGCGCCGCCGTCCTGAATCACTTTGCACGCGACCGCTGTTACCCGGCCGTCCTTCTTCACGCCCGTCTTCAGATCGATGATGGTGCGCGGCCGGCCGCGATGCGCCCAGAAGACTTCCTCGCGCGTGTAAGTGATCTTTACCGGAGCCTTTGCCGCGCGCGCCGCAACCGCCGCAATGATCTCCAGAGGAATAATCTCGCTCTTACCGCCGAAGCCGCCTCCGACCAGCGGTTTGATCACGCGGATCTGCGACATCGGCATCTCCAGCACCAGCGATAGCTTGTGCTGCAAGTAGTACGGAACCTGCGTCGAGGACCACACGGTCAGCCGTCCCAACTTGCCGGTGTACGGATCTAGTTCAAAATTAGCTAGCGTGCAGTGCGGCTCCATCGCCGCATGCGTTACCTCATTGGCGATGTAGCGTCCCTCGGCAATGTAGTCGGCATCGGCAAATCCCTTGTCCAGATCGCCGAAGACATGGTGATAGTCCTTCTCGATATTGTGCGGCCGGTTCTCGTGAATCAGGTCGCTCTCAGCCTTCATCGACTCTTCGGGATCGAAGTAGGCCGGCAGCGGCTCGTAGTCAACATCGATCAACTCCAGCGCGCGTTCAGCAATCTCTTCGGTCACCGCGGCGACGCACGCCACGTGATCGCCAACGTACCGGACCTTGCCCACCGCCAAAGCTGTCTCATCATGCCCAACCGGAAGGATGCCGTAAGGATTCGGGGCATCTTCGCCAGTAACAACCGCTACCACGCCGTCCAGCGCCTTGGCGCGTGAAGTATCAATGCTCTTGATGCGCGCGTGCGGGTACGGCGAATGCAGAATCTTGCCCACCAGCATGCCCGGGAGAGTAAAGTCGTCGGCGTATTTGCCCGCGCCGGTAGTCTTACCGGCAGCATCGATCATCGCGATCGGCTTGCCTATTACAGAAAAGTCAGTCATTAAAATCAGTCCTTAGTAACCACCAACTAGCTCGCAGCTACTTCGCTCCCACTAACTCGTGTTTCATTCCTTTTTGTTCCGCCTCGATCGCGGCGCGGATCGCCTGATACATCTGCGAATAGCCGGTGCAGCGGCAGAGATTGCTGCTCAGCGCCTCGCGGATCTCTTCTTCACTGGGATCGGGATTATTGGCCAGCAGCGACCTGACCGTCATCATGAATCCCGGCGTGCAGAAGCCGCACTGCGCGCCCCCAAAGTCGCCATAGGCCTTCTGCAACGCAGCCAGGGCACCATGGTCGGCGACACCCTCCACAGTTGTGATCTCCTGCCCCTCGCAACTGGCGGCTAGCATGGTGCAGGACAGCATGGGCACGCCATCGACCTGGACGGTGCAGGCGCCGCAGGACGAGTCGTCACAGGCGCGCTTCGATCCGGTGAGGTTAAGATCCTGGCGCAGCACGTCCAGCAACAGCTTGCTCGGCTCGATCGCCAACTCGTGAGTGCGTCGGTTGACGCGGAGTTCAATAAGTTCTTTTTTCATATGATGAACCTGCAATTAGCACTTAGCCTTTGGCACTTGGCCAATGCCCATCGGCAAAACTAAGTGCTAAATACGAACTGCCAAGTGCTGCTTTTAATACAGCGGTACTTTCGGATCAATCTGCCTCGCCCAGCGATCGATTCCGCCGCTCAAAGACTGTACTTTCTCGAATCCCTGCTGACGCAACCACGCTGTCACGTTCATGGAGCGCACACCGTGATGACAAACGACGACGATGTGTTTTTCCGGAGCGAGTTCGGCACTGAATCGCGCTGGAATATCATTCATTGGAATGTGCCTGCTGCCCACGATGCTGGCAGTTTCAACCTCCCAAGACTCCCGGCAATCGAGTACCACAACGTCGGAGTTACCATCCAGCAGAGACTTCAGTTCTTCCGGTGTGATCTCGTAATCCATCTGCAATTTACTTCCCGACCCACTTCGGCCGGCGCCGCTCGATGAAGGCCGCGATGCCTTCCTGCGCGTCCGACGTTCTCATCAGCTCATCGAAGTAAATCTGTTCGGCGCGAGCCAGACCTTTGTCGAAATGCATGGAATCCCACGCATAGAATGCCTTCTTGGCCACGGCAATCGCCGCCGAACTCAGCTGCGAAACCCGCTGCACACACTCAGCCACTAGGGTCTCGGGATCGTCGGCCACGCCATTCACCAAACCTGCAACGAGGGCCTCCTGCCCGGAAATCGTCCGGCCGGTCAGCACCATCTCGGCAGCCAGCTTCTGTCCCACAATGGCGGACAACGCAACGCTGGCCACGGGCGGATAGCAGGCCAGCTTAATCTCGGGGAATCCCCACACTGAGTCCGGCGTGGCGTACACAATGTCGCACATTAGCGCCAGCTCCGCTCCTCCACCTAGACAATGCCGGCGAACGCTGGCGATCGTCAGTTTCCTGCTGCCGACCACGGAGCGTATGACGCTGTGGAACGCGGTCAGCATTTCGCGGACTTTTTCGGGTGTATGGGCCGCAATATCCACACCGCTGGAGAAGGCCCGTTCCGAGCCGGCGAAGACGATGGCGCCGATCTCGGGACGTGCTTCGATCTGCTCCAGAGCTGTACGCATTTCCTCCATCATCGGGATGTCGATGATATTCAGCGGCGGATTGTTCAATGTCACGCGCGCGGCCGGAGGGTGCACCTCGACGGCGAGGCGGGTGAAGGTCGAATTGGCTGTCGCTGAGGTCATTACTTAGCCGTGAACTTTATTTAGCGGTGAACTTCGGCGGCCGCTTTTCGAGGTAAGCCGCCAGGCCTTCCTTGGCGTCGTCGCTTTCGAACAGCAACTGCTGATTCTCGCGTTCCAGCGCCAGTCCGGCTTCCATCGGAATCTCCCATCCCGTCTGCACCGATCGTTTGATTCGCCCCACCGCTTTCGCTGCCTTGTTCGGAGGACAGAACTGGCGCGCGTATTCCATAACGCGATCCATGAAATTGGCGCCCTCAAAGATTTCGTTCACCAGGCCGAGCTGCTTTGCTTCATCGAAAGAAAATGTCTTACCCAGCACCATCAGCTCGATCGCCTTGGACTTCCCCACGAGCCGCGACAGACGCTGAGTTCCGCCGGTTCCGGGCAGCACGCCAAGATTCACCTCAGGCAAGCCAATCTTGCCGGCGTCCTTTCGCGCGATGCGCAGATCGGCGGCCATCGCAATCTCCAGCCCTCCGCCGACGCAATGCCCGTTGAGCGCGGCGATTACCAGCTTGGGCGTGTGTTCCAGCCGCAACAGCGTCTCGTTGGCATGAAGACAGAAGTAGTACTTGAAGGTAGGATCCACCTCCGTCAGCATCTGGATGTTCGCGCCGGCCGAAAAAAACTTTTCTCCACTACCGGTCAGCACAATCACATGAACGTCCTCGTCCATACGCGCGCGGAGGATGGCATCGTCCAGTTGCCGGTTCATCGCGTAGCTGTACGTGTTGGCCGGCGGATCGTAGAGCTCGATCACGGCCACGCCCGACTCCGTGCGGTAGCGAATCAGCTCCCTGGTTTCGGCTGTGACAGCCGGCGTCGTGCTACCCATTGCTGATGCTTCCTCCCATAAATGATCTCTAGAGCCTTGTCTTGGCAACCGGCTCTTTACGCGATGGCGCCTTCTTTTTGCTGCCGCGCTGAGTCGGATCACGGCGCGATTTGATGGCCGTTGCACGGCCCGACCGTATCCCCTCCAGGAAGAGATCGCTGATCTCCCGTGCCAGAGTTTCCCCATCAGGATCGATCCGCGGGTTATACCAGGTGTACAGCCAATTCATCATGCCGAACAATCCCAGCACGGCGGTGCGAGTGCTGATTCCGCCAGTTGCGCCCGCATTGGCCCCGGGTGACTTCAGCCCTTCCGCTTTTGCCAGCTCGTCTACGAGCCCGATGCAGATGCGATAGTACTCACGCTTGACCGCGGCAAGTTCGGCACCGTAGCCGTTCTTCAACACGTCATCCTCATGCGACAGAACCTTCATCGCCTTCTGCTTGGCGACCGAGTAGTCGACGTGATTGTGCACAAAGATACGGACGCGCTCTTCCGGATCGCTGCTGGCCGCCAGGCGCTCGCGCAGCCGCTCCATGATGGTGCTGAAGGTGTGTTGCTGGATGAAGTACAGCAGCTTTTCTTTCGATTCGAAGTAGTAATAGAGTCCCGCTAACGAGATGCCGCTCAGGCGGGAGAGATCGCGCATGGAAGCGCCCTCGTACCCTTTCTCAGCAAAGACCTCGGTGCCATAATCGAGGATCTCAGCCAGGCGGCGATCGAAGCGAGTATCGGGTGCGCGGGATGGAGTGGAAGCCGACATCATTCTGATGGCTCGAGAGAGAACGGCCTGCAGGTAAATTCTTTCGAACGTTCGTTATAATCTTACGACACCAGCAGCTGCTTTGACAATCTCGCGACCGACGCCAGCTTCTTCCCAATTTGGAATAATCCGCCGTTTTGAGCAACGATGCGCTGGCTTTCGTCCGCCTCGGCGGTGGCGCGCGTTGACAACGGTTGCGCGAAAGGGCAAACTGCTGCATTCTTAAAGATTCCGTCCCCCCGGTAGTTACGGACGAGACCTCGGCAAGCACGAGCCCATTGATGACGGCGCCACAACGCGTTTCGTACCGCATGGAGTCCACGCTGGAAAGCGTGAACAAGGCCGAGGAGATGGCCGACCAGATCGCGTCCCAGGCGGGCCTGGACGAGGATACCCGGGGCGGCATATCCATGGCTGTGCGCGAAGGCATGATCAATGCCATTTTGCACGGTAATGCCTACGATCCGGCCAAGCGGGTGAATTTGACCTTCGAGCAAAACGGACACGAGTTGATCGTCACCATCATCGACGAGGGTACGGGCTTCGTGCCCGAGGAGGTTCCCGACCCGTTGGCCCCGGAGAATCTTTTAAAACAGTCGGGACGTGGCATATTCTTAATGCGGGCCTTCATGGACGAGGTCCGTTTTCGTAAGTTGAACCCCGGCACTGAAATTACTTTGATCAAGCGGCTCCAGAACAATGAGCTGGACCGCCAGGAGGCTTCCACGTGAGCATGAAAGCGAGCACGCGGCAGGTAGACGGCATCACGATTGTCGACTTGAGTGGGCGAATCACTCTGGGCGAAGGCAGTGTGGTTCTGCGCGACACCATCAAGGACCTGCTGAGCAAAGGGCAAAAGAGTATCCTGCTGAACTTGGGCGATGTCAGCTACATCGACAGCTCGGGCATCGGCGAATTGGTCAGCGCGTTCACCTCGGTCCGCAACCAGGGTGGCGAGTTGAAGCTATTGAACCTGACCAAGAAGGTGCACGACCTGCTGCAGATCACCAAGCTGTATACGGTTTTCGACGTGAAGGACGACGAAGCCGCAGCTATCAGCGCCTTCGCCAAGTAGTTCGTATCAAGACATGCGCGCGAGCGCGATTGATTGCAGCGCCCTTCCGTCGCCCGACGGGAGGGCGTTGTTTTTTGCATTCAGCAGTCGGCACTCAGCACTCAGCCCAAACGCGGTCGCCCGGGCTAAAAGAGCTCGGGCCTATGCTCGCCCCGGACGTCTATGAGACCGATGCTAAAATCGACAGGGAGCACCGCGCGTGAAGAATCAACAAAAGTTTACCGTCGTAATTGAACGGGACGAAGAAGGCTACTACATCGCCACGGTGCCCGCTTTGCGCGGCTGTCATACTCAGGCGAAGACCCTCGACACGTTGATGAAGCGCGTTCGTGAAGCCGTTGAACTGTGCCTGGCTAGCGAGCAGAGCGTAGATGCTCAACTCGAACTGGTTGGCGTTCAACAGATCTGCGTATGACAAAGCTGCCTCGCCTCTCGGGCAAGCAGCTTGTGCGAATCCTCGAAAGAGCCGGATTTCAGCTTGCTCGCAGCCGCGGCAGTCTACCTTCTTAAAGCATCCTGATGGAAGAGTCACCGTAGTTCCAGTCCATTCGGGAGAGATCATTGGACCCGGTCTGCTCCGCACAATTTTGCGAGACATCGAGATGTCAATCGAAGAACTCCGAAGATATCTCTGACCTCCGCGTTTCCCGAAAACTTCTGGGATTAAGAATCTCAGCATCTCGCCTGCGAGCGTTCGGTCTACAATTCTCCTATGCCCCGCATATCACGACTCGATAAGGATCAAGTTGACGAGGAAACCGGGAAGGTCTACGACGTTTATCTCCAAGAACGCGGCAATGTGCCCAACATGTTCCGCACGGTCGCGCATCGGCCGGAAATTTTTCGTACGATGATCGCCCACTTCCGCGCCGTCATGAACACGGGGACGGTGCCCGCCAAGCTGAAGGAACTGGCGATCGTCCGAACTTCACAGCTTAACGGCTGTGAATATTGACTTGCTTCACACACCGCCTTGGCAAGGCGGCACGGCTGGAGCGAAGAGCAGCTCAGCGATTTGGCGAATTTTCGCAACCGTTCCGATTTTTCCGATGCCGAGAAAGCGGCAGTGGAGTTGGCGGAGCGCACCACACTCGATTCCAATCGCGTGGATGACGCCTTCTGGAACGAATTGCGCAAGTACTACGACGAAGGTGAAGTGATTGAGTTGCTGGCGGCGATTGGACTGTTTAACTACTTCAACCGCTTCAACAATGCGCTGCACATGGAGCCGACGAAATAAAGCTACGGGCTGCTAGCCACGAGCTACGAACTCTGGTATTGCGCGGGCAGTCGCTGGCAGAGGGTTAACAAACAACTGGCTCTGGCGAGACGCCAGCGAAAACCGCTCGGGGCTGGCAAGCTAGTGGCTCGAAGCTAGTGGCTCGCGGCCGATTTCCGGCGCGAACCGCATTCCATAGAAGAGCACGGCAGCTGACAGAGCCACCGCCACCACCATGGAACTGAGCCCCATCTCCAGATTGCTTCGGTCTGAGATATAGCCGATCAGCGTAGGCGAGAATGCATCGCCGAGCGCGTGAATCATGAACATATTCACGGCCAACGCCGTCGCGCGGATTCGCGCGCTTACGGAATTCACCAGTGCGGCGTTCAAGGGAGCCGTGTTCAGTAGAAGGAAGAACTCGCCCAGGAAAATCGCGGGGTACATCGCCGGTCCCTTCCAATAGATGGCGAGGACGATTGCGGGTATGGAGAGCGCCATGCCGACAGCCGACACGAGTTGATAAGCCGCGGGTGTGCGACACAGCAATCGGTCGCCCAGCCAGCCGCCGAGCAGCGTTGCCACGGTTCCGGAAACGACGGTCATGCCGCCGAAGATCGTATTGGCTTCGTCCAGTCGCAGGTGTCGCATGCGGACAAGAAACGTCGGCATCCATACCTGCAAGCCGCCGATGGCGAAGGTCATCATGGCGGCGCCGAGCGTGATCGTCCAGTAACCTTTGTTCCTAAGCAGACCGCGAATTGAGCCGCGCTCAACGTTATCGGGCAATTGATCGCTGGCCCCGCGCGTTGGCTCGCGCAAGCCCAGCACCCCTAATGCCAGAAGGAACCCAGGCACTCCACAGATCATGAACGGCCTGCGCCAGCCGTAGTGATGGCCAAGATAGCCGCCCACGATGAATCCCAGTGCGCTGCCTACCGGCGTCGCCAGGTAGAAGAAGCCCATCACTCGTCCGCGAATGTTCTCCGGAAACAAGTCGGCGAGAAACGCGGGGGAAATGGCGACGAAGGTCGCCTCGCCGATCCCGACGATCGCGTGACGCAGCAGCAGTTCGCCGTAGTTATGGGTGACGGCGCTCAGCAAGGTTGCGGCGCTCCACACGAACGCTCCTGCGGCCATGATCCACTTGCGCGAAAAATGGTCGGCGAGCGGCGCGATGAGCGGCGCGGCCACCATGTAACAAATAAAGAACGCAGAGGTCAGGATTCCGATCTTCGCGTCATCGAGATGGAACTCCTTCTCGATCAAGGGTTGCACGGCATACAGCACATTGCGGTCAATGTAATTGAGGAAATTCAGCGCGGTCAGCAACAGCAGGGCGGTGATGGCGCTGGCTCGGGCAGACATGCGGTGGGCGGAGGATAACACGCCACATCGTGGCCATCACATCTCGCGTATAAAAATCCTTTCGCATCCCAGCGCTGACGGAATATTCTGTCTGTCGGCGAGGAGCACCGGTCAAAAGCCTGGCGGCTTGGTCCGCAGAGTCGCGCGGCAGGGCCGCTGTGCGCGACGAGGTCCACCCTTCTCAGCTAGAGTTCCCGGCAATCATGACTTGCGGAGGTTCAATGAAGCGCCTGCTGTCGTTCCTTGTGGTCCTAATTCTCTCCTGCGCCGCGCTGGCGCAGACGCCCGCCACTGTTTCCCAATCAGCCTCGGCATCGCAATCGCCGTCCAGTTCGCAGTCGAGCCAAGCGGAGCGCATGTGGTTTCCGAAAGACTGGTATTGGGGCTGGGCGCAGTTCGATCTGGCTCCGCCGCATAACGAGATCGATCCCAACTTGTGCGCAGCGAATGCTGGCCAGTATGGCGGGGTCAATTCCCAGTGCAATGCCTTCGCGCGCTATATGCTCTCCGGCACCATCGAATTGCGACCCATCGGACAGACCGTGTTTCGTCGCCTGATGTTTTTCTTCGACCCCAATTTCCTCTTTGGCAAGAATGTGCCGCAAACGCTGTACACCTGGTCCTGGGATGCCATCGGCATGGAATATCAATGGGGAGTCGGGGTTGACTTGCCGAAGCGCTTCCAATTCCGCTTCACGCAGCATCCCAACATCCAGCGCTTCGGATCGCGTGATCAGCCGCTCGGTCCGGCATGGCTCGGGCCCAACGGGCCTTGGGGACAATACAACGCCATCGGGATCCGCAAGTATTTTGGAACGCGGCGGGACGGCACGGACTAAAGGTGAGCTCACCACAGAGACACGGAAACACAGAGTTTTCTTTTATCTTTCTCCGTGTCTTTGTGTCTCTGGGGTGAATCCCTCTTGCGAAACGGGGGGATCACTTCTTCGGTCGGGGATAACGCGCGATCACGACGGTTCCAATTCCCCCGCGCGGACGAAACTCGCCCTTCACCTCGGCCCACTTCGGTCGCGCGGCACGCACGACATCTTCCAGCACGCGGTTGACGATGTTCTCCTGGAAGATGCCGAGATTGCGATACGAGGTGAGATATTCCTTCAGCGACTTCAGCTCCAGGCAGTCTTTGTCGGGCATGTAGCGGATCCACAGCGTGCCGAAGTCGGGCAGGCCAGTCTTGGGGCAGACGGAAGTGAATTCAGGGACATCGATCAGAATTTCGTAGGCGGGGAATTGATTCGGCCAGGTTTCGATCTCGGGGAACTTGGCATCCAGACCGGCCTCGGCGTGCTCCGGGGTATAGCGCTGACTCTTTGCCATGACAATCTATTCTACCGGTGAAGATGGCGTTACAGGTTCGGCTGCATCAGCTGTTGTGGCCGCGACTGGCTTCTCCTTCCGGGGTGCAGGTTGCTTCAGCTCGATCGCTCCATCGCCACGCTGCTGAATGATCTCCGAATTTAACTCCGCTCCCAGCAGGATCAGAAACCCCGACCAGTACAGCCACGTCAGGAGTGCAACTCCGCCGCCCAGCACACCGTACGTGCGGTTCAGATGAGCAAACTTGCGGAAGTAGAGGCTGAGCGCGTCGGACAAGAAAATCCAGCCAACAACTGCCACGATCGCGCCTGGAAGGGACGAGGTAAAGCGCTGCTTGATGTTGGGCGCCATGAAGTACAGCCATTCGATAGCGACGACAATGAAGCTCACGGCCAGAAGGTAGCGCAAAACAGGCCACGTCACCGCAAAGACGTGTTTCAATCCAAGCGACGCCGCAAGGAACTCCCCGAACTCCGGCCCCACGATCATGAGGGCGAAAGCGACGGTCACCAGAGTGCCGACCATAAACGTCAATCTCAGAGCCAGCAGGCGTGTTTTCCACACGGGTCGTGTCTCGGGCACATCGTATGCGACGTTGAGCGCCTCGATGACCGCGGAAAAGCCGCTGTTACAGGTCCAAAGTGTGCCCAGCAGGCCGGCCGAGAGCAGCGCGCCGCGGCTGGGGGAGATGACGTCGCTGGCGATCCGGGGGACCAGGCCCATGCTTTCCGGAGGAAGGACGCGCGCCATTGTGCTGATGATGGTGTTAAACAAGTTGGGGATGGGGAGGAACGCCACAATAGCGGCCAGCGAGATCAGCGCCGGGAAGAAGGCCATGACGAAGTAGTAGGACAGGGCAGCGGCGAACGATACGATGTGATTGTTCGCGATATCCGTGCTCACACCGACGATGACTCGTTTGCAGGCCTGCAACCGCATAGTTATTCCGCCACTCCCGCGTTGTCGCGTACTGGGATGAATAGCGCCCGCCGAAGGTTGAGTCAAGCGGCCGCTGCGTTGCGTCTTCGCGCAAACTCAGGCATCAGATAGCTAACGCCGATGAGGTTCATGGGCGGCGCTTCGGGATCGAGAGTTCCGAGTCAAAGTTACCAGAGCGTAATGCGGCGGAAGTCACCTCCTACGTTATACTTGTAGTTTTGAGACAAAATGGCAGCGGCATCTGAAAACGGCAAGCGCCGCGCGAACGGAAGACTGACCTGGGTCATCATCATTGCCCTCATCCTGGCAGTGGTTGTCCTTGCCGCATTCGTTTCTCTACGGCATTCGCAGGTGGCGATTCGCGTCGATCACGCTGAACGGCAAACGATTACTGCCAGCATTGCCACCAACGGCAAGATTGAAGCCTTGGATAACTTTCAGGCTTACGCGCCCATGGCCACCACGGTGAAAAAGATCAATGTGCAGCAGGGCGCCTGGGTAAAGCCGGGACAGTTGCTGCTGCGACTGGAAGATGCGGATGCGCGTTTACAGGCCGCCCGAGCCGAAGCGCAATTGAAAGGGGCCGATGTCGACCTGCATGCAGTGCAAAACGGCGGCACGCAGGAAGAGGTGCGGGACACGCGCAACGCGCTGGTGAAAGCACAAGCGGACCGGGATGTGGCGCAACGGAACTTCGACGCCATGCAGCGGCTGTTGCAAACGGGAGCTGCCTCTCAGGCTGAAGTGAATGCCGCGAAAGACAAGCTCAGCGTTGCCGATTCCGAGTTAAACCTGCTGCAGCAGAAGCTGAAGGATCGCTATTCGAAGGTGGAAGTCGGACACATCGAGGCGCAAGGTGCGGAAGCTCGCGCTTCGCTGCAAGCCGCGCAAACGGTGTTGCGGAATGCGAATATCACCGCGCCGCGCAATGGCATGGTGTATTCGCTGCCCGTGCGGGACGGCGCCTTTGTCAATACTGGCGATCTGCTGGTGCAGGTGGCAGACTTGCACAAGGTACGGGTGCGGGCTTTCGTGGACGAGCCCGAAATCGGGAAACTCCGGCCGGGGCAGGCGGTCGAGGTAACCTGGGATGCGCTTCCCGGACGCGTGTGGAAGGGGACCATCGAGAGCCTGCCGACGACCGTGGTGCAGCATGGAACCAGAATGGTTGGCGAGGTAACCTGTGTCATCGAGAATGACGATTTGAAGCTGCTTCCCAATACCAACGTGAGTGTCGCCGTCATTACCGCCCGCCAGGAGAACGCCTTAACCGTGCCGCGGGAGGCCATCCATCAGGACGACGAGGGACAATACGTCTTCCAGGTTGTGAATGGCGAGTTGAAACGGCGCAACGTGAAAACTTCGTTGACCAATCTCACGCGGGTCGAGGTGACCAGCGGGCTATCCGACGACGCCACACTCGCGTTGGGAGCCCTTAACATGCAATCCCTGCGAAGTGGGATGATGGTGAAACCGGCCAACCCATGAGGTCTATCTGGACAAAATCTCTCGGTATTCTCTTGCTGTGGGTTGTCGCGGTAAGCGCCAGTGTGGCCGACACGGCGCCCAGCGAACTGCTGTCACTCGGCCGCATCAATGATGCCGTCAACCTTCTGAACAAACGCGATGATGCGGAATCGTTTCACCTTCTCTCGCGCGCCTACTACGCGATGGAGCAGTGGGACGATGCAGTCAGAGACGGAGAGCGGGCGGTAAGTCTCGATCCCGGCAACTCTGTCTACCACCTCTGGCTGGCCAGGGAGTATGGCCGAAAGGCCGGAGATTCTAATCCCCTCGCGGCAGCGGGACTCGCTCGCAAGGCAAAGAATGAGTTTGAGCGCGCTGTACAGCTTGATCCGACGAACGTTCCCGCGCGGGTCGATCTGGCGCAGTACTGTACGGAAGCGCCCGCAATCATGGGCGGCGGACTCGATAAGGCGTGGGAGCAGGCCGCGCTTGTCGAGAAGTACGATGCAGGCATGGCGCACTTGATTCTGGCGCGGATTGCGGACAAGCAAAAACAGTATGCCGAAGCCGAAAATCAGTACCGTCTGGGCATCAAGCTGGCAAAGAATCCGGCTGACATGTGGCTGCAGCTAGCGAGCTTCTATCGCGAGCGGAGCCGCATCGATGACATGCAGAATGCAGTGCAGCGCGCGATGGCGCAGTCCAATAAACGCGCGGAATCGTATTTTGATGCTGCCCGGGAGTTGTACCTGGGCAACCGCAACTTCCGCGATGCGCAGCAGTACCTGCAGAAGTACTTGTCCTCGGGTGCGCTGGTCGAGTCGGCGCCGGCCTTTCGCGCGCACTACCTGCTTGGCCAGCTGAACGAGAAGATGGGACACGGCGCGGCGGCGGCTTCGGAATATGAGGCTTCCCTTTCCCTGGCCTCGGGCTTTGCCCCCGCCAGGAAGGCCCTTGGCCGCGTACAGTAGCAGCAAGCCATTGCGCTAAATTATGTAGAGCACCGGATGGACCCAAGACCCCGGCGTTCCCCTATGAATCCGCTCCGCTGCGCGAGGGTTGCTGCTCTCGTTTGCACACTACTCGCCATTCCCGCGGCATTCGCGGCGGCAGATGCCCCGCCCGCTCCAATTCCCTTTCGCAACGCCGTCGAGATGGCGCTCCAGCACAGCGGAGTCATGGGCATCGCCACCATGAACGAATGGCGGGCGCATAAGGCTTATCAGGAAGTACGAGCCAACTATATTCCGCAGCTCACGATAGGCTCGGGCCTCGGCTATTCCTACGGCTTTCCGCTCACACTGGAAGGTTCCGCTCCTTCCGTGGTGAATTTCAACTCTGTGCAGTCGTTCTTCAATTTGCCGCTTCGCCAGTACATCAAGGCGGCCAAGATCGACTGGAAGGCGGCGTCGCTGGATGTGCAAGACAAGCGCGACGGCGTGATCCTCGACACGGCTCTGACCTATGCGCAACTGGATCAACTCGGCGGAAAGATTCAGGCACTGAATGAGGCGAAAGCCGCCGCCGAGAAAGCGCAGTTCGTCAGCGAGCAGCGCTTACAGGAAGGCGTCGACAGCAAGCTCGAGGTCACCAGGAGTCAACTGGTGGCTGCGCGGATTCGATTGCGGATCGCCGAGGCAGAGGACCAGTCTGACGTGCTGCGCGAGCATCTGGCGAATCTGGTGGGGTTGCCCGCTGCCTCGATCGCCGTGGAACCGGGATCGATGCCGCAACTGCCCGCGATCTCACAGGACGACGATCTTGCCGGCCGCGCCGTGAGCACCAGTCTAACGGTCAAGACAGCCGAGCAGAAGGCCGCCGCCGCGCAGGCGCGCGCTACCGGAGAACACAAGGCGCTGGTGGCGCCGACCATCGATTTGGCCTCGCAATACGCTTATCTGGCGAAATACAACAATTACGATCTTTACTATCGCAACTACACCGCCAATAACTTCAGCGGCGGCCTGGACGTCAGATTTCCCATCTTCAACTCGGTTCAGAAAGCCAAGGCAGAGGAAGCCGACGCCGACGCCATCATAGCGAAGAAGCAGATCGACTTGACCAAGAATCAGGTCAGCGAGGACGCGTTGAAGCTGCAGCGCTCGCTTCGTCAGCTCTCCGCCGCACGCGACGTGGCCAAGCTGGAGTGGGAGGTATCCCAAGGCGACTTGGAGGGCGTGAAGGGGCGCGTGCAATCGGGAGACTCCAACACGCGGGACGAGCAGAACGCCGAACTCGATGTCGATGACAAGCATGCTGCCTATCTGGATGCTGAGTTCGAGCTCAGCCGGGCCCAGCTGCAGTTGCTTCGACTTACCGGTGAATTGGCGAATTGGGCGCTTCCATCCCCATAATCGACCGCTCGCTGCGAACCAAGAAACACATCTAACTTTAAGAATCGCAAGTAGTTCCGCGAGCCTCCAACAGATGGTACGATAGTTACTAGCTATGCCTTTGAAGACGCTGTTTCTTAACCCCCCTTCTTTCGAAAATTACGACGGTGGCGCCAGTTCGCGCTGGCCCGCTACCCGCGAGATCGAGTCCTACTGGTATCCGGTATGGCTCGCTTATCCGGCAGGAATGCTGGAAGGATCGCGCCTACTCGATGCCTCGCCGCATAAGGTGAATGCTGCGGAGACCATTGAGATTGGCAAGGAGTACGAGTTCCTCGTGCTCTTCACCAGCACACCCGGATTTCAGGGGGACATCAAGCTGGCTGCCGCTATGAAGGCAGCGAATCCCAAATTGAAGATTTGCTTTGTCGGGCCGCACGTCACCACATTGCCGGAAGCTTCTCTTAAGGAAGGCCCGGCCCTGGACTTTATCGTGCGCCGGGAGTTCGATTACGCGACTGTCGAATTTGCCAACGGAAAGCCGTTGAGCGAGATCCTCGGTGTTTCGTACCGCGCAGAAGATGGTCAGATTGTTCACAATCCTGATCGGCCAGCGGTGGCCGATCTCGACGCTCTTCCCGACGTGGTGGATGTCTACAAGCGCGACCTGGATCCCCGCCGCTACAACGTGCCGTTCCTGCTGTACCCGTTCGTTTCGCTGTATACGACACGCGGCTGTCCGGCGCAATGTACCTTCTGCCTGTGGCCGCAGACGCTCAGCGGACATCCGTGGCGCAAGCGGTCGTCCGACGCCGTTGCCGCCGAGATGGCGAAGGCCAAAGAGTACTGGCCCTGGGTGAAGGAGTTTTTCTTCGACGACGACACCTTCAACATCCAGAAGGCGCGCACGATCGAGCTCTGTGCGAAGCTGAAGCCGCTGAACATGACCTGGTCCTGCACCTCGCGCGTGACCACCGATTACGAGACGCTGAAGGCGATGAAGGAGGCTGGATGTCGCCTGTTGATTGTGGGCTACGAATCCGGCGACCAGCAGATTCTGAAGAACATCAAGAAGGGCGCAACCGTCCAGCGGGCGCGCGACTTCACCCGCGACTGCAAGAAACTTGGACTGGTTGTACACGGCGACTTCATCCTTGGGCTGCCTGGTGAAACCCATGAGACCATTCGCCGCACCATCGATTTTGCCAAGGAACTCGACGTCGAAACCATCCAGGTTTCACTGGCGCACGCCTATCCCGGAACGGAGCTGTACGACTTTGCCAAGGCGAACGGCTTCATTCTGAATGAAGGCGCGCAGATGGTTGATGAGATGGGCCACCAGGTCGCGATGATCGAGTACCCCGGCATCTCGCGCGATTACATCCTGGAGATGGTGCATCGCTTCTACGACGAGTACTATTTCCGGCCCAAGGCAATCTTCCGCATTGTGAAGAGGGCGGCGTTCAATGCTACCGACCGGAAACGCCTCTACACCGAAGCCAAGTCGTTTCTGAAGCTGCGTGCGGCGCGCAATCGGTCGGTAAAGGAGACGCGCAAGCAGCAGGCTGCCGTGATGCCTCCGCCACCGGCAAGCGGAACATCGGGTTCCGAGACCAAGTCCGAAACCGCCGAAGCGGTCAGCGCCTAGG